>NZ_JBHVFQ010000009.1:0-165794 GCF_042801555.1 Isoptericola sp. NPDC057559
CGGTGCTGGTCGACGACGCGGCGGCCTCGCGGCTGCAGCTGGGCGACTACTACCGCCAGACCTTCGCCTCCAAGCCGGACTGGCAGGGCCTGTGATCCGTACCCGGATCCGGGGCACGGGGGCGGTGGAGGACCGGGAGCGTCGGGGGGTGCGTCGTAGACTTCCCGGCATGAGCGATCCCCTCTCCACCCCGCCCGCCGACCCCTCGCAGGACACCGGGGCCGGCACCAGCGTGCTGGAGCGCCCGGACACCCGCGAGCAGGCGGCGGAGCCGGGCGACCACGAGCGCTTCGCGCACTACGTGCGCAAGGAGAAGATCATGGAGTCGGCCCTGTCGGGCAAGCCCGTGATCGCGCTCTGCGGCAAGGTGTGGGTGCCGGGCCGCGACCCGTCGAAGTTCCCGGTGTGCCCGGTCTGCAAGGAGATCTACGACGGTCTCCGCGACCCTCAGGACGGCGAGGGCGGCGAGGGCGACTCCGGCAAGTGAGCGCGCAGCCGCTGAACGAGCCCGAGTCCACCCCCGACCCCGACGGCTTCGACCTCTTCGCCGCCGCGGCGGAGCCGGCCGCGAAGCCGCTGCCGCAGTCGCCGTCGTCGGTCGCGGCCTCCCACCTCAGCCCGGCGTTCCCGCGCCGCGCCCCGTGGGGCACCGCGTCCAACCTCCGTGCCTGGCAGGCGGAGGCGCTGGAGCTGTACCGGCAGCGCGACCCGCGCGACTTCCTCGCGGTCGCGACGCCGGGCGCCGGCAAGACGACGTTCGCGCTGCGCATCGCCACCGAGATGCTCGAGGCGGGCCTGGTCCGTCGCGTGACGGTCGTCGCGCCCACCGAGCACCTCAAGCACCAGTGGGCGGACGCCGCCGCACGCGTGGGCATCCGGATCGACCCGTCGTTCAAGAACAGCCAGGGCCGGCACGGCTCGCACTATGACGGCGTCGCCCTCACGTACGCGCAGGTGGCGGCCAAGCCCGCGCTGCACCGCGCGCGCACGGAGGCCGCCCGCACCCTCGTCATCCTCGACGAGGTGCACCACGGCGGCGACGCCCTGAGCTGGGGCGACGCGGTGCGCGAGGCGTTCGAGGACGCCACGCGGCGCCTCGCGCTGACGGGCACGCCGTTCCGCTCGGACACCGCGCCGATCCCGTTCGTCACGTACGAGGAGGACCGCGACGGCGTCCGCCGCTCCAAGGCGGACTACACGTACGGCTACGGCGACGCGCTGCGCGACCACGTCGTGCGGCCGGTGCTGTTCATGACGTACTCGGGCAACATGCGCTGGCGCACCAAGGCGGGCGACGAGATCAGCGCCCGCCTCGGCGAGGCGATGACCAAGGACATGCACGCCCAGGCGTGGCGCACCGCGCTGGACCCGAACGGCGAGTGGATCCCGTCCGTCCTCGCGGGGGCGGACAAGCGGCTCACCGAGATGCGCCGCGTGGTGCCCGACGCGGGCGGCCTGGTCATCGCGACGGACCAGACCGACGCGCGCGCGTACGCCGGGCACCTCGCGCGCCTGACGGGGCAGAGCCCCACGGTGGTGCTGTCGGACGACGACGGCGCGAGCGCCCGGATCGACGAGTTCGCCCAGGGCGACTCGCGCTGGATGGTCGCCGTGCGCATGGTGTCCGAGGGCGTGGACGTGCCGCGGCTCGCCGTCGGCGTCTACGCCACGAGCACCTCCACGCCGCTGTTCTTCGCGCAGGCCGTCGGCCGCTTCGTGCGCGCCCGCAAGCGCGGCGAGACGGCGTCGGTGTTCCTGCCGAGCGTGCCGTTGCTGCTCGAGCTGGCCAACGGCATGGAGATCGAGCGGGACCACGCGCTGGACCGACCGAAGACGGCCGAGGAGCAGGGGATCGAGTACGACCCCGAGGCCGAGCTCCTCGCGGCCGCGAACCGGGAGGAGAAGGCGTCGGGGGAGCTCCTGGGCTCGTTCGAGGCGCTCGAGGCGCAGGCCTCCTTCGACCGCGTCCTGTTCGACGGCGGCGAGTTCGGCACGGGCGCGGACGTGGGCTCCGCGGAGGAGCTCGACTTCCTCGGGCTGCCCGGCCTGCTCGAGGCCGACCAGGTGACCACGCTGCTGCGCCAGCGGCAGGCGCAGCAGGTGCGCGGCCGCGGCGGGGCGACGGCCTCGGAGGCCGCGCTGGAGCAGTCGGAGGCCGAGCACCGGCGCGCCGCCGACCTGCGCAAGGAGCTGTCCAAGCTGGTGTCCGCGTGGGCGCGCAAGTCCAGCACCCCGCACGGCTCGGTGCACAACGAGCTGCGGCGCCGCTGCGGCGGCCCCGAGGTGCCGCTGGCCACGGCCGAGCAGCTCACGGCACGGGTCGAGATGGTGCGCGGCTGGTTCGTCGGCAAGAAGTAGCCGCGCCGCCCGCCCTGGGACGGCGCGAGGCTAGGACAGCGCGAGGCCCACGGTCGGGATGGCCGGGTCGCCGGCGGAGAGCCGGCGGCCCCCGCGCGGCAGCTCCGCACGGGCCTGCAGGTGGTGCTTGGCGGCGTTCTGCACGCCGTAGGCGCCGACCCAGCGGGAGTCGACGGCACCGTCCACGACCAGCGGCACCAGGAGGTTGCGCAGGTCGGCGCGCTCGCCGTCGTCGCCGGCCGCCGCGTGGTCCTCGGGCGACCACGCGACCACGAGGTCGTCGGGCCCGGTGACGAGCACCTCCTCGACGGCGCGGCCGTCGGGGCCGTACCGCCGGGCGGCGCCCTTGCGGCCGCCCTGGCTCGTCTTGAGGGTGGACGCCTTGGCCACCGGCTGCAGCACGCCCGACGCGTCGGCGCGGGCCACCAGCTTGTAGACCATGCCGCAGGTGGGCGCGCCCGACCCGGTGACGAGCGACGTGCCCACGCCGTACACGTCGACGGGCACGGCGGCGAGCCCCGCGATGGCGTGCTCGTCCAGGTCGGACGTCACGACGATCTTCGTGCCCGTGGCGCCCAGCTCGTCGAGCTGGCGCCGCACCTCGACCGCGAGCACGCCGAGGTCGCCGGAGTCGAGGCGCACGGCGCCCAGGGACGGGCCGGCGGCGGCGATGGCGTTCTCGACGCCGCGCCGCACGTCGTAGGTGTCGACCAGCAGGGTGGTGCCGCGGCCGAGCGACGCGACCTGGGAGTCGAAGGCCGACCGCTCGTCGTCGTGCAGCAGGGTGAACGCGTGCGCGGCGGTGCCGATCGTGTCGAGCCCGTACCGCATGCCCGCCTCGAGGTTCGACGTGCCGGTGAACCCGCCCACGACGGCGGAGCGCGCGGCCGCGACCGCGGCCTGCTCGTGCGCCCGGCGCGACCCCATCTCCAGCACCGGGCGGTCGACGGCGGCACTGGTCATGCGGGACGCGGCGGACGCGATGGCCGAGTCGTAGTTGAGGATCGACAGGACGAGCGTCTCCAGCAGCACGGCCTCCGCGAAGGTGCCCTCGACCTGCAGCACGGGCGAGCCGGGGAAGAAGATCTCGCCCTCGGCGTACCCCTGGACGGTGCCGGTGAACCGGTAGCCGCGCAGGAAGTCGAGGGTGCGGTCGTCCACGACGCCCGCCCGTTCGAGGTACGCGAGCTCCGCGTCGCCGAAGCGGAAGTGGGCGAGCGCCTCGAGGATGCGGCCGGTGCCCGCGAGCACGCCGTAGCGGCGGCCGGCCGGCAGACGCCGCGTGAACACCTCGAAGACGCAGTGCCGGTGCGCGGTGCCGTCGGCGAGCGCCGCCTGCAGCATCGTCAGCTCGTAGCGGTCCGTGAGGAGCGCGACCGACGAGCGGACGGACGGGAGGGGCGCGGCCGGGACCGAGTCCGGGACGGCAGGGACGGCGGGGGCGGCAGGCGACAGCGCGGCGCCGGGCGGCGGGGCGACGCCGCCCCGGGGCTCGTCGGTCATGGGGACACGGTAGGGCGCGGGACGTCATCCGGCTTGCCGGCGACCGTCTGACGGACGGTCGACGACCGCCCTGCGGCTGTGCTTAGGGTGAGACGGTGAACGGGCAGACGACGACGCGCGCGACGGCGGTCGCGACCGAGGTGCAGCGCGAGACCCGGGTCGAGGCGACGCCGGCCGTCGCGGACCCCTGGGTCACCATCGTGTGGAACGACCCGGTGAACCTCATGTCCTACGTGAGCTACGTCTTCGAGAGCTACTTCGGCTACCCGCCCGCGCGGGCGCAGAAGCTGATGCTGCAGGTGCACCAGGACGGCCGGGCCGTGGTGTCATCAGGGCCGCGCGAGCGCATGGAGGTGGACGTGCAGGCGATGCACGGGTTCGGTCTGTGGGCCACGCTGCGGCAGTCGGGCTCGCCGGACGGCGGGGCCGAGGGAGGCGCGGCGTGACGCCGTTCCGGTCCGCGCCGGCGGGCTACGTCGCGCGCTGGGACGACGTCGAACGGGAGGTGCTCGCGCGGGTCGCGCGCGACGTCGCGGAGCTCCTGGGCGCCGAGGCGGGCCTCGAGCCGGGCATCGAGGTCGGCGACGGCATCGCGTTCACGGGCGTGGCGCGCGTGCCGCAGGACCCGGCGGTGCTGCGGCTGCTGCCCGACGCCCACGAGGAGGACGCGGACGTCGCCGCCGAGTTCCGGCACCTCACCCAGACCGACCTCGCGGCGGGGAAGGTCGCACGCCTCGTGGCCTTCGCCGACGCCGTCGACGCCTCCGACGAGCTCTCGGACGACCCGCGGGTGGGGGCCGAGATCGTCGTGCCGCGCGAGTCCGCGCAGGACTTCGCCGGCGCGCTGACCGACCTTCGCCTCGTCCTCGCCGAGCGCCTCGGCCTGGTCGACGACGCCGACGTCGAGACGCTGCACGACGAGGTCTTCGCCGGCGTCGAGGACGAGGACGACGAGGGCTGGGCCGACGCGGACGACGAGCAGCGTGACGGGGGCGACGGGGGCGACGGGGGCGAGGACGACGGGTCCGAGGTCGCCGGCTGGGAGCGGGTCGGCCTGTCCGGCGCGGAGCGGCGGTACTGGGGCGGCGTCTTCGTCGCCGCCGGGTTCGCCCAGGAGTCGCTGGTGGAGGAGATGCTCGCGGACCTGCGGGCGGGGCGCCCGAGCGTGTGACCGCAGGTCGGGGCGCTGCTGTGGCGGGCGCCACGCCGTGTCGCCGCTCACTCCCCGCCGTCCTGACCGCCCGTCACGACTAGGCTGCCAGGCGTGAACGACGCCCCCATCGGGATCTTCGACAGCGGCGTCGGCGGGCTCACCGTCGCACGCTCCATCCTCGACCAGCTGCCCCATGAGCAGGTGCTCTACCTGGGCGACACGGCCAACAGCCCCTACGGGCCGAAGCCGCTCGCGGCCGTGCGCGCGATGGCGCTCGCCGTGATGGACCGGCTGGTCGACGAGGGCGTCAAGATGCTGGTCATCGCCTGCAACTCCGCCACCGCCGTCGCGCTGCCCGACGCGCGGGAGCGCTACACCGTGCGCCGGGGCATCCCCGTCGTCGAGGTGATCCGTCCCGCCGCCCGGCGCGCCGTCCTCGCGTCGAAGACCGGGCGCATCGGCGTCATCGGCACGAAGGCGACCGTGGACTCGCGCGCCTACGAGGACGCGTTCCACGTGGCCCCCGGGCTGGAGATCACCACCCAGGCGTGCCCCGACTTCGTGCCGCTGGTGGAGCGGGGGCAGACGTCCGGCCCCGAGGTGCTCGAGGTCGCCCACCGCTACCTCGACCCGGTCCGCGCCGCGGGCGTCGACACCCTCGTGCTCGGCTGCACGCACTACCCGCTGCTGGCCGGCGCCGTGTCGTACGTGATGGGCGAGGACGTCACCCTCGTGTCCAGCGCCGAGGAGACCGCCAAGGACGTGTACCGCAACCTGGTGCAGCACGACCTCGAGCGCTCGCCGGACGCCCCGCCGCCCGTGCACCGCTTCCTGTCCACCGGCGACCCCGAGCCGTTCGAGCAGCTCGCGCGCCGCTTCCTGGGGCCCGAGGTGGCCCTCGTGGAGGCCGCATGAGGCTCGTCACCCTCGGAGTCTCCGGATCGTTCCCTGGCCCCGGGTCGCCGGCGTCCACGTACCTCGTCCAGGCGCACGACGGCGAGCGGGAGTGGAACGTGGTGCTCGACCTCGGCAACGGGGGCCTGGGAGCGCTGCAGCGGCACGTGGACCCGCTCGACCTGGACGCCGTCGCGCTGTCCCACCTGCACCCCGACCACTGCGCGGACCTGTCCGGCCTGTACGTGTACCTGCGGTACCACCCGGAGCGGGGCGGCGCCCGCACGGGCGTCGGGCGCCGGCTGCCCGTCCTCGGACCGGCCGGCACCGCCGAGCGGGCGGCCGCGATGTACGGGCTCGGGCCGGGGGACTCGATGGACGGCGAGTACGACGTCCGCCCCTGGCAGCCGGGCACCGCCGTGCGCGTGGGCCCCTTCGAGCTGGAGCCGTTCGCCGTCTACCACCCGGTC
The DNA here is from genome assembly GCF_042801555.1 of Isoptericola sp. NPDC057559. Taxonomy (NCBI): domain Bacteria; kingdom Bacillati; phylum Actinomycetota; class Actinomycetes; order Micrococcales; family Promicromonosporaceae; genus Isoptericola; species Isoptericola sp. NPDC057559. Next base: position 6,379 of record NZ_JBHVFQ010000009.1, read on the forward strand.
GAGGCGTACGGGATCCGGGTGACCGGCCCGTCGAGCGTCCGCCCCGGCGAGCGGGTCACGCTGGCCTACTCGGGCGACACCGACGCCTGCGACGGCCTGGTCGAGGGGGCCCGCGGTGCCGACCTGTTCCTCGTCGAGGCCGCGTTCCAGGAGGGGCGCGACGACGGCGTCGAGCGCGGCATCCACCTCACCGGCCGTCGGGCCGGGGAGGCCGCTGCGGCCGCCGGCGTGCGCCGCCTGCTGCTCACGCACCTGCCGGTGTGGAACTCGCCCGAGGTCGCGGTCGCCGAGGCGCGCACCGCCTACGACGGCCCCGTGGAGGCCGCGGTGGCCGGCGGGGTGCACGAGCTGTGACGGGTAGCCTCGGCCCCGTGAGCGCCCCCAGCACCCCCGCCCCGACCGGCCCCGCCGTGCCCGCGACCCGCGCCGTGTGGCCGGCCGTCGTCTGCGACCTCGTGTGCGTCGTCGTGTTCACCGTGGTGGGCACCATGAGCCACGCGACCTCCGGCGACCTCGGTCACGTCGCCCTGGTGGGACTGCCGTTCCTCGTGGGCCTCGCCGTCGGCTGGCTCGCGGCTCGCGCGTGGCGCGCGCCGGCGCGGGTGTGGCCCACCGGCGTCGCCGTCTGGTTCGCGACCGTCGTGCTGGGGCTGGCCCTGCGGCCCGCCCTCGGCGTCGGCGGCGTCGAGGTGTCCTTCGCGGTCGTCACCGCGCTGTTCCTCGGCGCGACCCTGCTGGGCTGGCGCGCGATCGCATCGTTCGCCGCCCGCCGTCGCGCGTCCTGACGCCGCGGGGGCGCTCGTGGCCCGGTTCCAAGGCGGAACCGGGCCACGACCGCACCCGCCAACCGTCAGAGGGCGGCGGCGACCGCCGGGGCGAGGGCGCGGAAGGCCTTGCCGCGGTGGCTGATCGCGTTCTTCTCCGCCGGCTCGAGCTCGGACGACGTGCGCGTGCCGGGCGTGCCGTCGGCGGCCGGGGCCTGCTCGACGGGCACGTGGATCGGGTCGTAGCCGAAGCCGTTGCTCCCGCGCGGGGCGCGCACCAGCGTGCCGGGCATCTCGCCGAGGCACACCTCCTCGCGCCCGTCCGGGGTGACCAGCGCCGCCGCGCAGACGAACGCCGCCGCGCGGTGCTCGTCGTGCACGTCGCCCAGCTGGGCGAGGAGGAGCCGGAGGTTCGCCTCGTCGTCGCCGTGCCTGCCCGACCAGCGGGCGGAGAAGATGCCGGGCGCGCCGCCCATGACGTCGACGCTGAGGCCGGAGTCGTCCGCGACGGCGGGCAGGCCGGTCGCCGCGGCCAGCGCACGGGCCTTGATGAGCGCGTTCTCGACGAACGACACGCCGTCCTCGACCGGCTCGGGGGCGCCGACGTCGGCCGCCGACACCACGGCCTCGTCGGGCAGGGCGTCCAGGCCGGGCTGGTCGCGCAGGATGGCGCGCAGCTCCACGAGCTTGCCGCGGTTGTGCGTGGCCAGCACGAGGCGGGCGCCGGCGGGGACCGTCACGCCGGTGGTCGCGTCGGTCATCCTCACAGCTCCTGGGCCAGCGCGGCGCGCTGGATCTCGGTGAGGTCGGCCGTGCCGGCGACGGCGAGGTCGAGCAGGGCGTCGAGCTCGGCACGGTCGAACGGCGCGTGCTCGGCGGTGCCCTGCACCTCGACGAAGGTGCCGGCGCCCGTCGTCACGACGTTCATGTCCGTCTCGGCCCGCACGTCCTCGACGTAGGGCAGGTCGAGCATCGGGGTGCCGTCGATGATGCCGACGCTGACCGCCGCGACCGAGTCCGTGAGGACCTTCCTGCCGCCGGTGACGTGGCCGTGGCGGGTGCCCCACGCGACGGCGTCGGCCAGCGCCACGTACGCGCCGGTGATCGCCGCGGTGCGGGTGCCGCCGTCGGCCTGCAGCACGTCGCAGTCGAGCACGATCGTGTTCTCGCCGAGGGCGGTCACGTCGACGACGGCGCGCAGCGCGCGGCCGATGAGGCGGGAGATCTCGTGCGTGCGGCCGCCGATCTTGCCCTTGACCGACTCCCGCTGGCTGCGGTCGTTCGTGGCGCGGGGGAGCATCGCGTACTCGGCGGTGACCCAGCCCTCGCCGGACCCCTTCTTCCAGCGCGGCACGCCCTCGGTGAACGACGCGGTGCACAGCACGCGGGTCTTGCCGAACTCGACCAGCACGGAGCCCTCGGCGTTCTCGGTCCAGCCGCGGGTGATGGTCACCGGGCGGAGCTGGTCGGGCGTGCGGCCGTCGGCGCGCAGGGCGGCCTCGGAAGCGGGGGAAGTCATGCCGCCACCCTATGCGAGCGCCCGCCCGGCCCGTCCGGCGCCGTGGGCGGGTGCGGGGCGGCACGTAGGGTTGTCCGGTGCAGCTCACCGCCACGGACCTCGCGTTCGCCTACCCCGGCCGCCCGGTGCTCGACGGCGTGAGCCTGCGCGTGTCCGACGGCACCCGGCTCGGCGTGGTGGGGGAGAACGGCTCCGGCAAGTCGACGCTCCTGCACCTGCTCGCGGGGGACCTGCACCCGGCGCGCGGCGCGGTGCGCCGGCGCGGCACCGTCGCGCTGGTGGAGCAGGAGCTGGCCGCGGGGTCGGGGGAGACGGTCGGCGACCTGGTGCGCAGCACGCTCGCCGGGCTGCGCGCGCTCGCCGCGGAGATCGAGAAGGAGGCCGCGTCCTTCGACCACGAGACCGGGGACCTGCGCCGCCTGTCCGGGCTGCTCGCCCGTGCGGAGCACCTCGCCGCGTGGGACGCGGACCGGCGGGTCGACGTGGCGCTCACCCGCCTGGGCGCCGTGCGCGACCTCGACCGGCGCCTGGACACGCTGTCCGTCGGGCAGCGGTACCGGGTGCGTCTGGCGTGCCGGCTCGCGGAGCGCGCCGACCTGCTGCTGCTCGACGAGCCCACCAACCACCTCGACGACTCCGCGATCGAGTTCCTCACCGGAGAGCTGGTCGCGTGGCAGGGCGGCGTCGTCGTCGTGACGCACGACCGCGAGCTGCTGGACGACGTCGCCACCGCCATCCTCGACCTCGACCCGTCGATGGACGGCAAGCCGGTGCTCTACGGGCAGCCTGGCTACCTCGCCTACCGGTTCGCCAAGAACCAGGCGCTGCACCGGTGGCGGCAGCGCTACCGCGCCGAGCAGGAGCGCGCCCGGGTGCTGGCCGAGCGCCTCGACGCGTCCTACGAGGGGCTCTCCGACGAGTGGCGACCGGCCAAGGGGTCGCAGAAGCACCGCCGCGCCACCCGTGCCCGCATCCACGTCAAGGCCGCGGACCGCCTCGTGCAGCAGCTCGAGGCGGAGGCCGTCGAGGTGCCGGTGCCGCCGGCACGCCTCGCCTTCCCGGACCTGCCGTCCATGTCGCCCGGGTGGGACCCGGGCGACCCCCTCGTCGAGGTCCGCTCGCCCCGGGTGCTGGCCGACGACGGCGGCGTGCGGCTCGACCTGCCCGGCACGCGCGTGGTGGTGCCGCCGTCGGGCCGGCTGCTCGTCGTCGGTCCGAACGGCGCGGGCAAGTCGACCCTGCTGGCCGCGCTGGCCGGCCGGGTGGCGCTCGCGCGCGGCAGCCGGACCGTGACCCCCGGCGCACGCCTGGGCGTCGTGGCGCAGGAGACGGCGCTCGCGGGCCTGACGGCGGCCCCGGTCACGGCGCCGACGTCGTCGGCGGACGGCGAGGACGCGGGGCCGCCGTCGGGCTTCGACGCGTACGCGGCGGAGGCGCTGGAGCTGCTGAGCCGTGGCGAGCTCGACCCGGAGCACGTGGTGCCGGTGGCCGCCCTCGGGCTGCTCGGCGAGGAGGACCTGGAGCGCCCGCTCGCCGAGCTGTCGGCGGGGCAGCGGCGGCGGTTCGAGCTCGCGCGGGCCCTCCTGCACGCCCCTCATCTGCTGCTGCTCGACGAGCCCACGAACCATCTCTCGGTGGACCTCGTGGACGAGCTGACCCGGGCGCTGATCGCCACGCCCGCCGCCGTCGTCGTCGCGACCCACGACCGGCGCATGCGCGCCGACCTGGCGGACTGGCCGGTGCTCGACCTCGGCGCCTGATCGGCCGGGCCGACGCGCTGGCGGGCAAACGGGCACGCACAGGTCTAGACCACTGTGGGAATCTCTGACAGGGTGCGACGTGCATCAGTGTCGATCGAGAGGGTCAACATGTCAGCGCTGCCTGTTTCCCGTCCGTCGCGCCGCACCGTGCTCGCCGCCGGGGTCACGGTCCCCCTGCTCGCCGGGCTCGGCGTGCCGACGGCCTCCGCGAGCCCCGGGGCACGGGTCGTCCCCACGGCCCCGCCCCTGCTGCCGGCGCCCCAGCGATATAGCCCCGGGGGGCCGGGCCTGCCGATCGTCGCCGCCCGACGCATCGCGCTCGTCGGCGACGAGGCCGACATGCTGCGGTCCGAGGCCGCCCTGCTCGCGCGCGACCTCCGGCTCGCGGGACTGCTCGACCATCACCTGGAGGTCCTGACGACGGCCCGGCCGCGCCGGACCGACATCGTGCTCGAGGTCGCGGACCTCCCCGAGGTCCCGCATCCCGAGGGTTACGTGCTGAGCACTGGCCACGGGATCCGGATCTCGGCGCCGTCGCGCGCCGGGGTGTTCAGCGGAACGCGCACCCTGCTCCAACTGCTTCGCTCGGGAGGTCGCCCGGGCGGCGTCGTCGTCGACTGGCCGGAACTGGACGAGCGCGCCCTCATGCTCGACATCGGCCGCAAGTACTTCAGCCCGGACTGGATCAAGGCACTCATCAGCGAGATGGCCTACCTGAAGATGAACACGCTCCAGCTGCACATCTCGGAGGGGCTCGGGTTCGGCGTCGAGTCCGAGACCCACCCGGAGATCGCATCCCCGCAGCACCTCACCAAGGCCGAGGTCCGGGACATCCTCGACTTCGCGCGGGCGCACCACGTGCGCGTCCACCCGGACGTGGACAGCCCCGGCCACATGGACCACATCCTGGCGTTCCACCCGGAGCACCAGCTGGTGCTCCGCGACGGCACCCGGCACCCGGGGTACCTGGACATCAGCCGGCCGGGCGCGCGGGCGCTCGTGCGCGAGATCGTCGAGGAGATGTGCGAGCTCTTCGACGGCACGGTGTTCCACCTCGGCGGCGACGAGTACTTCCCCGCGCCGTGGCAGGGCACCGGGCCGGACGTGATTTCGGACGAGTCGGCCCCGCAGCTCGTCGACTATGCCCGGCAGGTCACGGGCAACCCGGCGGCGACGGCGCTCGACGCCTATGAGGCCTACCTCAACGAGCTCGCCGGGCTGGTCCGCGCGCACGGGTTCACGCCCCGCGTGTGGAACGACGACATCCGCCCGGGCGAAGGGGTGTCGCGGATCGACCCGCGCACGCAGGCGGACGTGTGGATCCGGTGGAACACGAGCAAGCCCACCGCGGCCGACTACGCGGCCGCGGGCCACGACCTGATCAACTCCAACGGTGACTACCTGTACTTCATCCTGACGTCGGAAGGGCTGGGCCAAGGGCCGTACAAGAACCCCCGGGGGATCTACGAGCGGTGGACTCCCCGGACCTTCATGGGCGCGGCTGGCAGCGCCGGTGACTTCGAGCTGCCGGCGGGGACGCCCGTGGTCGGCGCCCATCTCTCCGTGTGGTGCGACTCGCCCGACGCCATGACGCAGGAGGAGGTCGCGGAGCAGCTGCAGGAATGGCTCCAGGTCTTCGCCCAGCAGGTCTGGGGCTCGCCCCGGCCGGTGGAGTCCTTGGCCGAGCTGAGGTCGGTCGTGCTCTCGGCCGTCGGGACCGCCCCTGCCTGACCCCGGGCCCTGGCCCCGTACAGTCGCGTCCGCACCACGAACCTGTCCTCCGGGACGCACGCGCCCATCGTCGGTTCGCGGGCTGGGTCGCCGCGGCTCCGTGGGACATCCCCTCCTGAAGGACGTCGAGTACTGGGGCATGCTGCGCGACGACCCGAGCGCGATGGAGACCCTGTTCGCGGTCTTCGCCAACGTGCTCGAGCTCGATGACCAGGGCAAGCCGGTGAGCGAGAAGGACGCCGAGCGGCGGGCCGCGGGCGTGGCTCCACCGGTACTGCACCGGCCGGTTGCCCGAGGGCGAGGCGGATCGCGAGGCCTGGGAGGTTGCGCTCCACCGAGCGCGGCGCGTGCGGCACATCCCGGCCGGTCCCGCCCTCGCGGGCACGGTGCCCTACCCTCGGCCCGTGGCCACCGACCCGCTCGCCCCCGCCACCCCGGTCGCGCCGGGGCGGGAGGCGCGCGCCCTCGTCGACCGGCACGCGCGCATGGCCGGCGCGGCGCAGTCCGTGCTCGACCACCTCGACGGTGCGGTCGTCGCCGTCGCCGCGTGGGTGCACGACGACGAGCGCCGGCGGGTGCGCGAGGAGCTCGCCCGCATCGACAGCGCCCGCCTGGGCGAGATGACGGAGCGCAACCTGCGCCTGGCCGCCGTCCATGCGGCGGGGTACCTGACCGCCGCGGACCTGCTCGACGTCGAGGCGCGCGACCTCGCGGCCCTGCCCGGCGTGGGCGACACGACGGCGCGCGGCGTGGTGGCCGCCGTCGCGCAGCTCGCCGGCGCGGCCGCCGGCCTGCAGCCGCTGCGCATCGGGATCGACCGGGCCGGGCTGCCCACGCCCGACGGCGCCGAGCGGCTCCTGGCGCTCCTGCACCGGGTGATGCGGCTGCGGCCGCTCGTCGAGCCGCATCGCACCGCGCTCACCGACTACGCCTCGACCGTCGCGGCCGCGCTGCCGGCGGCACGCCGCGCCCGCCACGCCGCCCGGCTCTGGCTGGCCCTGCCCGGCACGCGCCGCGCGGCGGCCGCCGCCCTCGCCTCGCTGCAGGCGTGGGACGCCTCGCCCGTCCTCGCCGACCTGCCCGCGACGCTCGACGCGCTCGGCGCTGCCGTCCGGGAGCCCGACCCCGGCGTGCTCGACCTCGCCGCCGACTTCGAGCGGCGCTCCGCCGAGTACTACACGACCCTGGTCGGCATCGTGCCGCAGGCGCAGGACGCCCTCGCCGCGCGCGGCCTCCTGCCGCAGGCCCTCGTCGACCGGGTCGGCGCGCACCCGCTCGACCTCGGCGCGATGCGGGTGTCGTTGCGCGGGTACCAGGAGTTCGGCGCGCGGTTCGCGCTCAACCAGGGCAGGGCGCTCCTCGGCGACGAGATGGGGCTCGGCAAGACCGTTCAGGCGCTCGCGGTGATGGCGCACCTGGCGGCGTGCGGTGAGCGACGGTTCCTCGTGGTCTGCCCGGCGAGCCTGCTCGCGAACTGGGCGCGGGAGGTGGAGCACCGGACCACGCTCACGGCGCACCGCCTGCACGGGGAGGGGCGCGACGCCGCGATCGCGGCGTGGGCCGCCGAGGGCGGCGTGGGTCTCACCAGCTTCGAGGGGCTCCCGGCGGTGCCGACCGACGTGGGCGAGGTGGGCCTCGTCGTCGTCGACGAGGCGCACTACGTGAAGAACCCCCGCACCCGGCGGGCGCGGGCCGTGGGCCGCTGGGCGCGCCTCGTGTGGCGGGTGCTGTTCCTCACCGGGACGCCGATGGACAACAGGCTCGACGACTTCCTCGAGCTCGTGCGGGTGCTGCAGCCGGACCTGGTCGCGCAGCTCCCGGCGCACCTGGGGCTGCTCGGCCCGGACGCGTTCCGGCGCACCGTGGCGCCGGCCTACCTGCGTCGTAACCAGGAGGACGTGCTGGTCGAGCTCCCGGGGATCATCGCCGCCGACAGCTGGGTGGACCTGACCCGCGGCGACGACCGCGCCTATCGCGACGCCGTCGCCGCGGGCAACCTCATGGCGATGCGGCAGGCCGCGTGGTCGGCCGGCGCGCACGGCGACCCCGCCGCCTGCGCCAAGCTCTCGCGGCTGCTCGAGATCGTCGATGAGGCACGCGACGAGGGCCGCAGCGTCGTCGTCTTCTCCTACTTCCGGGCCGTGCTGGACACTGTGGCCGCGACCCTGGGCGCCCGCGGCGCGCGCGTGCACGGCCCGCTGACGGGCGACGTGCCGGTCGCCGACCGGCAGGGGGTGGTCGACGCGTTCGGCGCCGACGACGGCGGCGCCGTGCTGGTGGCCCAGATCTCCGTGGGCGGGACCGGGCTCAACCTGCAGGCGGCGAGCGTCGTGGTGCTGTGCGAGCCGCAGCTCACGCCCGCCGCCGAGGAGCAGGCGGTCGCGCGGCTGCACCGGATGGGCCAGGTGCGGTCGGTCCACGCCCACCGGCTGCTCGCGGAGGACGGCGTGGACGAGCGGGTCGTGCAGCTGCTGGCGGGCAAGCAGCAGGTGTTCGACGACTACGTCCGCACGTCGAGCGTGGCGGCCGCCGCGGTGGCCGCGGTGGACGTCACCGAGGGCTCGCTCGCGCGCGACGTCGTGGCCTGGGAGCAGGCGCGCCTCGGGTACGGGCCGTGGTGGGTGGGCCTGGGGGACGGGGAGGGCGTGGCGGGGCGGGCCGCCGGCGGCTGACGCCCAGGATCAGCCGGCCACGCGTGCGTCCGGCGCCGCGGGCAGCCGCCGGTCCGCCCAGCCCGCCAGGAGCGCGAGCAGCAGGAACATCGCCGCCACGAGGCCGGCGTTCACCAGCGCCCGGCCCAGGCCCAGCTCCCCGACGTCGAGGAACGGGTACGGGTACCAGCCGACGGCCGCGCCCCGCACGAACGTGTAACCGATCCACGCGAGCGGCCCCACCACCGACCAGGCGACGGTCCGGGCGTCCACCCGCGGCCGCGGCCCGGCGAGCAGCCACACGACGACCGCGAGCACGGGCGAGGCCATGTGCAGCAGCACGTTCGACAGCTGCCCGGCCTGCGTGAGGCCGGGCACGGTGCCCGCGAGCACCGTGTTGTAGACGACGCCCGTGACGACGATGCACAGCAGGGCGTCGAGGTGCACGACGCGCAGCAGGCGGCCGTCGCGGGCGGGGTCGAGGGCGAGCAGCACCGACACGACGCCGACGCCCACGTTGGACAGGATCGTGAAGTACGAGAACAGGCGGACCAGCCGCTCGGCCGTGGTGCCCGCCGCGCCCGGCCCGTCGACGAGGGCGATGACCAGCTCCATGAGGACGCCCCCGAGTGCCGGCAGGGCGACCAGCAGGTGCCCGGCCGACGCGGCCCGACGGCTCACGAGACGCGGCCCACCCAGGCCATCGCCTGCTTCACGATCGTGCCCTGCCCGTGGATCATCTCCGCCTGCACCGTGTCGCTGCAGGCCTCCTCGGGGGTGACCCACGCGAGGTCGAGCGCGTCCTGCTGCGGGCGGCAGTCGCCCGTCACCGGCACGACGTACGCCAGCGACACCGCGTGCTGGCGCGGGTCGTGGTAGGCGGTGATGCCCGGGGTGGGGAAGTACTCCGCCACCGTGAACGGCTGCGGCGACGCCGGGACCTGCGGCAGCGCCACCGGCCCCAGGTCCTTCTCGATGTGCCGCAGCAGCGCGTCGCGCACCCGCTCGTGGTAGAGCACGCGTCCGGAGACCAGCGCGCGCGTCATCGTGCCGAGCGGGGTGACGCGCAGCAGCAGCCCGACGGCGACCACGTCGCCCGAGTCGTCGACGCGCACCGGCACGGCGTCGACGTAGACGAGGGGCAGCTGCGCGCGCACGGCCGCGAGGTCCTCCGGCGTGAGCCAGCCGGCGGGCTGCGGCTCGTCGGGGTAGAACTCGTCGTCACCAGGGAACTCGGCCGTGTCCGTCACAGGTCGTTTCTACCAGCCCGCACCCCGCCCCACCCCGCCGCAGCGCGCGGGGACGGGTGCCCCGGGAATACTGAGGAGCGTCCCGGCGCTGTGCGCAGGAGACCCCCTGATGGAAGGACACCCATGGCCACCGTCGAGCTGACCGACGACACGTTCGAGAAGACCGTCACCGACAACGACATCGTGCTCGTCGACTTCTGGGCCGAGTGGTGCGGCCCGTGCAAGCAGTTCGGGCCGGTCTTCGAGGCGTCGTCCGAGGAGAACGCGGACGTCGTGCACGCGAAGATCGACACCGAGGCGCACCAGCGCATCGCCGCCGCCGCGGGCGTGAGCGCCATCCCGACGCTCATGGCGTTCCGCGAGGGCGTGCTCGTCTTCAACCAGGCCGGCGCGCTGCCCGCCCCCGCTCTCAAGCAGGTCGTCGAGGCCGTCAAGGGCCTCGACATGGACGAGGTGCGCTCGCAGATCGCCGCCGCGAACGACGGCGCCCCGCAGGCCTGATCGCCGCGACGCCGGCACCACGCACGACGGCCGCCCCGGGGCTTCCCGGGGCGGCCGTCGTGCGTGGTGCTCCATGTCGGGGGATCGAACTAGTGTTCGATGCATGGGTCGGCGCAGAACGTACACCGAGGAACTGCTCGCGGACGCAGCGGCGAACGCCACCTCCTACGCGGATGTCCTTCGGTATCTCGGCGTCCCGCTGCGCAGCGGCTCGTACAGTCACATCGCCAAGAGGATCAAAGAGTTTTGTATCGACACGAGCCACTTCACGCGCCAACGGCGTAAGTACACGGCTGAGGTGCTTTCGGCTGCGTCTGCGCAGTCCGACTCGGTCGCCGGCGTCCTTCGTCGCCTGGGGTTGACGCAGACCGGCGGCACTCATGCCCACATCAGCCGGATGCTGAAGAGACTGGAGATCGACACAAGCCATTTCCGCCGCGACCAGGGATCGCGGCGAGTCGGTAGCAGGTTGTCGGCGGCGGACGTCTTGGTCCGTGACCTGTCGGCGACGAGGAGGCGCCCGCCGCACCAGCTGCGCAGGGCGCTGCTCGAGGTCGGCCGGGCGTACGTCTGCGAGGGATGTGGGTGCGACGGTCAGTGGCGGGGCGCGCCGCTCACGCTGCACGTCGACCACATCAGCGGGGAGTTCCGGGACAATCGGGCGGAGAACCTACGCTTCCTGTGCCCCAACTGTCATGCGCAGACGCCGAACTTCGCAGGTCGGTCGCGAGGGCGGCACGGCCCGACGCGTGGTGTGGTCGGCCGCGCAGGCCCTGACGAGAATGCGGCCTAGCTACACTGGCGCCCGCTGGCCGGAGTGATGGAATTGGCAGACATGCGGCGTTTAGATCGCCGTGCCCTCAGGGCGTGCGGGTTCGACCCCCGTCTCCGGCACTCTCGCGAAGACCCTCAGTCGAGGCCGAGGGTCTTGCGCACCCGGGCGACGTGCCCGGTCGCCTTGACGTTGTACTGGGCCACGGCGACGGTGCCGTCGGGGTCGACGACGACGGTGGAGCGGATGACGCCCACGTACGTCTTGCCGTAGTTCTTCTTCTCGCCCCAGGCGCCCCACGCCTCGAGCGCGGTGTGCTCGGTGTCGGCGAGGAGGGGGAACGTCAGGGCGTCGCGCTCGGCGAACTTCGTGAGCTTGTCCACGCCGTCGGGGGAGACGCCGACGACCGCGTAGCCGGCGCCCTGCAGGGAGGCGAGCGAGTCGCGGAAGTCGCAGGCCTCGGTGGTGCAGCCCGGCGTCATGGCGGCCGGGTAGAAGTACACGACGACGCCCTTGCGGCCCGGCTCGGCGAGCGCGTCGGCCAGCGAGAAGGTGCCGGTGGTGTGGCCGGTGCCCGTCGCGTCGGGGAGGACGGCGGGCAGCTCGAGGGCGGGGGCGGCGTCGCCGACGGCGAGACGGGTCACGGGGGCTCCTTCGGGATGCGTGCTTGAGGCTGCGTGCGGTCGCCCGGCGACGGGTCGCGGGCGCGGGCTCGGCGTCGAGCCTAGACTCCCCGGTCGTCTAGCGTGGGGCCCGTGACCGACGCCACGCCCCGCACCACGCCCGACGGCAAGCCGCTGCCCATCCGCATGCTGCACGACCGGCTGCTGGTGCAGCCGGAGGTCGACTCGTCCGAGCGGCAGTCGACGGCGGGGCTCGTGATCCCCGCGACGGCGTCCGGGCCCAAGCGGCTCGCGTGGGCCCAGGTGGTGGCGAAGGGCGAGCACGTGCGCCAGGTGGCCGTGGGCGACCGCGTCCTCTACGACCCGGAGGACCGCGCCGAGGTGGACCTCGGCGGCACCGACTACGTGCTGCTGCGCGAGCGCGACGTGCACGGCGTCACCGAGACCGACGACGACTCGGGCGCGACCGGCCTCTACCTCTGACGGTCGCCGCCCCTGGCGTCCGTGCCCGCCGTCGCTACGGTGGGCCCATGACCGGCGACGACGCCCGACCCGCGGACCCTCTCGACCTGCTCGCGCTCGACGACGAGCTGAGCCCCGCGGAGCGCGCGACGCGCGACCGCGTGCGGGCGCTGGTGGACGAGCACGTCCGCCCGCACGTCGCGGGGTGGTTCGCGGACGGCGTCTTCCCGCGCGACCTGGTGCCCCGGCTCGCGGAGGCGGGCCTGCTCGGCATGCACCTGGAGGGCTACGGCTGCGCCGGCCGGTCGGCGGTCGAGTACGGGCTCGCGATGGCCGAGCTCGAGGCGGGCGACTCGGGGATCCGCACGTTCGTGTCGGTGCAGGGCTCGCTGGCGATGTCGGCGATCGCGAAGCACGGGTCGCCGGCACAGCGCGAGCGGTGGCTGCCGGGGATGGCGGCGGGGGAGACGATCGGCTGCTTCGCGCTCACCGAGCCCGCCGCCGGGTCCGACCCGGCGGCGATGCGGACCGCCGCGACCCGCGAGGGCGACGCGTGGGTGCTCTCCGGCCGCAAGCGCTGGATCGGGCTCGCGTCGATCGCGGACGTCGCCGTGGTGTGGGCGCGTGCGTCGGACCCGGCCGAGGGCGAGCACGGCGCGGAGGCGCGGCCGCGCGTCCGCGGGTTCCTGGTGCCGACCTCGACGCCCGGTTTCGTCGCGACCCCGATCGAGCCGAAGCTCTCCCTGCGGGCGTCCGTCCAGTGCGACGTCGTGCTCGACGACGTGCGCCTGCCGGCCGACGCGATCCTGCCGCTGCACCCGGGCCTGGCCGGGCCGTTCGCGTGCCTCGACGAGGCGCGGTACGGCATCGCGTGGGGCGCGACCGGGGCGGCCCGCGACTGCCTGGACTCTGCGCTGCGGCACGCGGGGGAGCGGGTCCAGTTCGGCCGGCCCCTGGCGGCCTTCCAGCTCACCCAGGCGAAGCTGGTGGACATGGCGCTCGAGGTCTCGCGGGGGCAGCTCCTCGCTCTGCGCCTGGGGCGGCTCAAGGACGCCGGGCGGCTGGAGCCGCACATGATCTCGGCGGGCAAGCTCGCCAACGTGCGGGGCGCGATCGAGGTGGCCCGGACCGCCCGCACGATCCTGGGCGGCGACGGGATCACCCTCGAGCACCCGCCGATGCGGCACGCCGCGAACCTCGAGTCGGTGCGCACGTACGAGGGCACCGACGAGGTGCACACGCTGATCCTCGGCCGGCACCTGACGGGCGTGCAGGCGTTCCGCTGAGCCGGCGCGCGCGCGACGGGCGGCTGTCGCCGAGGTCACAGACCTGACCGGGCACGACGGTTTCTCGACACGTGCTGACGGCTGGTAATGTTTCACACCGCCGGCGCCATTAGCTCAATTGGCAGAGCAGCTGACTCTTAATCAGCGGGTTCGGGGTTCGAGTCCCTGATGGCGCACCAGCAACGAGGTCCTCGCTCCGCGAGGGCCTCGTCGTGCGAGGACCGCCCGGGCGCGAGCCGTGGGCGTCCTCTGGCCACGCGCCATTAGCTCAATTGGCAGAGCAGCTGACTCTTAATCAGCGGGTTCGGGGTTCGAGTCCCTGATGGCGCACCACCCAGCCCCGTCCGGCATCGCCGGGCGGGGCTTCGTCGTCCCGTCCGCCTGTCGAGACCACGTCCAGACGTCGTCCAGAGTTCTCCCGGTCGCCCGCGGCACGCACCGGAAAGTTCACCCGGCCTGGGAAACCTGGTGCCCCGGGTGAGCCCGGGCTGCCTGGCGGGAGCGCCCTTCCCCTCATCGACGACAGGAAGGACGGCACGCTGATGCGGCCGAACCCCTCAGGACGCCTGCGCGCGTCCACCGTCGCCGCGTGCGTCGTGGCGGCGTCGCTGGCGATACCGAGCGCCGGCCTCGCGCCGGCGACGGCGACGCCCACGAGCCCGCCCGGGACCCCGGCCGCGAGCCGGACGGCGGACGCGACGGGCGACACCACCGACGGCCGGTTCCCCGGGTTCCCCGGCTGGCCCGACGCCCCCACGACGTCGGACGGCGCCGCGAAGCACGGCACGCCGGGCAAGCCGGGGAAGCCGGGCAAGCCCGGGACGGCGCCCACGCTGACGCCGAAGGACGGCGCCCACCTCTCGGGCACCACCCGGGTCGCGGCGGCCCCGACGACGGCGGGCGACCCGGTCGGGCGGATCACGGTGGACGGGGCGGACCTGCCCGGCGCCGCCGCGACGGCCGGCACGTCCGCGCTGACGTTCGACGTCGGCAGCAACTCCGCCGACGTCGCGTTCGGCAACTACCTCGTGGTCAACGGGCACCGCGTGGCGCAGGAGCGCACGTGGGTGTCGGAGCGCGTCGAGGTGCCGGTGCCCGACGAGTGGCTGGTGCAGGGCGCCAACACGGTCGAGATCCACGCCGGCGGGATCGACTCCTCGTGCGGCGTGAACTTCGACGACTTCGTGGTGTCGGAGGTGCAGCTCGAGCTGCTCGGTGAGACCGCCGTCGACACCGGCGACGCGTTCACCTACTCGATGGGCGACGGCTCCTGCGGCAGCAACACCTCCTACGTCAAGGAGGCGACGGTGACGTTCGAGGTCGCGGGCGTGCCGGGGGCCACCACGGGCCTCGCCGCGGACGTCGACACGACGGCCCTCGCGAACGGCGCGCACGAGATCGTCGCGACCACGCGGTCCGGCGCGAGCGCGACGCACACCGTACGGGTCAACAACTCCCCGGTCGGCGCGCCCGCGCTCTCGCCGGAGGACGGCACGCTGACGCGCGGCGTGCAGACGGTGACCGCCTCCGCGGCCGCGGACGGCGAGGGCGGCACGGCGTCGCTCACGGTGGACGGCGAGCCCGCCGCGGGTCCGCCGACCCTCGGCGACGGCGTCTCGGTGTTCTCGTTCGACGTCGGCACCAACTCGATCGAGACCCGCTACCAGAACCACCTGGTCGTCAACGGCACGCAGCTCGACCTGCGCGGCCCCGGTGGCCGTGACCTCGTCTCCGAGCGGGTCCAGGTGGGCGTCCCGAACCGCCTGCTGCACCCCGGGAGGAACACGATCGTGCTGGTCGCGGGCGACGTCTCCTCCTCGTGCGGCGCGAACCTCGACGACTTCACGGCGTCGGACCTCGCGCTGAGCGTCGCCGACGGCACGGTCACGCCCCCGGCCGACCTCCAGGCCACCTACGCCATGGGCGACGGCAGCTGCGGCTCCAGCACCTCCGCGCTGCCGAAGGTCGAGCTCGACTGGACGATCGACGCGGCCGGCGAGACGGCGTTCTCGGCGCTGGGCCACGGCGAGGCCACCGTGTCGTTCGCCGTCGGGTCCAACTCGCTCGACGGGTCCGCGAGCAACCTGCTGCGGATCAACGGCGTCGAGCGTCGCATCGACCAGACGATCGTGGGCGGCCGCGGGGAGATCACGTTCCCCAACGAGTGGCTGCTGCCCGGCTGGAACGAGGTCGACGTCGTCACCGGCGCGTTCGGGAACGACTGCAACCTGGACGACTTCACCATCTCCGACGTCGTCCTGACGCCGGCGTCGGGCACGGCGCAGCAGCAGAACGCCGCGGCGTCGTACGCGCTCGGCGACGGCACCTGCGGGTCCAACCTCAACTCCTTCCGCCAGGTTGACCTCCACTTCCTCGTGGACGCCCCGGCGCGCGGCCTGCGCGCCGACGTCGACACCGCGGACCTCGAGGACGGCGAGCACGAGCTCGCGGCGACGTCGACCACCGGCGAGCGGGCGACCCGCGTCCTCGAGACGGACAACACGGCGCCGAAGGTCGCGTCCTCGACGCCGGCCGCCGGTGCGAAGCTCACGAGCACCGTCCCGCTGGCGGTGGAGCTCACCGACCCCCGCGGCGTGGTCGGCGACCCGCAGGTGACGCTCGACGGCGAGGCCGTCGCGCTCGGCGCGCCCGTCGGGCCCGGCCTGCCCGCGGGCGAGCACACGCTGCGGGTGGCGACCTCCGACTCGCTCGGCAACAGCGCCACGCGCGAGATCACGTTCACGAGCGCCGGCGTCCCCGACGTCCCGTCCGACCTCGCCCCCGCCACCGGGACGACGGGCGCCGGGACCTCGGTGCAGCTCTCGGCGCGCGTGGCAGGCCCGGACGGCGGCAAGGTCACCGCGTCGTTCGCGCAGGCCGACGTGCTGCTGCCGGGCGAGGTGCGGCAGGGCACGGCGGACGCCGTGCCGACCGAGCTGAACCCGCGCGGGGCCACGAAGGCCTCCGCGAAGGGCCTGGCCGCCGGCGACGGGAAGACGCTCGCGTCCCCGCAGGCCGACCATGTTGCCTACCAGCGCTTCGACGTGCGGGTGAAGACCGCCGAGGAGCACCCCGTGGTGCGCTGGAGCGGCACCGCCGACCCGGCCCGCGAGGTCTCCCTGCTGGTGTGGGACGTGAAGGCGAAGGCCTGGGACACGATCGCGGCGTCCCGTGGCCAGGCCGAGGGGGACACCGTCCTGGTCGCGCCGGCCGGCCCCGAGCACCGCGACCGCGGCGTCGTGCACGTCATGGTCGCGGCCACGGACCCGTTCGCGGACGACCTCGACGCGGGCCCGGAGGGCTTCGCCGACCCGGCCGACTACGACTTCTCCATCGCGCACATGACCGACACCCAGTACCTGTCCGAGGGCGCGGTCGAGCCGGAGACCGCCGAGGAGCGGGCCGTCTGGGAGTCCGCGTACGCGGGCGTCACCGACTGGATCGCCGAGAACGCCGACGAGCGCAAGATCGCGTTCGTGTCGCACACCGGCGACCTCATCGAGAACAACATCCGCGAGCCGAAGGACGACGCCACGCGCGACGAGGTGACCGGCGAGTTCGAGGTCTCCTCCCGGCTGCAGGCGACAATCGACGGCATCCCCAACTCGGCCGTCGCGGGCAACCACGACAACTGGTCGGGGGCGGCCGGTGGCGCCGACACGTACAACCGGTACTTCGGTCCCGACCGCTACCAGGCCGCGGCCGAGTCGTGGGAGAACGCCGAGTACGGGTCGTGGCGCGAGGGCGACAACTCCAACCACTACGTCCTGTTCTCCGCCGGCGGCCTGGACTTCGTCGCCGTCGGCATGGGCTACGGCGTCACCCGCGAGGAGGCCGAGTGGGCCGACGGGATCTTCGAGCGGTACGCCGACCGCAACGGCATCCTCATGACCCACGCGTACCTCGAGGCCAGCACGCAGAAGGACGGCCGGGACGCGGGCTTCGCCGCGCCGGACGGCTCCCCGCTGTACAAGTACGTGGTCCAGCCGAACGACAACGTCTTCCTCGTGCTCGCCGGCCACGTGCACGGCGTCACGACCAACGTGAAGCCGCAGGTCGGGCAGATCGCGGACGGCGTCGTGGAGCTCCTCGCGGACTACCAGGCCTTCACCGTGCCCGCCCAGCGGGTCGGCCTCGCCGGCATCGGCGGCCACGACCCGGCCGAGCGGCTGCGCTTCGGGGCGTCGTACTTCCGGCTGCTGCAGTTCGACGTCGACCGGGCCGAGATGAACGTGGACACCTACTCGCCGTTCCTCGACGACTTCGGCGCCGACGAGTGGGACCCCGACGCCCGCTACGACTCCACCGCGGACAACATGGTGCTGCCGGTGGACCTCACCACCCGCACCACGTCGTTCGTCACGGACTCGCTGGCCGTGTACGCGCCGACGCGGGTGATCGGGCGCGAGACGGTGGCCTCCGGCGAGGTCGCGGCGGTGCGCTGGGACCGCCTCAAGAAGGACACCCAGTACGCCTGGATCGTCACGGCCACCACGCGCGGGGGCGGCGTCACCGCCGCCGAGCCGGCGATCCTCACCACCGGGGGCGGCAAGCGGTGACCCTCCGCACCCGGGCCAGGACGGCGTCGCGTCGCGGCGCCGTCCTGGCGGCCCTCGCCGTCCTCGGCCTCACCGGCCTCGCCGCCGTGGCGGCGGCCCCGACCGCCGCCGCGCACGACGCCACCACCGACGCGTACGCGCGGGTCACCGCCGGCGACGGCGCCGACGTGCACGTCGAGCTCGACCTCGAGTACGACCTGCTCATGAAGTCCGCCTGGCTCACGGCCGAGGCGTACGACGCGCGCGGCGCGGCCGCGCAGGACGCGCAGCTCGCGCAGCACGCCGACGAGGTCGCGGCCTACGTCACCGAGCGGTTCCAGGTGGCCGCCGGAGCCGACCGTTGCACCCCGGCGCTCGCGGGCGACCCGACGGTCGGCGACCGCGGCGGGACGCCGTACGCCACGGTCGTGCTCGACTACGCCTGCCCGGTCGGATCCGACGGGAGCGCGGAGACGCACACGCTGTTCAGCGCGCTGTTCCCCGACTCCGAGACCTTCGTGCACACCACCGAGACGATGGTCGCCCTCGACCTCGACGACGAGCAGGGGTCCGCCGTGCTCACGCCGTCGGAGCCGACCGTCACGACGGGGGAGCACCGGACGGCGCACCGGCTCGGCGCGTTCTTCGTGCTCGGGGCGGAGCACCTGCTGCTCGGCCCCGACCACCTGCTGTTCCTCCTGGCGCTCATCGTCGGGTCGCGGCGCCTGCGCGACGTCGTCCTGGTGGCGACCTCGTTCACCGTGGCGCACTCGGTGACGTTCCTGCTCGCGGCGACGGGCGCCGTGCGCGCGCCCGGCGCGCTGGTGGAGCCCGTCATCGCGATCTCCATCGCCGCGGTCGCCGCCGGGCACCTGTGGGCCCTGCGGCCCGGCGCACCCCCTCGGCTCGACACCCTGGGCGACGCGGCGCGCGAGCCGCGCGCACGGTGGCACGACCTGACGCGGGCGGACGTCACGCGTCTCGCCGTCGTCTTCGCCTTCGGCCTGGTGCACGGGCTCGGCTTCGCCGGCGCGCTGGGGCTCGACGAGCCGTGGTCGTGGGGGCTGCTCGGGTCGCTGCTCGTGTTCAACGTGGGCATCGAGGCGGTGCAGCTCGGGCTGATCGCCGTGGCGTTCCCGCTGCTCGTGCTGCTGCGGCGCCGCGCGCCCCGTACCGCGCGGTGGGTGACGGCGGCCGCGGCCGCCGCCGTCGCGGCCGTCGGGCTGTTCTGGTTCGTGGAGCGCGTGCTCGGGTCGGGCTGACGGCGCGCGCCGGGCCGCGAACGGGCGGACGATGTGTCGATGATCTCCACCGAGCTCGCGGCCCGGCTGCGCGACGCGGGGCTGGTCTGGCGCCCGGCCGACGGCGACCGGTTCCGGATCGACGCCCCTGAGCTGTCCACGGACGTCTTCACCGTCAGCACGATGACGATCCAGGCGCACGAGTACCCGACGGGCACGATCCTCGGGTTCAACGGCACCACCGAGTGGGCGCTCGACTCCGTGGCCATCGAGGACGCCCTCTGGCTCCCGCGCGAGGACCAGCTGCGCGACCTGCTGCGCTCGACCTTCCTCGGGCTGCGGCGCAGCACGCCCGACGGCGCGCGGGACCGGTACGAGGTCGACGTCGAGCTGCTGGGCGAGCAGCGGACCTTCGCCGACGACGACCCCGCGGAGGCGTACGGCGCGGCCCTGCTCGCCCTCGTGGAGCTCAGCTCCTGACCGGCCGGGGGCCCGCGCCGACTACCCTGGAGCCGTGCCCGATCCCGTGACCTCCGAGCCGACCGAGCCCTCGACCGACACCGTCGACCCGCGCTACCGCCGGCAGCCGGTCAGCTTCGTGCGGCGCAGCGCGCGCCTCACGGCCGCGCAGCGCAAGGCGTGGGACACCCGGCGCGACCGGTACCTCGTCGAGGTGCCCCGCGACCTCGCGGTGACGTCCGTCGACCCGGGGTGGCGGCTCGAGCCGGCGCAGGTCTTCGGCCGAACGGCGCCGCTGGTCGTGGAGGTCGGCTCCGGCCAGGGCGAGGCGATCGTGGCGGCCGCGGCCGCGCACCCCGAGCGCGACCACCTGGCCGTCGAGGTGTACACCCCGGGCCTCGCGCAGGCCATCGTGCGGGCCGGGCACGCCGGCGCCGACCCGGGGCGCGACGGCGGAGCGCCGGGCAACGAGCTCGGCAACCTCCGCCTCGCGCAGGCGAACGCGGCGGAGCTGCTCGCCACGGCCCTGCCCGAGGCGTCCGTCGGCGAGCTGTGGGTGTTCTTCCCCGACCCGTGGCACAAGTCCCGCCACCAGAAGCGCCGACTCGTCACCCCCGAGTTCGCCGGGCTGGCCGCGCGGGTGCTGCGCCCCGGCGGGGTGCTCCGCCTGGCCACGGACTGGGTGGAGTACGCAGACCAGATGGTCGAGGTGCTCGACGCCAGCGACGACTTCCGCAACGCGCACGGCCCCGGCGCCGCGGCGCCGCGCTTCGACGGGCGCGTGCTGACCGGCTTCGAGAAGAAGGGCACCGCGGCCGGCCGGGTCGTGACGGACCTGGAGTACGTGCGCCGCTGACGAGCCCGGCCCCGCGCGGGCGAGTTCTCGACGCGCCGTTTTGTGGCTTGCGCCACATGCGCCCCCTCTAGCAGGGTGTGCCTCGCGAAACGTTCTCGACCGGGGCAGCGTGGCCCCGGGCCGATCGCATGAGCCAACGGAGGCATCATGAGCGACCTGTCCACGGCGGAGCCGCCGCCAGGGGAGACCGAGTACCAGCGCGTGCAGCGGTCCGACGAGTTCCAGGGGCTGCGGCGCGCGTTCCGGAACTTCGTCTTCCCGATGACGGCGCTGTTCCTCGTCTGGTACTTCGTCTACGTCCTGCTCGCCAACTACGCCCACGACTTCATGAGCATCCGCCTGGGCGGGAGCAACATCACGGTCGGCCTGCTGTTCGGGCTCGGTCAGTTCGTCTCCACGTTCGCCATCACGATGCTCTACGCCCGCTGGGCCAACAAGAAGTTCGACGCGCGGGCCGACGCGCTGCGCCGTGAGATCGAGGAGGGCGAGCTGTGAGCGGCATCCTGTCCACGTCCGTCGCGGGTGTCACGGGCACCCCCGTCGTCTCCGCGGCCGAGACCACCGACGTCGGCAACCCCTGGGTGAACATCGGCATCTTCGCCGCGTTCGTGCTGGTCACGCTCGTGATCGTGTTCCGCGCGTCCCGGCAGAACAAGTCCGCCGCCGACTTCTACGCCGGCGGCCGCAACTTCACCGGGCCGCAGAACGGCACCGCGATCGCCGGCGACTACCTCTCGGCCGCGTCGTTCCTCGGCATCTGCGGCGCCATCGCGATCAACGGGTACGACGGCTTCCTCTACTCCATCGGCTTCCTCGTCGCGTGGCTCGTCGCCCTGCTGCTGGTCGCCGAGCTGCTGCGCAACACGGGCAAGTTCACGATGGCGGACGTGCTGTCCTTCCGGCTGCGCCAGCGGCCGGTCCGGATGGCCGCGGCGCTCGCCACCCTGCTCGTCGTCTTCTTCTACCTGCTCGCCCAGATGGCCGGCGCCGGCGGCCTCGTCGCCCTGCTGCTAGGCGTCGACAGCCGCGCCGGGCAGAGCCTCGTCATCGCCGTCGTCGGCGCGCTGATGATCCTCTACGTGCTGGTGGGCGGCATGAAGGGCACCACCTGGGTGCAGATCATCAAGGCGGTGCTGCTCATCGTGGGCGCCGCGATCATGACGTTCTGGGTGCTGGCCAAGTTCGGATTCAACCTCTCCGACGTGCTCGGGGGCGCCGTCCAGGCGGCCGGCGAGGGCGGCGAGGCGCTGCTCGAGCCCGGCAAGCAGTACGGCCTGTCCGGCACCACGAAGCTGAGCTTCCTGTCCCTGGCGCTGGCCCTGGTGCTCGGCACGGCGGGCCTGCCGCACGTGCTCATGCGCTTCTACACGGTGCCCACCGCCAAGGAGGCCCGCCGCTCGGTGGTCTGGGCGATCTGGCTGATCGGCATCTTCTACCTGTTCACGCTGGTGCTCGGGTACGGCGCCGGAGCGCTGGTCGGCCCCGACGCGATCCTCAACGCGCCGGGCGGCGTGAACTCCGCGGCGCCGCTGCTGGCCTTCGCCCTCGGCGGGGAGATCCTGCTCGGCCTGATCTCGGCGGTGGCGTTCGCGACGATCCTCGCGGTGGTGGCCGGGCTCACGATCACGGCGGCGGCGAGCTTCTCGCACGACATCTACGCCAACGTCATCAAGAGGGGGAACGTCAAGCCGGACTCGGAGGTGCGGATCGCGCGCTGGACGGTCGTGGTGATCGGCGTCATCGCCATCGTGGGCGGCGTCTTCGCCCAGAACCAGAACGTCGCGTTCCTCGTGGCGCTCGCGTTCGCGGTGGCGGCCTCGGCCAACCTGCCGACGATCGTGTTCTCGCTGTTCTGGAAGCGGTTCAACACCTCGGGCGCGCTGTGGAGCATCTACGGCGGCCTGGTCTCCTGCATCGTGCTCATCGTGCTGTCGCCCACGGTGTCGGGCGACGAGAAGGCGATGTTCCCGTCCGCGGACTTCGCGGTCTTCCCGCTGACGAACCCCGGCCTGGTGTCCATCCCGCTCGGCTTCCTGCTCGGGATCGTCGGCACGTTCCTGTCCAAGGAGAAGCCGCACCCGGAGAAGTTCGCCGAGATGGAGGTCCGGTCGCTCACCGGCGCCGGCGCCGAGAAGGCCGTCGCCAAGCACTGACCGAGCACCTGGGCCGCCGTCCCGGCGGCGACCACGACGAAGGGCCCCGAGGAGACCTCGGGGCCCTTCGTCGTGCCTCGGGGCGGGTCAGCCCGCCGACGTCGCGAGGGAGCCGTCGGAGCTGAACACCAGGCCGAGGGTGATCTCGCCCTTCTGCAGCGCCGCCTTGGTGAGCGGGCCGCCGGCGTCGAGCGAGCGGAACTCGGAGAACGTCAGGCCGTAGGTGTCCTCGAGACCCGGCTGGCAGAAGGGGCGCTCCGTGCACTCCGGGCCGGCGCCGAGCACCAGCCCCCCGCACGCGGCGGCGAGGTCGCTCAGCGTGGTGAGGTCGTGCGCCTCCGCGAACCCCTGGGTGACGGCGAACGCGTTCTGGTCCTGGGCTGGCGAGGGCTTGCCGAACGCGAGGCCGGCCTGCTTGCCGAGGTCGGTCAGCGCCGCGACCGTGGAGTCCAGGTCGCCGGAGGCGAGCGGCTTCGCGTCCGCGCCGTTGAGGTCCTTGTTGAGGAACTCGGTGAGCGTGCCCGTGTACTCGGGCACCATCTGGATCTGGTCGCCCTTCAGCAGCGCGGGCAGGTACGTCTCGCGGTTGCCGATGGTGGTGACGGTGGCGTCGTAGCCGGCGCTCTTGAGCACGTCGGCGTAGATGTTGCCCAGGGTGGCGCTCTCGGCGAAGTCGGCCGCGCCGATCGCGACCGTCACGCCCTTGCCGGCCGAGTCGTCCTCGGCGGCGATCCCGGCGTCCTGCACGAACTGGGCCGCGACGTCCTCGGACGTCTTGCGGTCGATGTCGACCGCCTTGTTCAGCCCGATGAGCGTGTCCGTGTCGAGCGCGGCGGACACCGTGTCGAGCAGCGGGATCAGGTCGGGGGCCTGCGCGGCGAGGTCGGCGTTCACCGCCGGGATGATGTTGTCGACGGTCTGCAGCTTCTTGTCGTCCTCGAGCACCACGAGCGCGTCGCCGGGGACGGCCTCGCAGGTGGCGGCGGCGGCGGAGCCCGTCGCGGAGGACGTCGACCCGCCGCCCCCGGCCGATCCGGGGGAGCCGCAGGCGGCGAGCAGACCCGTCGCGCCGACGACGGCGGCCAGGGCGGCCGTCGTGCGTCGCAGGGTGGTCGTGCGGTGGGAGGTCATCGTGCTCTCCGTCCGTGGGGGACAAGCGTGGGATTCGGGTGAACCGCCCTATTCGACCTCGGAGGTCCCGGCGGGGCAACCGGTTTGCCGGGCAGACGATGCGTGGGCCGCTACCGGCGGGCGGCGGCGCGCAGGGGCGCGGGGGTGACGACGCGCTGCACGACGGCGAAGATGCCGTCGAGCACGAGGGCGAGGGCCGCGACGAGGAGGCCGCCGGCGAGCACCTGCCCGTACCGCTGCGTGCCCATGCCGAGCGCGATGATCTGGCCGAGCCCGCCGCCGCCGGCGAGCGCGGCCAGCGGCACGGTGGCGCTGACCTGCACGACGGCGGTGCGCACCCCCGCCGCCACCAGCCCCGTGGCCAGCGGCAGCTCGACGCGGGTGAGCACCTGGCGGCCCGGCATGCCCAGGCCGACCGCGGCGTCGCGCGCCGAGGCGTCCGCGCCGCGCACGCCCTCGTACGTGTTGACCAGCAGCACCGGGACCGCGAAGAGCGCGGCGGCCACCACCGTGGCGCCGTCGCCGAACAGGCCCGCCGTGGCGAGCAGCAGGATGATGCCGAGCGTCGGGACGGCGCGGCTGGCGTTGGTCAGCCACACGGTGACGCCGCCGCCCCGGCGTCGGTGACCCAGCGCCGCACCGACGGGCAGGGCGACCACCGCGGCGACGAGCACGGACGCCGCCGTGAGGGCCAGGTGCTCACGGCCCAGCTCGAGGATGCCGCCGGGCCCCGTCCAGCTCAGCGGGTCGTTGAGGTAGGCGATCGCCTCGCCGACGACGCCGTTGCCCTCCGCCACGACGACGGGTGCCGCCGCGCCGGTCATGCGGCCCTCCCGCGCAACCAGGGCGTGAGCGCCCGGCCGGCGGCCCACAGCACGAGGTCGAGGACGAGGGCGAGCAGGACGCAGGCAAGGGTCGCCGTCATGATCTCCGCGCGGTAGAAGTTGTTGCGGAAGCCCTGGAACATCAGCTGCCCGAGCCCGCCGTAGCCCACGACCACGCCCACCGTCACCAGCGCGACGGTGGTGACGGTGGCCAGCCGCAGCCCGGCCACGATGCTCGGCAGGGCGTTGGGCAGCCGGACCCGCGCCAGCACCTGGAGCGGGCCGTGCCCGACGCCCCGCGCGGCGTCCACGGCCGCCGGGTCGACGCCGTCGAGCCCGGTCACCGTGTTCCGCAGGATGACGAGCAGCGCGTACAGGACGAGGCCGAGCAGCACCGGCTGCCGGCCGATCCCCATGATCGGCGCGAGGATCGCGAACAGGGCGAGCGAGGGCACCGTGTACAGGATGGCGGCCGTCCCGAGCAGCGGCCCCGCGAGCCAGCGGACCCGCGAGGCGAGCAGCCCGAGCGGCACCGCGACGAGCGCGGCGATCGCGACCGCCTCGATCGTGAGCAGCGCGTGCTCGCTGGTGCGCGCCCACAGGACGTCGGCGTTCTCGGTCACGTACGACCAGGAGAACCACGGGTTGTCCGCAGCGGTGGTGGCAGCGCTGGTGACCATGGGCTCGACCGTAGCGGCAGCCTCCGACGCCGGGCCGGGCGACGCCCCGGCGCGCCGCAGGCCGGCGTGTGGGAAGCCCTCGATAGCCTCGCAGCCATGCCCGCCCCTGCCACCGCTCCCGCCCGGCTGTCCGCCGGCATCGAGCTCGACGCCGTCCGCAAGGCCTACCCGGACGGCTCCGTCGCGGTCGACGGCCTGAGCCTGACCGTCGAGCCGGGGGAGGTGCTGGCGCTGGTCGGCCCGTCGGGCTGCGGCAAGTCGACCACCCTGCGGATGATCAACCGGCTCGTCGAGCTGACGTCGGGGCGCGTCCTCGTGGACGGCGAGGACGTCACGCAGGTCGACGCCGTGGCGCTGCGCCGCCGCACCGGCTACGTCATCCAGGACGTGGGCCTGCTGCCGCACCGCACCGTCGAGGCCAACGTGGCCACCGTCCCGCGCCTGCTCGGCTGGGACCGGTCGCGGGTCCGCTCCCGCGTCGCCGAGGTGCTCGACCTCGTCGGGCTGCCCGCCGGGCAGTACGGCCGCCGCTACCCGCACCAGCTCTCGGGCGGCGAGCGGCAGCGGGTGGGCGTGGCCCGGGCGCTCGCCACGGACCCGCCCGTGCTGCTCATGGACGAGCCGTTCGGCGCCGTCGACCCCGAGCGGCGCCGGGACCTGCAGACCCAGGTGGCGCGGATCCTGGGCGAGGTGGGCACCACCGTCGTGCTCGTCACCCACGACGTCGACGAGGCGGTCCGCCTGGGCGACCGGGTCGCGGTGCTGTCCAAGGGCGGGCACCTCGAGCAGGTCGCCTCGCCGCTGACCGTCCTCGCGCACCCGGCCACCGACCGCGTCCGCGACTTCGTCGGCGCCGGCGCGCACCAGCGGATGCTGGCGCTCGCCCGGGTGCGGCGCGAGGACCTGGAGGACGCGTCCCTCGTCGTGCAGCCCGCGCCCCCGGCGGTCCCGCTCGGTGCCAGCCTCGCCGACGCGTTCGAGGGGGTGGCGGCCCTGCCGACCTCGTCCCAGGGCCGGGTCCCCGTGACCGACGACGACGGGGCGGTGGTCGGCTCGCTGACCGCCGCGGGGATCCTCGGGGGGCTGCGCCGCGCGGCCGACGCCGCCGCGCCCGCCGCGCCCGCCACGCCGGCGGCGAGCACCGCGCACCGCGACCAGGCGGAGAACTAGGCTCGGCGCGTGACCTCGACGCGCATCGGCCTCGCCACCTGCTCCGCCCTGCCCCGGCTCGACAGCGACGACCGGCCGCTCCTCGACGCGCTCACCGAGCGCGGCGCCGTGGCCGAGGCCGTCGTGTGGGACGACCCGGACGTCGACTGGTCGGTCTACGACCTCGTCGTCGTCCGCTCCACCTGGGACTACTCGCCCCGGCGCGACGAGTTCCTCGCCTGGGCCGACCGGGTGCCGCGCCTGGAGAACCCGGCCGACGTCCTGCGCTGGAACACGGACAAGGGCTACCTGCGCACCCTCGAGGACGCGGGCGTGCCCGTCATCCCGACGATCTGGCTCGACCCCGACCGGCACCTGTCCAAGCGCGCGGTCCACACGCGCATGCCCGCCTTCGGCGACTTCGTGGTCAAGCCCGTGGTGAGCGCGGGCGCGCAGGACGCGGGCCGCTACCAGCCGGTGTCCGCGCAGTCGCGGGCGCTCGCGATCAAGCACGCGACGGACCTGCTCGACGCCGGCCGCGCCGTGATGATCCAGCCCTACGTGACGTCGGTGGACACCGCGGGGGAGACCGGCCTCGTGTTCGTCGACGGCGAGCTGCGGCACGCGGTGCGCAAGCACGCGCTGCTCACGGGGCCCGCCCAGCCGTCGGACGGGCAGTTCGCCACCGAGCGGATGTCGCCCGCCACCGCGACCGCGGACCAGGTCGACGCCGCCGAGAAGGCCCTCGCGGTGGCGCGGGAGAACGTGGGCGGCGAGCGCCCGTTCCTCTACGCGCGCGTCGACCTCGTGACGGGCGACGACGGCACGCCCATGGTCATCGAGCTCGAGCTCACCGAGCCGTCGCTGTGGATGCAGCACTCCGGCACGGCCGCGACCCTGGACGCCTTCGCCGCGGCGATCCTCGCCCGGGCCTGAGGGCGGTCAGCGGGCGCGGTCGAGCTCGGCGACGATCGCGTCGTGGCCGCGTGAGCCGGCGAGGTCGCGGGGCAGCACGCCCTGCCCGTCGCGCACCGTGGGGTCGGCGCCGGCCTCGAGCAGGAGGCGCACGACGGCGACCTGGTCGGCCGACCCGTCGCCGAGCACGATCGCCTCGTGCAGAGCCGTCCACGCCAGGTCGTTGACGTGGTCGACGGGCACGCCGGCGTCGAGCAGGAGGCGCACCGTCGAGACGTGCCCGTGCTCGCTGGCCGGGATCAGCGCGGTGCCGCCGTACCGGTTGGTGCTCGTCACGTCGGCGCCGTGCGCGATCGTCAGCCGGAGGATGTCGTCGAGGCCCTCCGCGCCCGCGTAGAGGAACGCGGAGTCGGCCATGGCGTCCTTCGCGTCGGGGTCGGCGCCGGCCTCCAGCAGCGCGCGCACGACGTCGACGGCGCCCTGGCGCGTGGCGGTCACGAGGGCCGGGCGGTCGTCGCCGTCGCGGGCGTCGGGGTCGGCGCCGTCGCGCAGCGCGGCCGCCACGGCGTCGGCGTCGTCCCGCCCGACGGCGCGCAGGAGCGCGGGGGTCGCGGCGCCGGGCGCGGCGGACGAGGAACCGGACGGCGAGCTGGGCACGATGGCCTCCTGCGGGGTGGGGGAGTCGGGAGAGGGCGCCGCGCACGCGGCGAGTGAGGCAGCGAGCACCCCGGCGACGACGGCCGCCACGGCGGCGGGGGCGCGGCGTCGTGCTCGGGCCGTCACGCGGCCTCCTCGGTCGCGGCACCGGGGGTCCCGTCGTCGGCCCGGCCGAGGCGCAGCAGGTCGGGCACGGCGAGCATGAGGACCACGAGGGTGACGACGAGCGCGATCGCGGCGCCCAGCGCGGTGTGCTGCACCCCGACGCGCTCGGCGACGGCGCCGATCACCAGGGTGGCGGCGGGCATGACGCCGATCGCGAGTTCCTGCAGGCCCAGCGCGCGCCCGTGCACCGCGGGCTCGGTGGTCATGAGCAGCAGGGTGGTCTGCAGCACGCCGAAGGCGGCGCTGGCCAGGCCGATGACGACCATCAGCGCGAACGCCGTCGCGGGCTCGGTGGCGAGCGAGAACGCCACCCAGGCCAGGCCCCACACGGTGGTGCCGATCACGAACAGGGCGCCCTTGAAGCGGAAGTCGCCGAGCGCGGCGATGACGAGCGACCCGATCAGCCCGCCCACGCCCGCGCAGGTGAGCAGCGCGCCCAGGCCGGCGGCGTCGAGCCCGAACGACTCGGCGGCGAAGACGGGCATGAACGACTGGTAGACGGGCCACAGGAAGACGTTGGCCGCCAGGGTGACCAGCAGGACGGCGACCGCGAGCCGGTGGCCGGCGATGGCGCGGAAGCCGCTCGTGACCATGCGCAGCACCGACGTCGACGCGTGCCCGCCCGCCCCGGTGCGCGTGCGGAGCCGGCGCAGCGGCAGCAACAGCAGCAGTGACGCGACGTACCAGGCGGTCGAGACCCAGAGCGCGGCGGGGGCGCCGATCGCGGCGATCATGGCGCCGCCCAGCGCCGGGCCGATCACCTGCGTCATGTTCATCGCCATGGAGTTGAGCGCGTTGGCGTTGGAGAGGTTCTCCCGGCCGACGAGATCGAGCACGAGCGACATCCGGGCGGGCTGGGAGGGCGACTGGGCGATGCCTATCGCGAACCCGCCCACGACCAGGGCCCAGTAGGGGAGCAGGTCGGCGGACGCCAGCGCGGCGACCACGGCGACCGCGCCGGTGGCCCAGACGCAGGCGACGAGGAGCAGGCGGACCCGGTCGTAGCGGTCGGCGAGGGCGCCCGCGACGGGCCCGAGGAGCATCGGGGCGAGGCGCGCCGCCGTGTACACGGCGACGAGCAGCTCGGAGTGCGTGAGCTCGAACGCGAGCCAGCCGAGCACGAGCGTCTGGGTCCACACCCCGCCGAAGAAGAACAGGTTCGACGCCCACAGGAGCTGGAAGGGGCGGTTGCCGCGCAGGGAGGAGAACGCGGCGGCGGGGCCGGTCGTGCGGGCGGGGGCGGCCTGCTGAGCCACGGCGGGAGGGTCTCCTTCGGTCGCGCGGGGACCGCGTCCGCGGCCGCCTCGATGGTATACCGGAACGACCGAAGGGCCCGTCGGCGTCGCGCAGGCCGCCGCTGGGCAAAAGAAAAAGCGCCCTGTCTCCAGGGCGCTTCTCAGGGTGGCTAACCGGGCTTGAACCGGCGACCTCCTGGACCACAACCAGGCGCTCTACCGACTGAGCTATAGCCACCATGGCCGGACGCGAGCGACCGGCCGACCAGAACTATACCTGCTCCGCGGGGCTGGTCAGGACTTCGCGGTCCGTCGGGTGACCGACGTCTCCTTGATCCGCTCGGCGACGGCCCGCGCGGTCTTCGTGTCCGGGCCGGGCTGCGGCACGAGCAGGGCCTCGCGGTAGTAGCGCAGCTCGTCGATGCTCTCGAGGATGTCCGCGAGGGCCCGGTGGCCGCCCTCCTTCTTGGGGGAGGCGAAGTAGACGCGCGGGTACCAACGGCGGGCGAGCTCCTTGATCGACGACACGTCGACGATCCGGTAGTGCAGGTGCCCCACCAGCTCGGGCATGTCCCGGTCGAGGAACATCTTGTCCGTGCCCACGGAGTTGCCGGCCAGCGGGGCCTTGCCCGGGTCCGGCACCCACTCGCGGACGTAGTCGAGCACGGCCTGCTCGGCCTCGGCGAGCGTCATGCCGGCGGGCAGCTCCTCGAGGAGGCCCGACGTGGTGTGCATGTCGCGCACGAAGTCGTTCATCTGCTCGAGCGCGGCCGCGGGCGGCGCGACGACGACGTCGACCCCCTCGCCGAGCACGTTCAGCTCGGAGTCGGTGACCACGGCGGCGACCTCGACGAGCGCATCGGCGCGCAGGTCCAGGCCGGTCATCTCGCAGTCGATCCAGACGATGCGTTCGTTCGGGTTCGCGGGGCTCACGAGGGCCAGCCTACGGTCCGCGCGCCCGTGAGCGGCCGGGGAGCACGACGAGGGCCCCGGTGCTCCGGACGGTTCGAGGGGAACGGTCCGGGCCTCGGGGCCCTCGTGGTCGCGACGTCGGCGCGCCTGCGGCGTGGCGACGGTCGCGCGTCGGGTGTCATGCGGTCAGCCAGTCGAACAGCCACCGGGTGACGCTGGTGTGCTGCTGGCGGGCGTGCGAGGTCCGCAGCTGCTTGTGCTGCTGGCGGAGTCGGAGGATGGTGCGGTGGCGCTCGGCCTCCTCGAGGCGTTCGCGCTGGATCGCCTGCACGAGAAGCAGGTTGTCCGTGGAATACATGGTGATGGTGTCCTTCGTGACGTGGGTCGTCGGTCCGGGCCAGGGACCACCCCCGCGACCGGTGTCCGACCGGCCGCGCGTCACCGCGGTGCAGGAAGAAGTCTGCCGGGAAGCCTTCGTGCAGCGCACGGCTTTTTCCCAGGTGAGCCGGGTCACGGCGTCTGCGCGGACTCGTCGGCGGGCACGGTCGCTGTCGACCGGGGCCTTATACGATGGGCCCGCGCCTCCATAGCTCAATGGATAGAGCAACGGCCTTCTAATCCGTAGGTTGCAGGTTCGAGTCCTGCTGGGGGCACCAGTCAGATCGTCAGGGGCGGTGGCCGGGACGCGTGCCGCGCGAAGGATCGCCCTGCCGTGCGGCGCGCGCGTTTGGCACGACCGGCCCCAGCGGGAAGGATGTGCCCGTGACACCTTCCCTGGAAACCCGCGCCTCGCGCCGCGCCGCGAGCAGGAAGGACGCCGGGGCCGGCGAGGAGATCGGCGTCACCGTCCACGACGTGGCCCGCGACCTGCGCCGCGACGTCGCGGCCGTCGAGCTGCCCCTGCCGATCGACGGGGCCGAGGACGCCGCGGCCTCGCGCGACCGCCTGCTGGCGCAGCTCGACGAGCACCTGCTGCCGCGGCTGAAGGAGCTGTCGTCCCCGGCCGTCGTCGTGGTGGCCGGGTCCACCGGGGCGGGCAAGTCCACCCTGTACAACTCGCTGCTCGGCGAGCCGGTCTCCGAGGCCGGGGTGCTGCGGCCCACCACCCGCGAGCCGGTGCTCGCGCACCACCCCCTCGACGCCGACGTGATGGCGACGGGCCCGGTGACGGACCTGTCCCGCGTCGTGCAGCACGAGGGCGTCCCGCGGGGCACCGCGCTCCTCGACGCCCCCGACCTGGACTCCTTCGTCCAGCAGAACCGGTCGACGGCGCAGCAGCTGCTCGAGGCCGCCGACCTGTGGCTGTTCGTCACGACCGCCGCCCGGTACGGCGACGCCCTGCCGTGGCAGGCGCTGGCCCGCGCGACCGAGCGCGGCGCGTCCGTGGCGATGGTGCTCAACCGGGTGCCGAAGGAGACGCTGACCACGGTGCGCGGCGACCTAATGCAGCGCCTGCGCGAGCACGGCATGACCGACGTGCCGCTGTTCGTGATCCCGGACGTCGGTCCGCACGAGGGCCTGCTCGACCCCGCGGTCGTGCAGCCGGTGCGGCGCTGGCTCACCATGCTCGCCGGGCCGGACCGCTCGCGGGCGGTCGTCGTGCGGACGCTCAAGGGTGCGCTGGGGGCGCTGCCCGGCTGGGTCACGTCCCTCGCGGACGCGCTGGACGCCCAGCAGGACGCCGTGCACGTCCTGCGCCGCCGCGTCACCGAGGAGATCCCCGCGGCCGAGCAGCTCGCCCGTGACGCCGTCGCCGCGGGCGTCGTGGCCGGGGCGTCGGTCGAGGCTCGGTGGCGCGAGCTCTCCGGCACGGCGGGCGTCGACCGCGTCAAGGTGCGCGGCGACCGGGCGCGCAGCACGCGCAGGGCCGGCCGCGCCCGCGAGGCCGCGCTCGACGGCCTGCGGTCCGACGTCGTCGACGCCGCCGCGCGCACCCTCGCCGCCTCCGGGGCCCGCGTGGAGGAGCGGCTGCGCGCCGTGCTCGCCGGACCGGGAGCGCCCGCCGGTGGCGAGGCCGTGGCGCCCGACGGCGCGGCGCGCACGGCCGCCCGCGAGGCGGACGTGCCCGGCCGCGTGGCGGGGTGGTCCGAGCGCGCGGACGCCGTCGTCGCCGAGCTCGTGGGCGGCACCCAGACGCCGCGGGTCGAGTCCGCCGTGAAGGCGTTCGGGCCGCGCGGCCTGGCGACGCTGCTCCTGGCCTCCGCCGCCGGCAGCGACGACGCCGCACGCCTCCTGGACCGCGTCCTCGGGGACGCGGCGAACGACCCGGTCACCGCCCTGCGCGAGGACCTCGGCGACCGCGCGGCCGCCGTCGTCGACGCCGAGGTGGAGGCCGTGCTGGACGACCTCGCGCCGTCCGAACCCGCCGACGACGCGGCCGCGGGGCTGCGCGTGCGACTCGCCGAGCTCAGGAGGCTGACATGACCGAGAGCCCGACCCACGACGCGACCCTGCGCGCCCGCACCGAGGACCTGGCCAAGGCGCTCGAGATCGCCGGCCCCCGTCTCGACGACACGACGTCCAAGCGCGTCACGGCCGCGGTCGAGGGCGTGCGCCAGCGCCTCGCGCTCGGCGTCGACCACACGGTGGTGGCGTTCGCCGGGGGCACGGGCTCGGGCAAGTCGAGCCTGTTCAACAAGGTGTCGCGGCTGAGCTTCGCCGACGTGGGCGTGAAGCGCCCCACGACGGCCCGCGTCACCGCGTGCTCCTGGTCCGACGACGCCGAGGCGCTGCTCGACTGGGTGGGGGTGGACCGCGAGCGGCGGATCACGCAGGGCGGCGAGCTCGACGGCGAGGACGAGGAGAAGCTGGCCGGGCTGGTGCTGCTCGACCTGCCCGACCACGACTCCGTCGAGCCGGCGCACCGCGAGGTCGTGGACCGGGTGCTGCCGCTGGTCGACCTGCTCGTCTGGGTGGTGGACCCGCAGAAGTACGCGGACGACGCCCTGCACTCCGGCTACCTGCGCGAGGCCGTGGGCTCCGAGTCCTCCATGGTCGTGCTGCTCAACCAGGTCGACACCGTGCCCGACGCGCAGCGCGAGAACCTGCTGAAGGACCTCGCGCGCCTGCTCGAGGACGACGGGCTGCGCGGCGTGTACGTGCAGGGCGTCTCGGCGCGCACGGGCGAGGGGATCGACCGCGTCCGGGTGCTCCTGGAGGAGGCGTGCGCGCGCCGGTCGGTGGCGGCCGGGCGAGCGGCGGCCGAGCTCGACGCGGCGGCCCGCCTGCTGCTGGCGCAGACGCCGGCCGAGGTGCCGTGGCAGATGGGCCCGGCCGTGGAGCGCGAGCTCGACGCGCTGGTCGCCGCGACGGGCCTGGACGCCGTCGCGACCCAGGTGGGCAACGCCGTGCGCAACGGCTACGGGCGCCCGGAGGTGCCGCCGCCGGACCGCGACGCGGTGGCGCTGTCGCGGGCCCGCTGGCTCACCCGGGCGGGCGCGTCGCTGCGCCCGGGCTGGCAGCGCTCGCTCGCGGCCTCGGTGGCGGGGGCCGACCAGCTGCGGACCTCGGTGGCGGGGGCGCTGCGGGGCGTCGCGCTCGACACCCGTGGCCCGTCGTCGGCGCGGACGCTGCGCCGCACGTCGTGGGCGCTCGGTGGGGTCGCGGTGGTGGCCGCCGTCGTGGCGGTGCTCGCGCTCACCGGCGTGCTCGACCTCGGCTCCCCCTGGGGTGGTGTGGCGCTCGGCGGCGCGGTCGTGCTGGCGGTGGCCGCCGTCGCGGTGGCGTTCGCCGCGACCGCCGCCCGGCGGACCCTGGCCCGCAAGCGGGAGCAGGCGGTGGCCTCGGCCGGCCGCGCGGCGCTCGAGCGCGTGCTCTCGGAGGGGCTCGGGGAGCCCACGCAGCGACTGCTGGTCGAGCACCGCCGGGTGCGCGAGCTGGCCCAGGCGGCGACCGAGCTCCCGACGTCGCGGCCGCTCACCGGGTCCCTGAGGCTGCCCACAGGCGGCGAGCTGGCGCCGTCGTCCACAGATGCACCCCGGAAGGGCGCCCACCGGGCCTCGCGCGACTGATCCTGGGCGCACGCCGGCGACCGTCGGCGCCGAGCCCAGGAGGAGCGCATGAACGAGGTCAGCATCACGGTCAACGGGTTCGTCGGGACCAAGCCGACGCTCCACCGGTCGCCGAACGGCGTGGAGTGGACCACGTTCCGCGTGGCGAGCACGCGCCGCGTGCGGGACGCGCAGAGCGGGGACTGGTCGGACGGCCAGACCCTGTGGTTCACCGTCAAGTCCTTCCGGACCGGCGCCCGGAACGTCGCCGAGTCGCTCGGCCAGGGCGACCCGGTGGTGGTCGCGGGCCGGCTCTCCACCGAGGAGTGGACCGACAAGGACGGCAACGAGCGCTGGCAGCTCGTCGTCGACGCGCACGCCGTCGGTCCGGACGTCACGCGCGGGCTGGCCCGGTTCACGCGCGTCGTCGACCGGACCGCGGCGGACGAGACCCCGGGCCAGCCGGCCAACGAGGCCGACGCGGCCGACGCGGCCGACGCGGCGGGCCCGGTCCGGTCGGAGCACGAGGAGGATCCGGTCCCGGTCGGCGTGTGAGCGCCCCGGTCGCGTAGGCTGGTGGACCGGCCGCCATGCCGGTCCTCCAGCGTGCTCCGCTGGAGCCTCGAACCTCTCGGACCCGACCTCTCGGGTTCCCCGCGCGATCGAACGGTGGAAGCAGAGCCAGTGGCTGAGTTCATCTACTCCATGTACAAGGCGCGCAAGGCGCACGGCGACAAGGTCATCCTCGACGACGTCTCGCTGAACTTCCTGCCCGGCGCCAAGATCGGCGTCGTCGGCCCCAACGGCGCCGGGAAGTCGACGATCCTCAAGATCATGGCGGGCCTCGAGCAGCCGTCGAACGGCGAGGCGCGCCTCTCCCCGGGGTACACGGTCGGCATCCTCATGCAGGAGCCGCCCCTCAACGAGGACAAGACGGTGCTCGGCAACGTCGAGGAGGCCGTCGGCCCCCTCAAGGCGAAGATCGACCGCTTCAACGAGATCTCTGCCCTCATGGCGGAGCCGGACGCCGACTTCGACACGCTGCTCGCGGAGATGGGCACGCTGCAGGAGGACATCGACGCCGCCGACGCGTGGGACCTCGACTCCCAGCTCGAGCAGGCGATGGACGCCCTGCGCTGCCCGCCGCCGGACGCCGACGTCAAGGTGCTCTCCGGTGGCGAGCGCCGCCGCGTCGCGCTGTGCAAGCTGCTCCTGGAGAAGCCGGACCTGCTGCTGCTCGACGAGCCCACCAACCACCTCGACGCCGAGTCGGTGCTGTGGCTCGAGCAGCACCTGGCGACCTACCCGGGCGCCGTCCTCGCCGTCACGCACGACCGGTACTTCCTCGACCACGTCGCGGAGTGGATCTGCGAGGTCGACCGCGGCCGGCTCTACCCGTACGAGGGCAACTACTCCACCTACCTGGAGAAGAAGCAGGCCCGCCTCGAGGTGCAGGGCAAGAAGGACGCCAAGCTCGCCAAGCGCCTCAAGGACGAGCTCGACTGGGTGCGCTCCAACGCGAAGGGCCGCCAGACGAAGTCCAAGGCGCGCCTGGCCCGCTACGAGGAGATGGCCGCGGAGGCGGAGCGGACGCGGAAGCTCGACTTCGAGGAGATCCAGATCCCGGCGGGTCCCCGCCTGGGCAGCGTGGTCCTCGAGGCGTCGAACCTGCAGAAGGGCTTCGACGGGCGCCAGCTCATCGACGGCCTCAGCTTCACGCTGCCGCGCAACGGCATCGTCGGCGTCATCGGCCCCAACGGCGTCGGCAAGACCACGCTGTTCAAGACGATCGTGGGCCTCGAGCCGCTCGACGGCGGCGACCTCAAGGTCGGCGAGACGGTGAAGATCTCCTACGTCGACCAGTCGCGCGGCGGCATCGACCCGAAGAAGACCCTGTGGGAGGTCGTCTCCGACGGGCTCGACTTCATCAAGGTCGGCAACGTCGAGATCCCGTCCCGCGCCTACGTGGCGTCGTTCGGCTTCAAGGGCCCGGACCAGCAGAAGCCCGCGGGCGTGCTGTCCGGCGGTGAGCGCAACCGCCTCAACCTCGCCCTGACCCTCAAGCAGGGCGGCAACCTGCTGCTGCTCGACGAGCCGACGAACGACCTGGACGTCGAGACCCTCGGCTCCCTGGAGAACGCGCTGCTCGAGTTCCCCGGCTGCGCCGTCGTGGTCTCCCACGACCGGTGGTTCCTCGACCGGGTCGCGACCCACATCCTCGCGTACGAGGGCACGGAGGAGGACCCGGCGAACTGGTACTGGTTCGAGGGCAACTTCGCCTCGTACGAGGAGAACAAGGTCGAGCGCCTGGGCGCCGACGCCGCGCGCCCGCACCGCGTGACGTACCGCAAGCTCACGCGCGACTGACCGCGCCCCTGGACGCCCCCGGCACCCGTGCGGTGCCGGGGGCGCCCTGCGTCGGGGTACCAATGCCTGGGGCGAACGGACTGT
The DNA here is from genome assembly GCF_042801555.1 of Isoptericola sp. NPDC057559. Lineage (NCBI taxonomy): Bacteria > Bacillati > Actinomycetota > Actinomycetes > Micrococcales > Promicromonosporaceae > Isoptericola > Isoptericola sp. NPDC057559. Next base: position 43,053 of record NZ_JBHVFQ010000009.1, read on the forward strand.
CGACGGGGGATACTCCAGCGATGACCGCCACCCCGACCCGCACCCGCCCGACCTGGACCGATCTGCCGGCGCGCGTGCGAGCCGCGGTCGAGGGCCGGCTGGGTGCCTCGGTGACGGGGTGGACCAGCCACGACGGCGGCTACTCCCAGGGGCTGGCGTCCACGCTCCGCACCGCGGGCGGGCCGGTGTTCGTCAAGGCGGTGAGCGCCGAGCACCCGTTCACGGTCGGCATGTACCGCGAGGAGGCGCGCCGCGCCGCGCTGCTGCCCGACGGTGTGCCCACGCCCCGGTTCCTGTGGGCGGTGGACGCCGCGGGCGACACCGACGACGAGGCCTGGGTGGCGCTCGCGTTCGAGACGCTGCCGTCGCGGACCCCGCGCATGCCGTGGGTCGCGGAGGACCTGCGCGCCGTCCTCGACCTCGCCGCCGGCGTGGCCGAGCACGACGTGGCCCCGGGACTGCTCCCGGACTACGAGACGGAGCTGCCGACGGGCCGGACGGAACGGCTCGCGGCCGAGCGCCCCCACGGGCTCGCGTCCTACGACCCGTGGCTCACGACGCACCTGGACCGGCTCGCGACGATCGAGCAGGACGCACCCGCCGCGGTGACGGGCGACGTGCTGGTGCACGGCGACCTGCGCGGCGACAACGCGCTGCTCGTCGACGCGCTCGAGAGCGCGGGGGGCACCCGCGCGCTGGCCGTGGACTGGCCGAACGCCGCCCGTGGCGCGGCGTTCTGCGACCTCGTGGGCATGCTGCCCGCGGTCCGGCTCGAGGGCGGCCCGACGCCGGAGGAGGCGCTCGCCCTCCGCCCGCTGCCGGCGGGGACCGAGGAGGGCGCGGTCACGGCCTACCTCGTCGCGCTCATGGGCTACTTCGTGCACTCGTCGCTGCAGCCGCCGCCCCCGGGCATCCCGCACGTGCGCGCGTTCCAGCGTGCGCAGGGCCAGGTGTGCGTCGCCTGGCTGCGCCGCCGGCTGGGCGACTGATCGCCGCACCCTCCGCGAGATCCGGTGGGCCCGTGCCCGGGGAGGACGCATCGTCACAGGTCAACCCTGCGCGGATCGCTGCGGGTGGGCACACTGGGCACATGACCGACCCGGACCCGACGCCCGACCCTGCACCGCGGGAGGGGGCGACCGCCCGGGAGCTCGTGGACGCGCTGGAGGTGCTGCGCGCGCGCCTGGGTGCCCTGCGCCTGCCGCTGGAGACGCCCGGGGTCGCGGCGGCGCGCACGGACCTGCACCAGGCGGTCGACCAGCTCGACGACTACCTGCTGCCGCGGCTGCGCGCAGAGCGGGCGCCGCTGCTGGTGGTCGTCGGCGGGTCCACCGGTGCGGGGAAGTCGACGCTGGTCAACTCCCTGCTGGGCGAGCCGGTCTCGGCGCCCGGCGTCCTCCGGCCGACCACCCGCGCCCCCGTGCTGGTGCACCACCCCCTCGACGCGCGGTGGTTCACCACCGACCGGGTGCTGCCGGGCCTGGCCCGCGTGACCTCCTCGGGCGCCGGGCCGCGCGGCGAGGCCGCCCCCGCGGAGGGCGGCGACCGGTCGGCGGAAGGCGCGGCCGCGCTGCGCCTGGTCGCGAGCGACGCGCTGCCCCAGGGCCTGGCGCTGCTGGACGCGCCGGACATCGACTCCGTGGAGGTCGCCAACCGCGAGCTGTCCGCGCAGCTGCTGGGTGCGGCCGACCTCTGGCTCTTCGTCACGACGGCCGCCCGCTACGCCGACGCCGTGCCGTGGGACCTGCTGGGGCAGGCCGCCCGCCGTCGCGCGCAGGTCGCGATCGTGCTCGACCGGGTGGACCCGGGGGCGGAGGTCGTGGCCGACGACCTGCGCCGCATGGTCGCCGAGCACGGGCTCGAGGGCGCGCGCGTCTTCGTCCTCGGCGAGGCGGCGGAGCAGGGGCCGGACGCCCTCGTCGACGGCCTGCTGCCGGAGGCGGCGGTCGCGGAGGTCGCGACCTGGCTCTCCGGGCTGGGCGGCGACCCCGAGGCGCGGGCCCGCGTCATCGCGGCCACCCGGGACGGCGTCGTGGACGACCTGGTGCGCCGCGCCGTCGCGCTCGCCGAGACGGCCGACGGGCAGGAGGTGGCCGACGCGCGCCTGCGGGACGCCGCGCGCCGCTACCACGCGGAGGCGCTGGCGCAGGTGGAGGCGGCGACGTCGGACGGCGCGCTGCTGCGCGGCGAGGTCCTGGCCCGCTGGCAGGACTTCGTCGGCACGGGGGAGTTCTTCCGCGCGGTCGAGGCGGGGGTCGGGCGGGCGCGCGACGCGCTGGTGCGGTTCTTCCGCGGGCGGCCGAAGGAGGGCCCGCAGGTGGAGCAGGCCATCGCGACCGGCCTGGAGTCGGTGATCCTCGACGCCGCGGAGCAGGCCGCCGAGCGCACCTACACGGCCTGGCGAGGTGACGCCGCGGGAGCGGCGCTCCTGGACGGCCTCGACCTGGCGCGGGTGCCGGCGGCGCTGCGCACCGAGGTCGCCGTGCAGATCCGGGGCTGGCAGGAGGACGTGCTGGAGCTGGTGCGGGAGCAGGGGGAGTCACGGCGCGGCACGGCCCGCGCGGTGTCGTTCGGCGTCAACGCGCTCGGCGTCAGCCTCATGGTGATCGTCTTCGCGTCCACCGCGGGGCTCACCGGCGCCGAGATCGGCATCGCGGGCGGTACCGCCGTCGTGGCGCAGAAGCTGCTCGAGGCCGTGTTCGGCGACGAGGCGGTGCGGCGCCTCGCCGCGCAGGCGAAGGAGCGCCTGCAGGCCCGCGTCGAGGCGGTGCTGCGCGGGCAGGCGGCGCGCTACACGGCGCAGCTCGACGCGCTCGGCACGCAGGAGACGGGCGCGGCCGGGGTGCGCGACGCCGCCCACCGGGTGGCCGCCACCGCGCGCACCGAGCGCGCGGCCCGCACCGTCCCGGACGAGGGGGCGACACGCCCGTGGAGCGGGGGGCTGCTGCGCGGGGCCGGGACGCTGCGCCCGCCCGAGGCGCCCGACCGGGCCGCGGAGGCCGACGACGCCGGCGAGGCGCTTGGCGACGACTCCGGGCGCCGCGGGGGCTGGTGGTCGCGCTGGCGCGCCCGCGACCGGCGCGAGGAGGGGGACGCGTGAGCCGGATCGACCTGGCGGACCGTACCGCCGCCCTCGAGACGGCCGTGGCGGCCGCGAGCGGCCGCCTGGACCGCGCGCTGCTCGACGACGCGCGCGCCGTCGTCACACGCGCCCGCGAACGGGGCGGCCTGTCCGCGGAGCACACGGTCGTCGCGCTCGCGGGCGCCACCGGCTCCGGCAAGTCCAGCGTGCTCAACGCGGTCGCCGGCGAGGAGATCGCGACCGTCGGCGTGCGGCGCCCCACGACCTCCCACCCGGTGGCTGCCGTGTGGGGCGACGGTGCCGGTCCGCTGCTGGACTGGCTCGAGGTGCGGCGGCGGCAGGAGATGGCGCTCCCCGAGGACGACGACGACGGCCCGGCGCGGCCGCCGCGCCGGGGGATCGCCCGGCTGCGCGGGCGGCGGGTGCCCGCCGGGATCTCGACGGGCCTCGTGCTGCTGGACCTGCCGGACCACGACTCGGTGGTCGTGGAGCACCGTGTGCGCGCGGAGCGGCTGGTGGAGCGGGCGGACCTGCTGGTGTGGGTCGTGGACCCGCAGAAGTACGCCGACGCCGCGCTGCACGAGGGCTACCTGCGGCCGCTGGCGGGCCGGTCGGAGGTGGTGGTGGTCGTGCTCAACCAGACCGACCGGCTGTCCGCCGCGGAGACCGACGCCATGCTCGCCGACCTGCGTCGCCTGGTCGCCGCGGACGGCCTCGACGGCGCCCGCGTGCTGGCGGTGTCCGCGGCCACGGGGCAGGGGATGGACCAGCTCAAGGGGCTGCTCGCCGAGGCCGCGGCGCGCCGGGAGGCCGCGACCGCGCGGCTCGCCGCGGACGCCCGGGCGGCGGCCCGGGCCATCGCCGACGCGTGCGGCACCGGGCCGGCGCCCCGCGCCGGCGAGCGGGCGGCGGGCACGCTCGTCGACGCGCTCGAGGCCGCCGCGGGCGTGCCCACGGTGGCGGACGCCGTGGCAGCGGCGCACCGGCGCGACGCCCACCTCGTCACGGGGTGGCCCGTGACCCGGTGGGTGTCCCGCCTGAGGCGCGACCCGCTGCGTCGCCTCGGCCTCCGCCGCGGGGGAGAGGGCGGTGCGCGCGAGGCCGGCGGCCCCGGGCGGGGAGCACCCGAGCGGCCGGACCTGGTGCGCAGCTCGCTGCCCACGGCCCGGCCCGCGGTGCGCGCCGCCGCCGCGTCGGCGGTCCGGCGCTACGTCGACGAGGTGACGGACGGGGCCCCGGACGCCTGGGTGCTCGTCGCGCGGGCGCGGGCGCAGGACGGGATCGACCGGCTGCCGGGCGACCTGGACCAGGCGGTGGTCGGGACGCAGCTGGAGGCCGCGCGCCGGCCGCGCTGGTGGGCCGTCGCGGGCTTCGTCCAGTGGCTGCTGCTCGCGGCCGCCGTCGCGGGCCTCCTGTGGCTCGCCGCGGCCGCGGCGATCGAGTACTTCCGCCTGCCGCCGCTGATCCTGCCCGTCCTCACCGTGGACCTCACGGGTTCCGGGGGCGGGGTGCTGGAGGTCCCCTGGCCCACGCTCCTCGCGATCGGCGGGCTCCTGCTGGGCCTGCTGCTCGCCCTGGTCGCGCGGGGGGTCGCCGCGGCGGGGGCTCGGCGCCGGGCCACCCGGGTGCGGCGCCGGCTGCGTGAGTCGGTGACGGGTGTCGCGGACCACCTGGTGCGGGTGCCGGTGGGCGACGAGCTCGGCGCCCTCGCCCGCTGCCGTGCCGCCGCGGCGATCGCCGCGGGCTGACGACCGCGCCGATTCCTGGACGGGCCCGCCGTCGTGCGACGATGCGAGCCATGACCCGTCTGCACGTTCCCGTCCCGCTGCGCTGGTCCGACCTCGACGCGTACCAGCACGTCAACAACGTCGCGATGTTCGGCCTCCTGGAGGACGCCCGCATCACCGCGTTCTGGCGCCACGCGGACGCCGCGGACGGCGAGGAGTGGCCCACCGCCATCCTGGACACCGGCCCGCACGCGACGTCGCACACTTTCGTCGCCGGACAGCAGATCGAGTACCTGCGGCCGCTGGGCTTTACGCGCACCCCGGTGCGCGTGGAGATGTGGATCGGCGCCATCGGCGGGGCCAGCCTGGAGGTCTGCTACGAGGTGCACGACGGCGCGCCCGGCGGCTTCCCGCGCACGGCCCCGGCGTCCGGCGCCGCCCCGTACGTCAAGGCCGTCACGACGATCGTCGTCGTGGACGCGGCCAGCGGGAAGCCCCGCCGCGTGACCGAGGACGAGCGCGCCGCGTGGGAGCCGTTCCTCGAGGAGCCCGTGGCGTTCCGCCGCCGCGGCTGACCCGCGTCGGCCAGGTCAGCCCAGCAGGTCCAGGACGGCGCTCTCGGCGCTCGCGCGCGTCCGGGTCGGGCCGATCGTCTCGCCGTGCTCCCACAGGTCGAACAGGCGCGGGTCGATGTACGACGAGCGGGCGACCGCGGGCGTGTTGCCGAGCTCGTCGGCCACGTCGCCGACGATCCCGCGGATCACGCGTGCCCGGCCGCGTCCGGACGGGGGCGGCGCGCCGACCTCGGCCAGCGCCCGCGCGGTGAGCACGGTGGCGTGCCAGGTGCGGAAGTCCTTCGGCGTCGCGTCCGCGCCGAGGCGCTCCTTGACGTCGCCCTGCACGTCCGCGCTGGAGACGTCGTGCCAGCTGCCGGTGTCGTCCCGCCAGGCGAGCAGGTCGACGCCGCCGCGGCGCCGCTTGAGCGTCGTGACGAGGCGGGCCACCGTCGGGTCCTCCACGAGGGCGTCGCGCAGCTGCCCCGACTTGGCGGGGTAGCGGAAGTGCACGGTGCCGTCGCGCCGCACGGTGGCGTGCTCCTTGCGGATCGTCGCGAGGCCGTAGCTGCCGTGCCGAGCGGCGTAGACCTCGCCGCCCGCGCGGAAGTACGCGTCGTCGAGCAGCCGGAACGCGAGCGCGAGCACCGTCCGGCGGCCGAGGCCGGGCCGGGAGAGGTCACGGGTCACCCGGCCCCGGGCGGCCGGCAGCCGGCGCCCGATGTCGAGCACGTGGTCGTGCTTGCGCCGGGACCGCCGCTCCTGCCACTCCTCGTGGTACAGGTACTGCCCGCGTCCGGCGTCGTCCCGGCCGAACGCCTGCAGGTGGCCGTCGGGGTGGCGGCAGATCCACACGTCGGTCCAGGCCGGCGGGATCGCCAGGCGCGTGCAGCGCGCCACCTCGGCCGCGTCGTCGAGGGGCGCTCCCGCGACGTCGAGGAACACCCAGCCGTCACCCTTCGCGCGGCGCGAGTAGCCGGGCGAGGACGCGGACACACGGCGCAGTCGCACGCGCACAGTGTGCGCCGCGGCCGTGGTCCCCGCACCGCCGCCGTGGCGGCCGCGATCAGGCCGCGATCAGGCCGCGATCAGGAGGGCAGCCGGATCATGCCCTCCTGCGCGATGCTCGCCACGAGCCGCCCCTCGCGGTCGTAGACGCGCGCCAGGCCGAGGCCGCGCCCGCCCTGGGCGCCGGGGGACTCCTGCACGTACAGCAGCCAGTCGTCGGCGCGCGCGTCGCGGTGGAACCACATCGCGTGGTCGAGGCTCGCCATCGGCACGGTGCCGCCCACGTCGGTCCACGACTTCCCGGCCTGGCGCAGCACGGGTTCCAGCATCACCTGGTCGCAGGCGAACGCGAGGAGCGCGCGGTGCAGCAGCCGGTCGTCGGAGGCGATCGCGTGCCGGGCGCGGACCCACACCTGCTGGGTGGGCTTGGGGTCCGGGTCGGGGCCGAGGTACAGCGAGCCGCCCACGTGCCGCAGGTCGAACGCCGACTCGTGGGACCAGAACTTCGCGGCAGGGTGGTCGATGCCGTCGAGCATCTCGATCGCGGACGGGACGTCCTCGGGCGGCGGCACGTCGCCAGGCGCGGGCTCCGAGGCCTCGTAGCCCGGCTGGTCCACCTGGAACGACACCGTGAGCGACAGGATCGGCTTGTTGTGCTGGATGGCGTGCGAGCGGCGCGCGCTGAACGACCGCCCGTCGCGCAGCCGCTCGACGGCGAAGTCGATCGGGGTGTCCAGCGTGCCCTCGCGCAGGAAGTACGCGTGCAGCGAGTGCGGCAGGCGGTCGTCGTCGACGGTGCGCCCGCAGGCGAGCAGCGCCTGCGCCAGCACCTGGCCGCCGTACACGCGCCGGGCGGGGCCGGGCACGCTGTCGCCGCGCCACAGGTCGTCCTCGCCGCGCGGGCCCCAGCCGTCGACCTCGCTCAGGTCGAGCGCGGACAGGAGGCGGTCCAGGGCGTCGGGGATGGCGCCGGAGGCGGTGGCGGTGGTCGTCGTCTCGCTCACGCTCGCTCCTCGTTCACTCGTCGAAGGTGTTGATCATGCTGTGGGCCGCGCGCTCCAGGTAGTCCCAGAGCTGGGACTCGTGGATCGGCGCCAGGCCGAGCGAGTCGACGGCGGTGCGCATGTGCCGCAGCCAGCGGTCGCGGGCGTCGGGGTTGACCTTGAACGGCGCGTGCCGCATGCGCAGCCGCGGGTGGCCGCGCTGCTGGCTGTAGGTCGTCGGGCCGCCCCAGTACTGCTCGAGGAACAGGGTGAGCCGCACCTTCGCGGGCCCGAGGTCCTCCTCCGGGTACATGGGACGCAGCACCTCGTCGTCGGCGACGCCCTCGTAGAACACGTCGACGAGGCGCTCGAAGGTGGTGTGCCCGCCGACGGCGTCGTAGAACGACTCCGGAGGGGCCGCGGGTGAAGTCTGGTCCGTCACCGGGCCATCCTCCCAGACGCGAGGACGCCGCTTCTCCCGTCCTGGCGCCCGGCGCGTTAGGCTGGTCACGGACCTGCAACGACGCAATCCACGGGAGGCCCCTATGACCATCGCCTCGAACAAGGCTGACGACATCCTCGCGGCGCTCGGCGGCAGCCGGAACGTCGTCGAGCTCGAGCCGTGCATCACCCGGTTGCGGGTCGAGGTGAGCGACCCGGACCTCGTGGACGAGCCGGGGCTCAAGGCGTCGGGGGCGTTCGGCGTGGTGCGCTCGGGCCGCGTGGTGCAGGTGATCGTGGGGCCGGAGGCCGACGACCTCGCGGCCCAGATGGACCCGCTGCTCGTCTCCTGACCCCACCGGGCCCGCCCGGCGACGCCGATGCGGCGCGCCGGTCAGGCGTCGCCGTCGGCGGCCTTCTCCAGCGCGGGCAGCTCCGGCTCGTCCAGCCGCGGGAGCACCCCCGCCTCGCGCAGCTGCTCCTGCGCGAGGCGGCGCAGCTCGCGCGAGACCTCCCACTGGTCTCCGGGGCGGGTCTGCGCGTGCAGCGTGAACGTCAGGGTGGCGTCGTTGACGGCGTCGACGCCGCGCACGGACGGGACCTCGAGCAGCACGGACGAGAGCACCGGGTCGGACTGCAGGGCGTCCGCGGCCCGGCCGAGCGCCGCGCGGACCAGGTCGACGTCGGAGCCGACGGGGACCCGCACCTCGGCGACGGCCCGCGACCACTGCTGCGTCATGTTCCCGGCGCGCAGGATCTCGCCGTTGCGCACGTACCAGAGGGTGCCGTCGAAGGCGCGCACCTGCGTGACGCGCAGCTGCACCTCCTCGACGGTGCCGACGGCGCCCGACCCGAGGTCGACCGTGTCGCCGACGCCGAACTGGTCCTCGACCAGCAGGAAGATGCCGGAGATGAAGTCCTTCACGAGCGCCTGGGCGCCGAAACCGATCGCGATACCGACGACCCCGGCGGACGCGATCAGGGGGGCGACGTTGACGCCCACCGACTGCAGGATCATCAGCAGCATGATCGTGCCGACCACGATGTTGGCGGACGACCGCAGCACGGAGCCGACGGTGCGGGCCCGCTGCGCCCGCCGCTGCTTGGCCAGCGGGTTGGCCATGGCCAGCGCGTCCTCCACGAAGGGGGCGCGGTTGAGGTACCGGCGCCACGCCGCCGAGGGCGAGGGACCCTCGGTGGTCTTCGTCCCCGCCCCCGTGGCGATGCTCTCGGTGACGTGCCCGATCACACGGCGCAGCAGCGCCAGGACGATGCCGCCGATCACCAGGATGACGAGGATCTGCAGCGGCCAGCCGGTGAACCACTCCCAGAACTTGGACCCGGCGTCGGCCGCGGCCTTCGCGCCCTCGTCGAGGATGGAGGTCTCGCTGGGGTCGGGGCTCGGGCTCACCGCCGCAGGGGCAGCGGTCCGGAGGGAGAGGATCGCGGGAGTCACCCGACCACGGTAGCGAGGGCCGCCGTCGTGACGAAACGCCCGCCGGCCCCGGGCGCCGCAGCGTGGGCGGACGGCCTGGTCGCGCGGGGGATGGCAGGATCGTTCCCGTGAGCAAGGACAAGCCGACCACGGACGAGACGCCCGACGACGCGCGCGCCCAAGCGCCCGAGGCGGCGGCCGAGTCCTCGTCCGGGTCGCCGTCGTCGCCCGCCGCCACGAAGGAGCGCGAGGAGCCCGCCGTGCAGGACGCGGACCATTCCGACGAGAAGGCCGACGAGAAGGCCGACGAGAAGGCCGACGAGAAGGCCGACGAGAAGGCCGACGAGAAGGCCGACGAGAAGGCCGACGAGAAGCTGGCCGAGGAGCCCGCGGACCAGCCGTCGGCGGAGGCGCCCGCCGCCGGAGGCGCGCGTGCGGACGAGCCGGACGACGCCCTGCGCGAGCTGGCCGCGGCGTACGGCGTGCTCACCGAGCACCACGGCTTCGGCGGGGACGTGGTCCGCGCCCCGGCGTCGACGCTGATCTCCGTCCTCGGCGCCCTGGGCGTCCCGGCGGACTCGCCGCAGCAGGTGACGCACAGCCTGCAGCGCGCGCAGGACGACGCGTGGCGCACGGTGCTCCCGCACACCGTCGTCGTGCGCCAGGGCGACGGCGCGCACGTGCCGGTGCACGTCACGGACGGCGCGGCGGTCCACGTGTGGCTCGAGGTGGACGGCGCGGAGCCGGCGGCCCGCGACCACGCGGTGCGCCCGCGCCGCGACCTGGAGCAGCTCGACGTCTTCGTCGAGCCCCGCACGGTCGACGGCCGTCGGGTGGGGCGCGCGACGTTCGCCCTGCCCGCCGACCTGCCCCTCGGCTGGCACGCTCTGTACGCGCTCGCCGAGGGCCACGAGACCCGCACCACCGTGGTCGTCACGCCCGGCCGGCTGGAGCTGCCGGCGGGCCTGGACGACGACCAGTGGTGGGGCTTCCTCGTCCAGCTGTACTCGGTGCGCTCGAGCACGTCGTGGGGCGTGGGCGACCTCGCCGACCTCGCGGACCTGGCATGGCTGACGGCGCACCGGGGCGGGGCCGACTTCGTGGGCGTGAACCCGCTGTCGGCCACCGAGCCGGTGACCCCGCTGACCCCGTCGCCGTACCTGCCGACGAGCCGCCGCTTCCTCAGCCCGCTCTACGTGCGCGTGGAGGACATCCCGGAGACGGCCTACCTGTCCGCGGCGGACCGTTCCCTCGTGGAGTGGGCCGCCGACCCGGTGCGCGACCTCGTCGCCGACCCGGGCGCGCTCGACCGCGACGCGGTGTGGGAGGCCAAGAAGGCGGCCCTCGAGGTCGTGTTCACGGCCCCGCGCCGCGCGGCCCGGCAGGCGGCGTACGAGGAGTTCGTCGCCGAGGAGGGGACGGGCCTGCGCGACTTCGCCACCTGGTGCGCCATCGTCGAGCACCTGGGCTCGCGGCCCCGGCCCGACGAGCTGGGCGACCCGGCCTCGCCGGCCGTCGCGGCGCTGCGCGAGCGGCTGTCCGAGCGGGTCGAGTTCTACGTCTGGCTCCAGTGGGTGGCCGACGAGCAGAAGCAGACCGCCCAGCGCGTGGCGCGCGAGGCCGGGATGCGGATCGGGATCATGCACGACCTCGCCGTCGGCGCGCACCCGCAGGGCGCGGACGCCTGGGCGCACCGCGACGTGCTGGCGCGCGACGTCTCCGTCGGCGCACCCCCCGACATGTACAACCAGCAGGGCCAGTCCTGGTCGCAGCCGCCGTGGAACCCGCGTGCGCTCGCGAAGGCCGGCTACGCCCCCTACCGGGACATGCTGCGCACCGTGCTGCGGCACGCGGGTGCCCTGCGGGTGGACCACGTGATCGGCCTGTTCCGCCAGTGGTGGGTGCCCGCCGGTGCCGCGCCGTCCGACGGCACCTACGTGCGCTTCGACCACGAGGCGCTGGTCGGGATCCTGTGCCTGGAGGCGCGTCGCGCGGGAGCCGTCGTCGTGGGGGAGGACCTCGGCGTCTTCGAGCCGTGGGTGCGCGACCAGCTCGCCGCGCGCGGGGTCCTGGGCACCTCGGTGCTGTGGTTCGAGAAGGAGGACGGGCGGCCGCTGGAGCCGGAGAGGTACCGGCGCGCGTCGCTCGCCACCGTCGGCACGCACGACATGCCGCCCGCGGCCGGCTACCTCGCCGGGGAGCACGTCGACCTGCGGGAGCGCCTCGGGCTCCTCGCCGACGACGCGCAGGAGCTGCGCAGCCTCGCCCGCACGGAGCGGGACTCCGTCGTGCTGGCCCTCGCCATGCGGGGCCTGGTCTCGGACCACCCGTCCGAGCGGGAGATCGTCGAGGGCCTGCACCGCTACCTGCGCCGGTCCCCGGCGGCCCTGGTGGGCGTGCAGCTCACCGACGCCGTCGGCGAGCGCCGGACGCAGAACCAGCCCGGCACCGACCAGGAGTACCCGAACTGGAAGGTGCCGCTGGCCGACGGCTCCGGCAACGTCGTGCTGGTGGACGACCTCTTCGAGAACGCGCGCCTGCGCTCCCTCGTCCAGGCGGTCCGCACCGCGCGGTAGCGCCGCCCGGAGGCACGGAACCCCGCCCGGTCACGCGACCGGGCGGGGTTCCGTCTGTCAGGGCGTCGTCAGCGGGCGTCGACGGCCTGCGCGGCGAGCGCGCGCTCGGTGCCGGCGAGCTGCTCGACCACCATGCGGCGCAGGGCGGCCGGGGCGTCCGCGTGGGCGTCCAGCCAGCCGCGGACGGCGTCGCGCAGCGCGGCCGACGCGAGCGGCGCCGGGTAGAGGCCCTCGATGAGCTCCTCCGCGATGTGGTAGCTGCGCGTGGTCCAGATCGGCAGCAGCGCGTCGACCCAGCGGGCGGCGAACGGCTCCAGCACGGCCGGGTCCGTCACGTGCACGAAGCCCGCGGCCGTGGAGCGGATGATCGCGTTCGGCACGTCCGTCCGGTCGACGATCGACGCGAACGCGGCCTCCTTGCCCTCGACCGTCGGCCGGGCGGCGCGCGCCCGGGCGGCGGCCTGGCGGCCGGTCGCGGTGTCGTCCTGCGCGAGGGCGGCGTCGATCTCCGCGTCCTCGGCCGCGCCGAGCAGCACGAGGCTCTCGAGCAGCTCCCACCGCAGGTCGGTGTCCACCTCGAGGCCGCCGAGGGCGACGGACCCGTCGAGCAGCCCGCGCAGCGGCGCCGCGTGCTCGGAGGTCGACGCCAGCGCCGCGAAGAACTTCACGAGCTGCAGCTGCAGGTCGGAGCCCGCCTCGGCGTCCTGCGCGAGCGCCCAGAGGCGGTCGCCGATGCGCGCCAGGGTCGCGGCGCGGCGCTCCGGCGCCACGTAGGACCGGGCGGCCAGGCCGAGCTGGTTCATCGTGGTGCGGACCGTCGTCGACTCCGTCTCGGCGGCGATGTTGCCGAGCACCAGGTCGACGTACGACGACGCGGGCGTCTCGCCGTCGCGCACCGCGTCCCAGACCGAGCCCCAGACGAGGGAGCGGGCCAGCGGGTCGCTGATGTGCGACAGGTGCTCGACGGCCACCGCGAGGGACTCGTCGTCGAGGCGGATCTTGGCGTACGCGAGGTCGTCGTCGTTGAGGAGCACGAGCGCGGGGCGCTCGCGGCCCACGAGCCCCGGCACCTCGGTGCGCTCGCCGTCGACGTCGATGACGACCTGGTGGGTGCGCACCAGCGCGCCGTCGACCAGGTCGTAGCAGCCGATGCCGAGGCGGTGCGGGCGGATGGTCGGGTAGTCGGCGGGCGCCGACTGCAGCACCGCGAAGCCGCTGATGCGGCCCTCGGCGTCGACCTCGATCTCCGGGCGGAGCGTGTTGACGCCCGCCGTCTCCAGCCACGCCTTCGACCAGGCGGCGAGGTCGCGGCCGCTCGTGGCCTCGAGCTCGACGAGGAGGTCGCGCAGCTCGGTGTTGGACCACGCGTGCTTGCGGAAGTACGCGGAGACGCCGGAGAGGAACTCCTCGCGGCCGACCCACGCGGCGAGCTGCTTGAGGACCGACGCGCCCTTGGCGTAGGTGATGCCGTCGAAGTTGACCTGCACGTCCTCGAGGTCGCGGATCTCCGCGACGATCGGGTGGGTGGAGGGCAGCTGGTCCTGGCGGTAGGCCCAGGTCTTCTCCATGGCGGAGAAGGTGGTCCAGGCAGCCTCCCACTCGGTGGCCTCGGCGGTGGCGAGCGTGGACGCGTACTCGGCGAACGACTCGTTCAGCCAGAGGTCGTTCCACCACTTCATCGTGACGAGGTCGCCGAACCACATGTGGGCCAGCTCGTGCAGGATCGTCACGACCCGGCGCTCGCGGATCGCGTCGGTGACCTGGGAGCGGAAGACGTAGGACTCGGTGAAGGTCACGCAGCCCGGGTTCTCCATCGCGCCCATGTTGTACTCGGGCACGAAGAGCTGGTCGTACTTGTCGAACGGGTACGGCACGCCGAAGGTCGACTCGTAGAACGCGAAGCCCTTGCGGGTGGTCTCCATGATGTAGTCGGCGTCGAGGTGCTCGGCCAGCGACGAGCGGCAGAACACGCCCAGCGGGATCGTGCGGCCGTCCGACGACGTGAGCTCGCCGCGCTGCACGGCGTAGGGGCCGGCGACGAGGGCCACCAGGTAGGACGAGATGCGCGGCGTCGGCTCGAACGCCCACGTCGCGGTCGGGACGTCGGCGTCCGTCGCGTGCGTGGCGTCGGCCGGCTCCGGCGTCGGCTGGTTCGACACGACCTCCCAGGCGGCGGGGGCGGTGACGGTGACCTGGAACGGCGCCTTGAGGTCGGGCTGCTCGAAGGTGGCGAAGACGCGGCGGGCGTCCGGCACCTCGAACTGGGTGTACAGGTAGACCTCGCCGTCGACCGGGTCGACGAAGCGGTGCAGGCCCTCGCCCGTGTTCGTGTAGGCGCAGTCGGCGACGACGCGCAGCTCGTTCTGCGCGGCGAGGTCGGCGAGCGCGATGCGCGAGTCGGCGAACACCTCGGCCGGGTCCAGCGCGCGGCCGTTGAGCACGACCTCGCGCACGGACGGCGCGACCAGGTCGACGAAGGTGCTCGCGCCGGGGGTGGCGGAGAACCGGATGACGGTGGTGGACGCGAACGTGGTCGGGCCGGTGGTGAGGTCGAGGTCGATGGCGTACGACTCGACGTCGGTGACGACGTCGGCGCGCTCGATCGCCTCGGCGCGGGTCAGGTTCTCTCCGGGCACGGGTTCTCCCTCGTTTCAAGGTGGTGCAGCGCGTGATGGGCGCGCAGGCTCGCGCACGATGATGCCACCTCGAACCAGGGCCGACGCACGGAATTGCCCCGTTCCTGCGGGGACGGGTTCGACCGTCGAGACCGGATCGTGACATCCTGCCCGGTGCGTCGTCGCGGCGAGGGTGCCCAGCACCGCCCGACGGCGCCCGAGGAGTGACTGGAGGGAGTCCAGATGTCCGGCACCGTTCCGCCGCCCCCGCCGGGGCACGACGGCAGGCCGCCGACCGTGCCGCCGGCCGCCGGCGTGCGTCGCGTGGCGTCCGCGTACCAGAGCCCGTCCGCCGTCGACCCGATGGCGGAGGTGCCGCTGCAGCAGGTCACCGCGCCGGCCGCCATGGCCGCGCCCGCCGCGCCGACCGCGCACGCCCCCGTCCCGCCGCCGCCGGACGCCGCCCCGGGGGTCGCGCCGAGCACGACGCCGGCCCCGCCGGTGTACCAGCCCACCCAGCAGATCCCGCCCGCGTCGTACGGCCAGCAGCCCTCCTACGCGCCGGCGCCGCCGAGCGTGCCCGCGGGCCAGCCCGGCTACCCGGCCCAGCCCGGCTACGCCGCCCCGACCGGCTACCAGTCCGGCTACGAGCCCGCGTACCAGGGCGGCTACCAGGCCGCGCCGGCCCAGCCGGTGGCGGCCACCCAGGTGCAGCAGCCGGTGTACACGCAGCCCGCACCGGCGGCGCAGCCGCCGGGCGGTGCCTACCCGGGGGCCGGCGCCGCCGTGCCCCCGCCGCCGGAGCCGCCGCGCCGCCGCAGGCTCTCGGCGGGCTGGATCGCGTTCATCGCGATCGACGTCGTCCTCATCGCCCTGGCGGCGGTGTTCGCCGTCCAGATCCTCACGTCGTCGTCCCCGAACCCGCCCGATGCGGGGGCCGACGCGGTCACGACGCCGGCCCCGTCGGTCTCCGCGTCCGAGGACGCGCCGATGCAGGGCGCGGCGCTGGCGAAGTTCGCGGCGCCGTCGAAGAACATCACGTGCACGATCTACGCGGACGGCGTGTCCTGCGGCATCGCGCAGCTCAACCAGCAGCCGGCTCCGGTCGACGGCTGCGACGGCACCACGGGGTACGTGGCGACGGTCGACTCGGACGGCAACGTCAAGCTGCCGTGCGTCCCCACGGACCAGCAGCCGAAGAAGGCCGGCGGGAAGGTCGACACCCTCGACTACGGCAAGTCGCTCACCGAGGGCGACTTCACGTGCACGAGCGAGCAGACGGGCATGTCCTGCACCCACGACCCGACGGGCAAGGGCTTCAGCCTCGCCCGTGCCGGCATCGGCCAGAGCTGACACCTCGGACGGACCGACACCCCTCCACCGCCGGAGCGCGGGCGCACGACGCCAGGCGCGAGGGCGGGGGAGGGGTGTCGACGTCGCGAGGCGGCCGAGGCCGGCCGGACGGCGCGCCTCGCGAGAGGCGCACCCCGGCCGCCCGGCCCCCGCCGATCACCAGATGCGGACGCGCTCCTCGGGAGCGAGCCAGAGCGCGTCGTCGGGGCCCACGCCGTAGGTGGCGTGGAACTCGTCGACGTTGCGCACCACGCCGTTGCAGCGGAACTCGTTGGGCGAGTGCGGGTCGGTGGCGATCCGGCGCACCATCTCCTCGTCGCGGCCCTTGGACTGCCACACCTGGGCCCAGCCGAGGAAGATCCGCTCGAGGCCGGTGAGGCCGTCGACGACGGGGGCGTCCTCGAGCGCGGCGCCGAGCGCGATGCGGTAGGCCTTGATCGCGATGGACAGGCCGCCGAGGTCGCCGATGTTCTCGCCGATGGTGAGCGCGCCGTTGACGTGCGGGCCGTCCTCGGGCAGCTGTGCGGGGCGGAAGGCGTCGTACTGGGCGATGAGTGCGGAGGTCCGCTTCTCGAACTCGGTGCGGTCGGTCTCGGTCCACCAGTCCTCGAGGCGGCCGTCGCCGTCGTACTTGGAGCCCTGGTCGTCGAAGCCGTGGCCGATCTCGTGCCCGATGACGCCGCCGATGCCGCCGTAGTTCACGGCGTCGTCGGCGTCCGGGTCGAAGAACGGGGGCTGCAGGATCGCGGCCGGGAAGACGATCTCGTTCATGCCCGGGTTGTAGTACGCGTTGACGGTCTGCGGCGTCATGAACCACTCGTCGCGGTCGATCGGGCGGCCGATCTTGCCGAGCTCGTGGTCCTGCTCGAAGGCGTGGGCGCGGCGGACGTTGCCGACGAGGTCGGCGGCGTCCACCTCGAGCGCGGCGTAGTCGCGCCACTTCACGGGGTAGCCGACCTTGGGCGTGAAGCGCTCGAGCTTCGCGAGGGCCTTGACCTTGGTCTCGGGCGTCATCCAGTCGAGCTGGTCGATGGACTCGCGGTAGGCGGCCACGAGGTTCTCGACGAGCGTGTCCATCCGCTCCTTGTGCTCCGGCGGGAAGTGCCGCTCGACGTACTGCTCGCCGACGGCCTCGCCGAGCGCGCGCTCGACGAGCGCGACGCCGCGCTTCCAGCGGTCGCGCACCTCCTGGGCGCCCGACAGGGTGCGGCCGTAGAAGTCGAAGTTGGCCTCGACGGTGGCGTCGTCGAGGTAGGCGGCGCGGGCCGTGAGCAGGTGGTAGGCGGCCCACAGCTTCCAGTCGGCGAGCGGCTCCGACCGCCACAGCTCCGCGAACCCGGTGGCGAAGGACGGCTCGCGCACGACGAGCGAGTCCAGCGACCCGGCGGGGGCGCCGAGCGCGGCGGCCCAGGCGCGCCAGTCGAAGCCCGGCGCCTGCTCGACGAGGTCGGCGAGCGTCATCGGGTTGTACGTGAGGTCGGCGTCGCGGTCGCGCACGACGTCCCAGTGGTGCCCGGCGAGCTTCGTCTCCAGCGCGAGGACGCGCGCGGCGGCGTCCTCCGGGTCGGCGCCCCACGCGGAGCCGGCGGTGACGCCGGCGAGGCGCAGGATGCGCGCCAGGTGCGGGGCGTACTTCTCGCGCACGGGCGCGTGCTGGTCCTCGCGGTAGTACGCCTCGTCGGGCAGGCCGAGGCCGCCCTGCACGAGGTACGTCACGTAGGTCTCGGGATCCTTGGCGTCGTTGTCGACGTAGAACGCGACCGCGCCGCCGCCGCCGGTGCGCTGCAGGGCGCCGAGCACGTCGACGAGCTCCGCGGGCGAGGTCGCCGCGGCGATCCGGGCGAGCTCCGCGGCCACCGGCGCGGTGCCGAGCTGCTGCACCTTCTCGGTGTCGAGGAAGCTGGCGTACAGCGCGCCGATCTTGGCGGGCGTGGACGCGGGGTCGAGGTCCTCGGTGGCGGCGAGGTCGGTGATGATGGCGCGAACCCGCTCCTCGGAGAGGTCGTGCAGGGCACGGAACGCGCCGTCCATGGCGCGGTCGGCGGGGATCTCGTGCTGGGCGAGCCAACGCCCGTTGACGTGGCGGTAGAGGTCGTCCTGCGGGCGGACGCCCTGGTCGAGGGCGGAGAGGTCGATACCGGACCGCAGCCCGGTGGCGTCGGCAGTCATGGCGTCACCCTACGGCGCCCCACCCCCACGGCGTGGGGGAGAATGGGCGCCATGCGTCTGCACATCGCCGCCGATCACGCCGGATACGAGCTCAAGGCCCATCTCGTCGACCACCTGCGTGCCGCCGGGCACGACGTCGTCGACCACGGGGCGCACGAGTACGACCCGCAGGACGACTACCCCGCGTTCTGCATCGCCGCGGGCGAGGCGGTCGTGGCGGAGCCGGGCTCGCTCGGCGTCGTCATCGGCGGGTCGGGCAACGGCGAGCAGATCGCCGCGAACAAGGTCGTGGGCGTCCGCGCGGTGCTCGCGTGGTCGCTGGAGACGGCGCGCCTGGGCCGCCAGCACAACGACGCCAACGTCATCGCCGTCGGGGGCCGCATGCACCCCGTCGACGAGGCGACCGCGTTCGTCGAGGCGTTCGTCGCGGAGCCGTTCAGCGGCGACGCCCGCCACCAGCGCCGCATCGACAAGCTGGCCGCGTACGAGGCGTCGCACGACGTTTCCGCCATCTCCTGACCCGCCCGACCGACGTGCCGGAAGGTCACACCGTCCACCGCCTCGCGCGGGCCCTGGACGGGCTCTTCGGCGGGCGGACGCTCGCCGTCTCCAGCCCGCAGGGCCGGTTCGCGGGCGGCGCCGCGCTGCTCGACGGCCGTCGCGTGGTGGCCGTCGAGGCGTGGGGCAAGCAGCTGTTCTGCGCCTTCGCGCCCGCGGGCGCGAAGGGCGGCGACGGGGCCGACGACGTGCGCTGGCTGCGCGTGCACCTGGGCCTCTACGGGGCGTGGACGTTCGCGGGCGACGGCAGCGCCGACGTCGTGCACGCGATCGGCGCGCCGCGGCGCCGCATCGGCGAGCGGGAGACCACGCCGGACCTCCCCGCCGGGGACGCTCTCGCCGCGGAGGCGGGGGACTGGGCGCCGCCCGCCCCGCGCGGCGCGGTGCGCCTGCGGCTGGTGGGTGCCCACGCCGTGGCGGACCTCACCGGGCCGACGGCGTGCGAGGTGCTCACGGACCGCGAGAAGGCCGCCGTCGAGGCGCGGCTCGGGCCGGACCCGATCCGGGCCGACGGCGGGCGCGGGTCGCCGGAGGCGTCCCGGGCGGCGTTCGTCGACCGCGTGCGGCGCTCGCGCGTGACGGTCGGGCAGCAGCTCATGGACCAGGCGGTGATCGCCGGCGTGGGCAACATCTACCGCGCCGAGGCGCTCTTCCGCGCCGGGCTGGACCCGCTGCGGCCGGGGCGCGACGTGCCCGGGCCCGTGCTCGCCGCGATCTGGGACGACCTCGTGGTCCTCATGCGCGACGGCGCGGCCACGGGCGCGATCGTCACGACCCGCCCGGAGCACCGCGTGCCCGACGGCGTGCACGGCGCCGGCCGCCGCACCCGGCAGAACACCGACGGCACCGCGGGCGCCGTCCCCGCCGACGAGGCGTTCTACGTCTACCACCGCGACGGGCTGCCGTGCCGCGTGTGCGGCGCCCCCGTGCTCACCAAGGAGCTGGCCGGGCGCAACCTGTTCTGGTGCGGGGTCTGTCAGGCCTGACGGTCCAGCAGCCCGGACAGGTGACGGCCGGGGGCCTCGCCCCACTCCGCCCACTCGTCGTCGGTGGCCTCGGCCAGCGCCCCGCACCACGCCCACGCGCGGTTGACGGCGTGCGTGGTGCCCGCGGCGCGGCGCAGGTCGTCCCAGCCGCCGTGGCGGCCGTCGTCGAACCCCGGCAGGCCGCGCGCGGCGAGCCACGCCGCCCACGACGACCGGTACGCGGCCTCGACGGGCTCCCAGGCGACGCCGGCGTCGCGGGCCACGTCCGAGGACACCTCCAGCACCTCGAGGGGGTGCGCCCACTGCGCGTCGCCGAGGTCGAAGACGTGCAGCGCGCCGCCGGTCTCGAACACGTTGCCGGGGTGCAGGTCGCCGTGCTGCAGGGTCGCGGGCAGCGGACCCGCCGCGAGGGCGCCGGCGGCGTCGAGGACGGCGGGCCGCGCGCGGTCGAGGGCGGCGGCGGTCGCCTCGTCGAGGCGCGCGGGATGACCGGGCGGCAGCGCGCGCAGGCGGCCCAGGACGGTGTCGAACCGGCCCGGCACGGTGCCGGGGGAGCAGTCGGGCAGGCCGGTGGCCAGGAGCTCCTCGCGGCGCGCGGCGACGTCCTGCTGGAGGCGCGCGAACCGTGTGAGGACGGCGCCCCAGTCGGCCGGGGTCGGTGCCCGGCGCTCGCGGAGGGTCGCCCCGCGGTCGGCCGTGAGCATCCATCCCCTCGCGGCCTCGACCGCGAGCGGCGCGTCGACCTGGTCGGGCGCGATCTCGGCCAGCAGCAGTTGCAGCGCCGGCTCGTGCGCCGCCGCCCGGCAGTCGGCCTTGAACCAGACGCGTCCGCCGTCGGTCTCGAGCACGAGCTGGGTGGACCAGGGGCGCACCCGCGTCTGGTCGGCCGGGGCGGCGGTGCGCATGCCCCGGCGGGCGAGCGCGTCGTCGGTCCAGGCGGCGACCTCCGCCCGCCAGGCGGCGGAGGTCACCGCGGTCGAGAACGCGTCGGCCATCAGAACACCCAGCCGCACGCGGGGGCCAGCGGCCACCCGAAGGCCGCGCTCGCGTGCGCGAGCGCGCCGGCGGAGCGCTCGACGACGAGCCCCGCGCCCGCCAGGGCCGCGAGGGACGTCCCGCCCAGGAAGGCGGCGCCGAGCTCCCGGACGTCGAGCTCCAGGTCGGGCGCGGCCTCGGTGCGCTCGCAGGAGGCCTCGCCGAACGCGGCCGCCCGCACACGCCACGCCCCGGCGTTCTCGGGCAGGCGCGCGTCGGTGACGCCGAGGACCACGTCGACGTCGGCCTGGTAGCGGCGCCCGGCGAGGGCGGCGGGGACGTCGACGACGCGCACCCACACGTTGTCGGTGACGCGGGCGCCGGCGGCGCGCGGGTCGACGAGCAGGCTCATGACCGCGTCGTCGACGGGCAGCAGGAACGGGTCCGTGCTGCTCATGAGGTCGAGGTCGAGCAGCACGCCCCACAGGGCGCGGGCGGCGGCCGCGTCGAGGGCCACCACGTCTCCCAGGTGCACGGTGCCGCGCGGCCCGGTGACCTGCCAGTCCATGGTGCGGCGGAACGTCGCGTAGCCGCGGGGCTCGCCGTCCCGCTCGACGACGACGACCCGCAGCGACTCGCGCCCGCTCGCGCGGAACGACTTCGGGTCGGCCCAGTAGCTCTCCCAGAGGGCTTCGGACTCCCGGGTGGCCCAGCCGGGCCGGTTGATCCCCGCCGGTCCGGCAGGCAACCCGGGGGCCTGGTGCAGGCGCGCGACGAGCTCGCCGTGGCGGGCGCGGTCACCGTGCTCCACGCGGACGGTGTGGTCGGCGGCGCCGGGGACGTCGCGCAGCGCGGCGCCGCGCGGGACGCTGATGCGGAGGTCGTCGGCGGCCTTGCCGTACCCGAACCGGCCGTAGATGGGGGCCTCCGCGGCGAAGAGCGCGGAGAGGGGCTCGCCGCGCTCGCGGCAGCGCGCGAGGTGGTCGTCGATCATGGCCGTGAGCAGCCCTCGGCGGCGGTGCTGGGGGTGCACCCCCACCCACGTGAGGCCGGCGGTCGGCAGCGTCGCGCCGGGCACGGGGAAGTGGGCGAACGGGTACGACGCGCGGATCGCGGCGAGCCCGCCGCCCGGGGCGTCCTCGGCCTCGACGCCGACGGCCCGCTCCCAGGTGAGGGGCAGCGGCAGCTCGTCGAAGTCCGCGACGGCGTGCGGGTCGGGGAAGGCCCAGGTGTCGAGGTCGAGCAGCGCGCCGCGGTCGTCGGCGGTGAGCTGCCGGGAGCGGTAGCCGGCGGGCAGGGAGGAGCGGGAGCGGTCGGAGGTCACCGCCCGATCGTGGCGCGGAGCGTGCCTCGGGGCCAGCGGAATTCGGCGCCGCCCGTGGCCGCGCGGACGATTCCCCGTCGTGCCGCCGCCGGGGTGGGCGGCTGGCCGTAGGGTCGCCGTGTGCACGCCGCCGACGAGCCCGCCACCGCGCCGACCGAGGAGCCGCTCGACGGCCCCGAGGAGTACGCCGCCGAGGTCCTGGCCCTGGTACGCCGTATCCCGTCGGGACGGGCGATGACGTACGGCCTGATCGCGGAGATCGTCGGCGAGCGGCTGGGGCGCGGCGGCCCGCGACAGGTCGGGAACGTCATGGCGGGGTCGGGGGACCGCTACGCGCACCTCGTGCCGGACGGCGCGGCGGTGATCGGTCCCGTGCAGGACAACCACCCGGTGCCGTGGTGGCGGGTGGTCAACGCCGCGGGCTCGCCGCCTGCCCGCCACGTCACCGCGGCCCTCGACGCGTTGCGGGCGGAGGGCTGCCCGCTCAGCCGCGACGGGCGGCGCGTGGACCTGCGCCGCGCCGTCTGGTTCCCGGAGGACGACGGCGCGGCACGCTAGCGGGTCAGGCCTTCGACGGCGCCACCCGCGCGGCCACCGCGCCGGCGGCGGCGCGGACACGGGCTCCGAGGGGCGTGCTGCCGTCGACGGACTTCCGGGCGGCCTGCGAGGCCGCCAGCACCGTGAGCATCGACGACGGGTCGCCCTGCAGCAGCAGCGTGGTCAGGGCGGTGTCGTCCCAGCGCGCGAGGTCGCGGGCCACCTTGTCCGCAGGGCCCACCAGGGCGATCTCCTCGACCAGCGCGGTGGGCACGGCGCGCGCCGCGTCCTCCTTGCGGCCCGCGAGGTAGAGCGCCTGCACCTCGTCGAGCTCGGTGGCGTAGCCCAGGCGGTCGAGGGACGCCTTGTGGAAGTTGGCCTCCTTCGAGCCCATGCCGCCCGCGTACAGGGCGATGTGGGGCCGGATGACGTCGGCGGCGGCCTCGACGTCGTCACGCACGACGACGGGCACGGTCGCCAGCACCTCGAAGCCCGACGCGGGGGTGCGCTCGTCGGCGCGCTGCGCGAACCCGGCGGCCAGGAGCTCGCGGTGCTCGGCGTCGGCCTTCGGGGCGTAGAAGCCGGCCATCCAGCCGTCGGCGACCTCCGCGGCGAGGGCCACGTTCTTGGGGCCCTGGGCCGCGAGCACGATGGGGATGTCGGCGCGGCGCGGGTGCACGGTCGGCTTGAGCGCCTTGCCGAGACCGGTGGCGCCGGGGGCGTCGGCGGGCAGGGGCAGGCGGAAGAACTCGCCGTCCGCGGTCACGGGGCGCTCGCGGGCGAAGACCTGGCGCACCACGTCCACGTACTCGCGCGTGCGCGCCAGGGGACGGCGGTACGGCTGGCCGTACCAGCCCTCCACGACCTGCGGGCCGGAGGCGCCGAGGCCCAGCACGAAGCGGCCGCCGGACAGGTGGTCGAGCGTGATCGCCTGCATCGCGGTGGCCGTGGGCGTGCGGGCCGCCATCTGCGCGATGCCGGTGCCCAGCCGCAGGCGCCGGGTGCGCGACCCCCACCAGGCCAGCGGGGTGAACGCGTCGGACCCGTAGGCCTCCGCCGTCCACACCGAGTCGAGGCCGAGCGCCTCGGCCGCGACGAGCGCGGGGACGATGCCCCTGGGGGGCTTGCGGGACCAGTAGCCGGTCTGGATGCCGATGCGCAGGGTGCTCATGGGGCGGGGTGCTCCTCGTCGAGATGGGACCGCCGGAATGTGTCCGGTACCCGCAGTACGGGGTAATGCCCGTCACACCCTAGCCGACGCCGTGCGTGCCGCGGGAGCGCCGCTAGGTTCGGGGGATGGCGACGATCGACGATGCGGCCCGTGCCGCCGCGGCGCTGCCCGAGGTCACCGAGGCGACGACGTTCCGGAACCGCGCGTGGGCGGTGTCCGGGCGGGTGTTCACGTGGCTCCGGCCGTTCACCAAGGCCGACCTGCGGCGGTTCGAGGACGACCCCGTGCCCGCGGGGCCGATCCTCGCCGTCGTCGTCGACGACCTCGGCGAGAAGGAGGCGGTGCTCGCAGCGCGCCCCGAGGCGTTCACCATCCCGCACCTCGACGGCGTCCCCGTCGCCCTGGTGCGGCTGGACGTCACCGATGCCGCCGCGCTCCGGGAGCTGCTCGTGGACGCGTGGCTCGCGAAGGCGCCCCGCCGGGTGGCCGCGGCGCACCCGGAGCTGCTGGCCTGAGCCCCGGGCCGTGCCCGGGCCCGGGCGGCTCAGCGCGACGAGCGCGAGTGCTCGGCCACGGTGTTGAGCAGGGCGGCGCCGGCCGCGGCGTCGTCCACGGTCACGACGAGCGAGCGACCGCCCGTGCGCTCGACGAGCAGCGCCTCGCCCGTGCGCAGCACCACGCCCACGCGCCCGCCGCGGCCGACGCGCCAGCCCCACCCGCCGAACTCGGCGAACGGCCGGACCTGGACGACGGACGCGCCGAGGACCTCGTCCGCCGGCACGTGCGTGCCCGGCCAGCCGAGCGCGGAGCGCACGGTGAGGCCGGAGGCGTCGACGCGGACGGTGAAGGCGAACATCGCCGCGAACAGGCCAGCCAGGAGGGCGGGGACCACGAGCATCGCCCAGGTCTCGAGCACGACGGCGAGCGCCGCGGTCACGAGGATCGCGGCCGTGCCCACGGCGAGCCCGGGGCCGCCGGTCGCGCGCCGGAGCCAGACCGCGCGCTCGCCGTCCCGCAGGGCGGTGCGGGGCGCGTCGTCCGCGACCGGCGCGGTGGCGGGGAGCGGCCGGTCCTTCGGGACGAGCAGGGCCGCCACCACGGCCGGGACCAGGGGCAGGAGCACCGAGGCGACCATGGTCCAGCCCTCGAGCGTGGCCTGCGAGGCGTCGGCGAGGCCGCGCTGCGGGCCGAGCGAGGTGAGCACGACCATCCCGGCGAGCCCGCCCGACCACACGCACCCGGCGGCGGCGAGCCGCCGCGTCGAGACGGCCGACCCCCAGCCCCAGCCGATCGCAGCGAACAGGGCGCAGAGCCCGGCGGCCAGCGCGAGGCCCACCCCGACGAACGAGGCCGGTGCCGAGAACCCGTCCGGCCGGCCGTCCGCGCCCCAGTGGGAGGCGACCTGGGCGGGCAGCTCGTCGAACCAGGACCAGGCGACCGCCGCCGCGGCGAGGGCGAGCGCGATCCCGGCCGCCGACGCCCAGGCCACCGCCCTGCGCGCGCGGGGGCGCCAGGGTGTGGTGGTGGCGGTCGGGCGCGGGGGAGTCGTGGTCATCGGTGCATCGCCTCCTTGACGAGGGTGGTGGTGGTCTCGGGCGACAGGCCGGCACGCCGGGCGGCGGCGACCAGGTCGGCCAGCGCCTGCTCCACGGGGCCGAGGTCCGGACGGGCGCCGGTCACGACGGCGCCGCGGCCGCGGCGCAGCTCGATCATCCCGTCGTCACGGAGCGCCTGGTACGCCTTGAGCACGGTGTGCACGTTGAGGTCGAGCGACGCGGCCAGCTCCCGGGCCGCGGGCAGCCGCTCGCCCGCGCGCAGCTCGCCGCGGGCCACCGCCAGGCTCACCTGGCCCACGAGCTGCGCGTAGAGCGGCTCGGCGGCGGCGGGGTCGATCCTCCAGAGCATGCCCTCATGCTAGTTGTTCTACGAGAACTAGAACAATCGACGCAGGCTCCGGAACGACGACGGCCCGCGCCCCGCCGGAGCGGGGGCGCGGGCCGTCGGGCCACGGCGGGTGTCAGATGACGTACTCGAGGAGCTCGGAGGCGTCCTCGACGTGCTGCCCGTGGTCGGGCCGGTGCCCGGGGTGGCGCGCGTGGGCGGGCACGCCCACCGCCACCATCCCGGTGGGCACGTCGTGGGTGACGACGGCGTTCGCGCCGATCTGCGCGTCGTCGCCGATCCACAGCGGGCCGAGGATCTTCGCGCCGGCGCCCACCATGACGCGGTCGCCCAGGGTGGGGTGCCGCTTGCCGCGCGTCATCGACCGCCCGCCCAGCGTGGAGCCGTGGAACAGCACGCAGTCGTTGCCGACCACCGCCGTCTGGCCGATGACCACGCCCATGCCGTGGTCGATGAAGAGCCGCCGCCCGATCCGCGCGCCCGGGTGGATCTCGATCCCCGTGATCCACCGCGCGGCCTGCGACAGGAGCCGGGCCGGCAGCCGCAGGCCCGGCCGGTGCCACATGCGGTGGGTCACCCGGTGCGCCCAGACGGCGTGCACGCCGGGGTACGCGAGCGCCACCTCGAAGCGCGAGCGGGCCGCCGGGTCGTGGGCGTGCGCCGCCTCGAGGTCCTCCGCGAGGATCTCGAGCAGGTGCCGCAGGCCCGGGCGGTGACCGTCCGGCATCGGGTGGTCGACCTCGCCGTCGACGTCGTGCACGTCGGCGGACGGGGCGGGAGCGGGGCGGTGGCTCGTCACGTCAGTCCAGCAGGTCCGAGTAGAGGATCGTGGACAGGTAGCGCTCGCCGAAGTCGGGGATGACCACGACGATCAGCTTCCCGGCGTTCTCGGGCCGCTTCGCGACCTCGAGCGCGCCCGCGATCGCGGCGCCCGAGGAGATGCCGACCAGCAGCCCCTCCTCCTTCGCCGCGCGGCGCGCGAGCTCGACGGAGGTCTCGGCGTTGACGTCGACGACCTCGTCGTAGACGGAGGTGTCGAGGATCTCGGGCACGAAGTTCGCGCCGATGCCCTGGATCCTGTGCGGCCCGGGGGCGCCGCCGTTGAGGATCGGCGACTCCTCCGGCTCCACGGCGACGACCTGCACCGACGGCTTGCGCTCCTTGAGCACCTGGCCGACGCCCGTGATCGTGCCGCCGGTGCCGATGCCCGCCACCACGATGTCGACCGCGCCGTCGGTGTCGGCCCAGATCTCCTCGGCCGTCGTCTCGCGGTGGATCTTCGGGTTGGCCTCGTTGGCGAACTGCCGGGCGAGGATCGCGCCGGGGCGCTCGGTCGCGATCTTCTCCGCCGCGGCGACGGCGCCCTTCATGCCCTCCGCGCCCGGGGTGAGGACCAGCTCGGCGCCGTACGCGCGCAGCAGGGCGCGGCGCTCCTTCGACATCGTCTCGGGCATCGCCAGGACGACCTTGTAGCCGCGCGCGGCGCCGACCCAGGCGAGGGCGATGCCGGTGTTGCCCGACGTGCCCTCGACGATGGTGCCGCCGGGCTGGAGCTCGCCCGAGGCCTCGGCGGCGTCGATGATCGAGACGCCGATGCGGTCCTTCACGGAGTTGGCCGGGTTGTAGAACTCGAGCTTCGCGACGACCGTCGCGTCGAGGCCGGCGGCGAGACGGTTGAGCCGGACGAGCGGGGTGCGGCCGATGAGCTTCGTCGCGTCGTCGTAGATGCGTGCCATGGTGATCCTTCTCGAAGAGAGCGTGCGGGCGAGGGGTGCGGGTGTGCCGCGGCCTGCGGTCGTCGGCCCTCGGGGCCGGGGGTGCGCAGGGGTCTCGGCGGGTCGGTGCGAGCGCCGCACGATCGCCGGGGACCCGCCGTCAGGCGGGTCGGACGTGGCGTGGACGCTCTATCGACAGCATCGCGGCGTCGTCGCCGCGGCGCACGCCGGGGTGCGGAGCGTCGACACCGGCACCGTCCTGCGTGCGGACGAGGGGGCGACACGGGGGACGACGATCGTCATGCCCGGCCCTCCTCGTGATGCGTGCGGTCTGTCGCTGGGTGCGGCGCCGAGCCTAGCCAGGCGCCGACCGATCGACAAGACGCATCTCATCCATCGGCGCCGTCGATAGGTCGGGCGACGGGTGTGCCCGGGCATGGCGAGCGGGTCGGCACGGGCGCGCGCCGAGGGCGCCTCGGAACGAGGGGAGGGTGGGGAGGGGGAGAAAGGGGAGCGGGCGACGGGAATCGAACCCGCGTAGCCAGTTTGGAAGACTGGGGCTCTACCATTGAGCTACGCCCGCACGGCCGTCCCGGGGCACTGCCGCCGGGGTCGGAACGCGGGGCTGACTCTAGCAAAAGGTGCCCGGTGCGCCGGACCTCCGTCCGTGCACGTCGTGGCGTTCCCTGGGTGGGGTCGCACTACACTGACCGAGGCCCCGCCCGGCGGGCGGGCCACGGGGTGTGGCGCAGCTTGGTAGCGCATCTGCTTTGGGAGCAGAGGGTCGCTGGTTCGAATCCAGTCACCCCGACCGTCGCCCATCTGGACCCGTCCGGTGCAGGTGGGCGGACCTGTGCCCGGGCCGCGGTCGTCCCCCGAGAGGTGCGCGGCGCACGAGCCCGGCCCGGGGCCGGGGACGCCGCAGCGTTCAGGGGCAGCCGACGCGGTGGAAGTCGTCCGGCTCGTCGAGCGGGAACAGGTAGCAGACCTCTGCGCCGGCGTCGCCCGTGGGCTGGCCGAAGAAACCCAGCCCGGGCCTCGTGTAGCGGACGGTGACCGTCCCGGTGTCCTGCGCGACGACCGTGCCGTCATCGACGTCGTCGACCCCACCGAGATGGAGCTCGTTGCGGTCCAGGTCCGCGAGGCGCCACGCCCAGCGCGGCGTCGCCTGCCAGACCTGGTGCGCGGCCGCCGCCACGCCGACGCCGACCACCATCACGACCAGGGTCACCACCGCTACCGCGCCGCGCCTCGGCTTCGTCGACATCGGCCCAGGGTGCCACGAGCCGCGCCGGGTGGGGTGCCTCACGACGGTATCTCCGCGAGGGCCGGATGCCGTAGCATGAACGGGTTGCCCGTACGCCCGTCGTACGGTCCCCGCACCCCGCGCCGCAGCAACCAGGCCGGCTCGCGCCGGTGAGACGCGCGCGCAACGCACCCGAACCGTTGGAGACCATCGAAGTGAAGAGCGCCGTCGAGAACCTGGAGCCCACCAAGGTCAAGCTGACCGTCGAGGTGGAGTACGACGAGCTCAAGCCGAGCATCGACCACGCGTACAAGCACATCGCCGAGCAGGTGAACATCCCCGGCTTCCGCAAGGGCAAGGTTCCCCCGCGCATCATCGACCAGCGCGTCGGCTGGGGTGCGGTCGTCGAGCACGCGGTGAACGACGCGCTGTCGGGCTTCTACCGCGACGCCGTGACGTCGGAGTCGCTGCGCCCGCTGGGCCAGCCCGAGGTCGAGGTCACCGAGATCCCCGCCGCCGCCGGCGAGGGCCAGCTCGCGTTCACGGCCGAGGTCGAGGTCCGCCCGGAGATCACCCTCCCCGACCTGTCGGGCATCGAGATCACGGTCGACAGCACCGAGGTCACCGACGAGGACGTCACGGAGCGCCTGGACGCGCTGCGCGAGCGCTTCGGCACCCTCGTGGGCGTCGACCGCCCGGCCGCCGAGGGCGACTACGTCGTCATCGACCTCAAGGCCGTCATCGGCGACGAGGAGATCGACTCGGTCTCCGGCGTCTCCTACCAGATCGGCGCCGGCAACATGCTGGAGGGCCTCGACGAGGCGCTCACCGGCCTGTCGACGGACGAGACCACGACCTTCGCCACGAAGCTCGCCGGCGGCGAGCACGAGGGCGAGGAGGCGCAGGTCACCGTCACGGCCACCGCCGTCAAGGAGCGCGACCTGCCGACGCCGGACGACGACTTCGCCCAGCTCGCCTCGGAGTTCGACACCCTCGAGGAGCTGACGGCGGACCTGCGCGAGCAGGTCGCGTCGATCAAGACGTCGAACCAGGCCGTCGCCGCGCGCGACCTGCTCCTCGAGAAGCTCCTCGAGGCCGTCGAGGTCCCGGTGCCGTCGGGCGCCGTCGAGGCCGAGGTGCACCGTCACCTGGAGTCGGAGAGCCGCCTCGAGGACGACGAGCACCGCGCCGAGGTCACCGTGGACGCCACCAAGGCGCTCACGAACCAGATCCTGCTCGACACGCTGGCCGAGAAGCTCGAGGTGCAGGTCGGCCAGGGCGAGCTCGTCGAGTACCTGGTGCAGGCCTCGCAGCAGTACGGCATGGACCCGAACCAGTTCATCTCGAGCCTGGACCAGGGCGGCCAGATCCCCGCCATGGTCGGTGAGGTCGCGCGCTCGAAGGCCCTCGCGGTCGCGCTGCGCGAGATCGAGGTCAAGGACTCCGACGGCAACGTCGTCGACCTGACCGAGTTCATCGGCACCGAGGAGGAGGACGCCGCGGCCGCCGAGGTCGAGGGCTCCGTCGAGGCGGAGGCCGCCCCGGCCGAGGCGTCGGACGAGGCCGCCGAGGAGACCCCGGAGGAGACGGCCAAGGCCTGATCCCCGGAACCTCCGGACCTGACGTACCCCGACGGCCCGCATCGTCCTCACGGACGGTGCGGGCCGTCGTCGTGCGCGGTGCGTGACCGGGCGGGGGCGGGCCGGCGTGCCTCCCCGCGGATCACGGCGGCGACGCCCAGGCCGGCGAGGGCGAGGCCGGCGGCCACGACGGGTCCCAGCGGCTCGCCGAAGAGCGCGGCGCCCGCCAGCGTCGTGGTCGGGACGACGAGGAACAGCAGGGCGTTGAGGGTCGTGACGTCCACGCGCCGCAGCAGCGACCAGTACAGCCGGTAGGCGGCCAGCGAGGGCACGAGCGCGAGGAAGAGGGTCGAGGCCCAGAACGCGGCGTCCGCCGGCGGCGCGGCCGTGCCCGTGGCGATCGCCAGCACGGCGAGCGCGACGGCGGCGACGGACGCGTGCAGCGCGAGCATCGGACCGGGGGGCAGCGTCGCCGGCCGGCGCCGCTCCAGGAACGTCGCGGCCACGAGCGAGGCGACCGCGGCCGCGGGGAGCGCGTACGCCCACGCGGGCGCCGCCGTCACCCGCAGGTCGGCGGACACGAGCAGCGCGACGCCCGCGGACGCCGTGGCCAGCCCGGCCCACTGCAGGCGGCGCACGCGCTGCCCGAGCAGAGGCCCCACGAGCGTGGCGACCAGCACGGGCTGCACGGCGTCGACCAGCGACGTGGCGCCGGTGCTGACCCCGAGCGCGATCGCCCCGTAGACGGGGAGCACGTACCCGACCTGGGAGAGCAGCCCGACGACGACGTGGTGCCGGGCTTGGCGACCCTCGCGACCGGGGCGGGCGAGGTGCGCGGCCACGCTGCCCGGGGAGGGTGCCGGGTCGCGGCCGCGACGCCGGGCGAGGCGCGCGCACCGTGCGACCCCGAGGACCGCCCCGAGCGCCACGACCACCACGACGTACCGCCACAGGAGCAGCGTGGGCACGGGCGCCTGCCCGGTGCCGAACCTGGCCCCCAGGAAGCCGGAGCTCCACGCGAGCACGAACGCGACCGAGGCGAGGGCGGTCACCGCCCCCGCAGGTATACCGATCTGTTTACTCATGCTCGCCAATATACAGATCTGTATAGTCGGTCGCATGACCGCGCAGACCACCCTCACCCCGGCCGCGCGCCGGATCCTCGACGCGGCCTCGCGCCTCTTCTACGCGCGGGGGCTGCACGCCGTCGGCGTCGACACCATCGCGGCCGAGGCCGGGGTCACGAAGAAGACGCTGTACGACCGCTTCGGCTCCAAGGAGGCCCTGGAGGTGGCATACCTGCGCGAGCGCGACGCGCGCTGGGAGGCGCACCTGCGCCGGGTGCTCGACGGGCACCCCGCGGCGGGGGTCGACCGCGTGCTGGCCCTGTTCGAGGCCGCCGGGCTCTGGATGGCGGCCGAGGGCGGGCGCGGCTGCGCCGCCATCAACGCGCGCGCGGAGACCGAGGACCCGGGCCACCCGGTCGCCGTGGAGGTCGCCCGGGAGAAGGCGTGGGTGCTCGACCTGGTGGCGGGGGAGTGCCGCGCCGCCGGGCTGCGGCGCCCCGCGGACCTCGCGGCCGCCCTGGTGCTGCTCTACGACGGCGCCCTCGCGGCGTCCGGGCTCGGCGCCCCCGCGGAGCCGTTCCGCACGGCGCGGCGCGCGGCGCGCACCCTGTGCGAGGCCGCCCGGGCCTGAGCGGACGCCCCGGGCGGCCGGCGCGTGTGCGCCCGCAGCGAAAAGGGCCCGCTCCGGGACGTTTCGCCGCACCGGCGCACGTTAGGGTCGATCGACGGCGATGACGAAGGAGACGGACGTGAACGACTTGCTGCGGATGGACGGTTCGACGCCGGTGGCGCGTGCCGATGGCCCGGGCCTCGGCCTCAACGACTCCATCTACAACCGGCTCCTCAAGGAGCGCATCATCTGGCTCGGCTCGGAGGTGCGCGACGAGAACGCGAACGCCATCTGCGCCCAGATGATGCTGCTGGCCGCGGAGGACCCGGACAAGGACATCTGGCTGTACATCAACAGCCCCGGCGGCTCGATCACCGCCGGCATGGCGATCTACGACACGATGCAGTACATCCAGCCCGACGTCGCGACCATCGCGATGGGCATGGCGGCCTCGATGGGGCAGTTCCTGCTCTCGTCGGGCGCCAAGGGCAAGCGCTACATCACGCCGCACGCGCGCGTGCTGATGCACCAGCCGTCCGGCGGCGTCGGCGGGACCGCGACCGACGTGCGGATCGGCGCGCAGCTGATCATGCACATGAAGAAGGTGCTCGCGGAGCTCACGGCCGAGCAGACCGGCCAGCCGCTCGAGCAGGTCCTCAAGGACAACGACCGCGACAACTGGTTCACCGCCGAAGAGGCGCTCGAGTACGGGTTCGTCGACCACGTGGTCACCAACGCGTCCTCGGTCTCGGGCGGCGGCGGCACCGCGGCGTCCTGACGCCGCCCGCCCGCCCCGTCCCGCGAGGACATCACCGACCTTTACGTGAGGAGACCACAGTGAGCTACTCCGAGGAGTACCAGTTCGCCCTCCGGGCCCAGAACCTGGCCGGCGCCGCGGGCCGTCCCGGCGGCGTCGCGCTGCCGCACGGCGCCCCGTCGTCGCGGTACGTGCTGCCCCAGTTCGAGGAGCGCACGGCCTACGGGTTCAAGCGTCAGGACCCGTACACCAAGCTGTTCGAGGACCGCATCATCTTCATGGGCGTCCAGGTCGACGACGCGTCGGCCGACGACATCATGGCGCAGCTGCTGGTCCTGGAGAGCCAGGACCCCGACCGCGACATCATGATCTACATCAACTCCCCGGGCGGCTCGTTCACGGCGATGACCGCCCTGTACGACACGATGGAGTTCATCAAGCCGCAGATCCAGACGGTGTGCCTCGGCCAGGCCGCCTCGGCCGCGGCCGTGCTGCTGGCCGCCGGCCAGCCGGGCAAGCGCCTCGCGCTGCCGAACGCCCGCGTGCTGATCCACCAGCCCGCGATGGAGGGCGGCGGCTACGCCCAGGCGTCCGACATCGAGATCCACGCCAACGAGCTCATCCGCATGCGCGAGTGGCTCGAGGAGACGCTGGCCGTCCACACGGGCAAGTCGGTGGACCAGGTGCGCGAGGACATCGAGCGCGACAAGATCCTCACCGCCGCGCAGGCGAAGGACTACGGCCTGGTGGACCAGGTGCTCGAGAGCCGCAAGCCGGCCGCCCTCGCGGCGCGCTGACCTGCAACGTCACGGGGCCCGCGCCCTCTTCAAGGAGAGGATGCGGGCCCCGTGACACGACGCACCGGGGCACTCGGCTGACAACGACGCCCCCGTGGTGTGGAATGGACGCAGGACCAGCACTCAGGACATGGAGGCTCCCGGTGGCTCGGATCGGTGACGGCGCAGACCTGCTCAAGTGCTCGTTCTGCGGGAAGTCGCAGAAGCAGGTCAAGAAGCTGATCGCCGGACCCGGCGTGTACATCTGCGACGAGTGCATCGACCTGTGCAACGAGATCATCGAGGAGGAGCTCGGCGAGGCGGCCGAGCTGGGGCTCACCGAGCTGCCGAAGCCGCGCGAGATCTTCGACTTCCTCGAGCAGTACGTCATCGGGCAGGAGCCCGCCAAGCGGGCGCTCGCGGTGGCGGTCTACAACCACTACAAGCGGGTCCAGGCGGGCGAGGCCGCGCGCGACGGCGACGACGCCGTCGAGATCGCGAAGTCCAACATCCTGCTCATCGGCCCGACCGGCACCGGCAAGACGTACCTCGCGCAGACGCTCGCGAAGATGCTCAACGTGCCGTTCGCCATCGCCGACGCCACGGCCCTCACGGAGGCCGGCTACGTGGGCGAGGACGTCGAGAACATCCTCCTCAAGCTCATCCAGGCCGCGGACTACGACGTCAAGAAGGCCGAGACCGGGATCATCTACATCGACGAGGTCGACAAGGTGGCCCGCAAGGCCGAGAACCCGTCGATCACGCGCGACGTCTCCGGCGAGGGCGTGCAGCAGGCGCTCCTGAAGATCATCGAGGGCACGACGGCGTCGGTGCCCCCGCAGGGCGGGCGCAAGCACCCGCACCAGGAGTTCATCCAGATCGACACCACGAACGTCCTGTTCATCGTGGCGGGCGCGTTCGCCGGCCTCGACGACATCGTGGCGTCCCGCGCCCGCAAGCGCGGCATCGGGTTCAGCGCCCCCATGGAGACCGTCGCCGACGACGACCTGTTCGCCGAGGTGCGGCCCGAGGACCTGCAGAAGTACGGCCTGATCCCCGAGTTCATCGGCCGCCTGCCCGTCATCGCCTCCGTCTCGCCGCTGGACCGCGGCGCGCTGGTGCGGATCCTCACCGAGCCCCGCAACGCGCTCGTCAAGCAGTTCCAGCGGATGTTCGAGATCGACGGCGTCGAGCTCGAGTTCGAGCAGGAGGCCATCGAGGCGATCGCCGAGCAGGCGCTGCTGCGGGGCACGGGCGCGCGCGGCCTGCGGGCCATCATGGAGGAGGTCCTCCAGCAGGTGATGTTCGACGTGCCCAGCCGCGACGACGTGGAGCGGGTCGTCGTGACGCGCGAGGTCGTGCTGGAGAACGTCAACCCGACGCTGGTGCCGCGCACGTCGCCCGTACGCCGCCGCCCCCCGCGGGAGAAGTCGGCCTGAGCCCCGCGGAGGACGTCGGGGTCAGCGCGTGTAGAGCTCCTCGACCTCGTCCGCGAAGTCACGCAGCACGAGGTCCCGCTTCACCTTCAGCGAGGGCGTGAGGTACTCGTTCGCCTCGGTGAAGTCGCCCTCGAGCACCCGGAACTTGCGGATCGACTCCGCCCGGGAGACCGCGGTGTTCGCCTCCTCGACGGCGGCGTCCAGCGCCGCGAGCACCCGCGGGTCGGTGCGGGCGGCGCCCACGGACATCGGCGGGATGCCCTGCGTCGCCAGCCAGCCGGGCAGCATCTCGGCGTCGAGGGTGATCAGGGCACCGATGAACGGGCGCGCGTCGCCGACCACCACGACCTGCGAGACCAGCGGGTGCGCGCGCACGCGGTCCTCCAGGGGCGCCGGCGCGACGTTCTTGCCGCCCGCGGTCACGATGATCTCCTTGGTGCGGCCCGTGATGCGCAGGTGCCCGTGGTCGATCGCGCCGATATCACCGGTGCGGAACCAGCCGTCCACCAGCGCCTCGGCCGTGAGGTCCGGGCGCCCGCGGTACCCGCGGAAGACGTGCGGCCCGGAGACGAGCACCGCGCCGTCGTCGTCCACGCGCACGGAGGTGCCCGGGAACGGCGGCCCCACCGTGCCGATGCGCAGGTCCGACGGCAGGTTGACCGCCGTGGGCGCCGTCGTCTCGGTGAGGCCGTAGCCCTCGAGCACGGTGAGCCCCGCCCCGCGGAAGAAGTGGCCGAGGCGGTCGCCCAGCGGGGCGCCGCCGGAGATCGCGTACCGCAGCGCGCCGCCCATCGCGGCGCGGAGCTTCGCGAGGACGAGCCGGTCCGCGACGGCGTGCTTCAGCCGCAGGCCCAGGGGGACGCGGCCGTCGTCGAGGGCGCGCGAGTAGGCGCCGGACACGCGGGCGGACCAGGCGAAGACGCGGCGTCGCGCGCGAGAGCCGGCGCGCTGCTCGGCCGAGTTGTAGACCTTCTCGAACACCCGCGGGACGGCCAGGAGGAACGTCGGACGGAAGGTCCGCAGGTCGTCCGTGAGCGTCTTGACGTCCGGGAGGTGGCCGAGCACCGAGCTGCTGGCGATCACCGCGACCTGGATCAGCCGGGCGAAGACGTGCGCGAGCGGCAGGAAGAGGACCGTGCGGGCGCCGTCGGCCTCCAGCAGCTCGGGGAGCGCGAGACGGGCGTTCAGGGCGAGGTGCGCGAAGTTGCCGTGGGTGAGCTCGGCGCCCTTCGGGCGGCCCGTCGAGCCGGACGTGTAGACGATGGTCGCGAGGTCGTCGCGGCGCACCGCGTCCCGGCGGGCGGCGACGTCGGCGGCGGGCACGGACGCCGCGGCCTCGCGTAGCGCGTCCACGGCACCCGTCGCGATCACCAGGACGTCCTCGAGGTCCGGCAGGTCGTCGTGCACCTGCCGCACGGCGTCGGCGTGCGCCGGCGTCTCCACCACGACCAGCCGCGCACCGGAGTCGGCCAGGATCCACCGCACCTGGTCGGGGGAGGAGGTCTCGTACACGGGGACGACGACGGCGCCGACCGCCCAGGCCGCGAAGTCGAGCAGCGTCCACTCGTAGCGCGTGCGGGACATGATCGCGACGCGGTCGCCGGGCTCGATCCCGCGGGCGACGAGCCCGCGGGCCACCGTGAGCACGTCGGCCTGGAACTCGCCCGCCGTCACCGGCACCCAGGACCCGTCCGTCGCCGCGCGCCGCTCGACGAGGGGACGGTCGCCGGCCCGGGCCACCCGGTCCGCGAGGAGCGTGCTGATGCTCGTGCCCTCGGGCACCTCCACGAGGCTCGGCGTGGTCGCGACCGTCATCTGTTCTCTCTCCGTGCGTCGGGTCGGCCGTCTCAGGCCGAAGAGGGACCCTACACGCTCGCACGTCCGCGGGCTCGTAGGATCGACCCATGCCCGACACCCCCGACGAGACCACACCCGTGCCCGCGCCGGCCGGCCGCCCGGCCGACGACGGGATGCCGCAGGAGATCCTCGACCTGCGCGCGAGCATCGACAACATCGACGCCGCGCTGGTGCACCTGCTCGCCGAGCGGTTCAAGATGACCCGGCGCGTGGGAGAGCTCAAGGCCGTGGGCGGGCTCCCGCCGGCGGACCCGTCGCGCGACCGGCAGCAGGTCGACCGCCTGAAGGGGCTCGCGCAGGGCGCCGGCCTGGACCCCGAGTTCACGGAGCAGTTCCGCAACTTCATCGTCTCCGAGGTGATCCGCCACCACGAGCGCATCGCCGCGGAGCACGCCCAGGGGCGGCTCAAGGGCGAGCTTCCGCCCCTGGACACCTACGCTTGAAGGGGTGAGATCTGATCCCGGCCACGGGGTCGTGACCCTCCGGCCGACGCGGTGGCGTCGGCCGCGTTTCCGTCGCAGGCTGGAGGCCACAGCCGACGACGACATCAGGGGGATCACGGATGAAGATCGACTGGCTCAAGCCCCTCGTCGGCCGCCCCGGACCGTTCGCGACCGTCTACCTGGACGCGACGCCCTCGGCCGAGGCGGGCGACAGGGACGTCGCGAACCGTTGGCGGGCGGTACGACGTTCCCTCGAGCGGCAGTCGGCACCCACCGAGGTGCTCGACGAGCTCGAGGCCGCGGTGCTGCGGCCCACACGGGTGGCCGGCACGCACGGCAGGGTCCTCATCGCGGGGGACGGCGGCGTGGCCGTGGACCGCGTGCTGCGCAACCCGCCCGCCGTGGCGACCGGCGTCTGGCTCCCGGTGCCGGCGCTGCTGCAGGCCGCCCTCGCGGCGGACGAAACGGTCGACGCCCTCTGCGTCGCGGTCGACCGCAGCGGGGCGGACTTCTGGCCCTGCGACGCCGTCGGCCGACCCGGCGGCGCGCGGGAGACGTTCGAGGGCCCGAACGACGAGGTCAGCAAGACGTCCAGCACCGGCACGAAGCGCGCCATCATCGAGTCGCGCGCCGAGGACTCCTGGAAGCGCAACGCCGCCGCCGTGGCGGCCGAGATCGACCGGCGCGTGGCCGAGGGGCGCCCGGAGGTCGTGCTGCTCACCGGCGACGTGCGGGCGGTGAACCTCGTGCGCGCCGAGCTCGGGCAGGAGGCCGGGCGGCGGGCCGTCGAGGTGGCCGGCGGCGGGCGCGGCCCGGGGATCCGGGCGGACAGCTTCGAGGCGGGCGTCGAGGACGCCCTCGACTCCTACCGGGAGCGGCGGCGCGAGGTCGTGCTCGCCGAGTTCCGGCAGGACCAGGGGCGCGAGGAGGGAGCCGTGTCGTCGGTCGAGGACGTGGTCGCCGTCCTCGCCCGCGGGCAGGTGAAGGCGCTGGTGCTGTCCGAGCAGCTCGCCCTCGACGCCGCGGCGGTGCTCACCGCACCGAGCAACGGTGCCGGGGGAGCGGACCTGTCCGGCCTCCTCGGCGGCCGCACGTTGTGGATCGGGCCGGACCCGATGCACGTCGCCACCTCGCGCAGCGACCTGGAGGACCTCGGCGTCACGGACGGGCTCGAGGAGCTGCCCGCGCCCTCCGCCCTGCTGCGCGCCGCGATCGCGCAGGACGCCGCGCTGACGTTCGCGCCCGAGGGGTCCGTGGACCTCATGGACGGCGTCGGCGCGACGCTACGGTGGCACGACGACGGGACGCCGAAGGAGGTCGCCGCCACGATGAGCGGTGACGGCGACCGGTTCACGACGCCGCGCTAGCACGCCGGGGGACGAGGTCGCCCGACCCGCCGACGTGCCGGCGCGGCGTCGCGCCCGGTCAGGCCTTGGGCTTGCGCGCCGGGGGCTCGCCGAGCTCGGAGGCGGTGACGACGATGCCGCCCTGGACGTCCGGGTTGCCCTGGCCCTCGGCAGCCTCGACGACCTCGAGGGTCCCGGTGGCGCGGCCGGCTCCGCGGACGTCGTCGATCGCGGACCGGACGCCGTCGAGCAGCGCGGCCGGCACGGCCATCGACGCCGCGAGGATCGGCGTGCGCATGGAGACCTTGGCCTCCGACTTGATCTTGCGGAGCGCGGCGAGGGCGTGCCCGGCGGCCGTCAGCTGCACGG
This sequence comes from Isoptericola sp. NPDC057559, assembly GCF_042801555.1. Lineage (NCBI taxonomy): Bacteria > Bacillati > Actinomycetota > Actinomycetes > Micrococcales > Promicromonosporaceae > Isoptericola > Isoptericola sp. NPDC057559. Next base: position 81,654 of record NZ_JBHVFQ010000009.1, read on the forward strand.
GGTCGCCGTCGCCGGCGGCCGTGCGCAGCGGGGCGGCGACGGGCCACGCGGCGTGGTGCACCGAGCCCGCGCGCCACCACGACCAGACCTCCTCGGTCGCGAACGGCAGGAACGGCGCCAGGAGGCGCAGCAGGGTGTCGACCGCGAGGGCGAGGGCCGTGCGCGCGGACTCGGTCTCGGCCGTGACCTCGGTGGCCGCGGCGCCCGCGCCGTACGCGCGGTCCTTGACCAGCTCGAGGTAGTCGTCGCAGAAGGTCCAGAAGAACGTCTCGGTGACCTCGAGCGCGCGGGTGTGGTCGTAGGCCTCGAACGCGGCCGTGGCCTGCTCGACGACCTCCGCCAGGCCCGCGAGCATCGCGCGGTCCAGCGCGACGGTGACGCGCGAGGGGTCGAGCACGATCTCGCCCGCGCCGGTCTCGGCGTCCACTCCGAAGGTCAGCGCGAACTTCGAGGCGTTCAGCACCTTGATCGCGAGGCGGCGCCCGATCTTCATCTGGCCGACCTCGAAGGCCGCGTCCGTGCCCAGGCGGGCGGCGGCGGCCCAGTAGCGCACCGCGTCCGCGCCGTGCTCCTCCAGGAGCGCCATCGGCGTGACGACGTTGCCCTTGGACTTGGACATCTTCTTGCGGTCCGGGTCGAGGATCCAGCCGCTGATCGCCGCGTGCTTCCACGGCAGCACCCCGCACTCGAGGTGCGACCGCACCACCGAGGAGAAGAGCCAGGTCCGGATGATGTCCTGGCCCTGGGGGCGCAGGTCCATCGGGTAGACGCGGGAGAACAGGTCGGCGTCGCGCTCCCAGCCGGACACGATGAGCGGCGAGAGGGACGACGTGGCCCAGGTGTCCATGACGTCGGCGTCGCCGACGAAGCCGCCGGGCGCGCCGCGCTGCGACTCGTCGAAGCCGGCCGGGGCCTGCGACGTCGGGTCGACGGGCAGCTCCGCCTCGGAGGGCACGATCGGGTGGTCGTGGTCGACGTCGCCGGCCTCGGTCACCGGGTACCAGAGCGGCACGGCCACGCCGAAGAAGCGCTGGCGCGAGATGAGCCAGTCGCCGTTGAGGCCGTTCACCCAGTTCTCGTACCGCACCCGCATGAAGTCGGGGTGGAAGTCGAGCTCCTTGCCCCGCGCGAGGAGCTCGGCCTTGAGGTCGCGGGCCTCCCAGTCGCGGCCGCCGTTGCGGATGTACCACTGGCGGGAGGTGACGATCTCGAGGGGCTTGTCGCCCTTCTCGTAGAAGTTCGTCATGCGCTGGGTGGCCGACGGCTCGCCGTCGAGGTCGCCCGACTCGCGGAGGGCGTCGACGACGGCCGTGCGGGCGGAGAACGCCGTCTTGCCGGCGAGCTCCTCGGTGTACAGGGCCTCGCCCGGGCCGCCCGCGATCCAGGCGGGCGTCTCGCGGGACAGGCGGCCGTCGCGCTGGATGACCGAGCGCGTGGCGAGCTGCAGCTCGCGCCACCACTGCACGTCGGTGAGGTCGCCGAAGGTGCAGCACATGGCGATGCCCGCGCCCTTGTCCATGGCGGCGGCCGGGTGCGCGAGCACCGGGACCTCGACGCCGAACAGGGGGGAGGTGACGGTGGTGCCGAACAGGCCCTGGTACCGCTCGTCGTCGGGGTGGGCGATGAGCGCCACCACGGCGGGGATGAGCTCGGGGCGGGTGGTCTCGATGTAGACCGGCTCGCCGCCGTCGGGGCGGTGGAACGCGACCCGGTGGTAGAACCCGGGGTACTCGCGCGCCTCGAGCTCGGCCTGCGCCACGGCGGTCTGGAAGGTCACGTCCCACAGGCCGGGGGCCTCCGCCTGGTACGCCTCGCCGCGCGCGAGGTTGCGGAGGAAGGCGCGCTGCGAGGCGGCGCGGGAGGTGGCGTCGATGGTCTGGTAGTTCTGGGCCCAGTCCACGGACAGGCCGAGGCGGCGCCACAGCTCCTCGAACTGGCGCTCGTCGTCGGCGGTGAGCCGCTCGCACAGCTCGATGAAGTTGCGCCGGCTCACGGGCACCTGGTCCCCGGGCTTGACGTTCTTGCCGTCGGTGCCCTGGTGCGGCGGCTCGAAGCCCCCGACGTACGGCAGCGACGGGTCGCAGCGGACGCCGAAGTAGTTCTGCACGCGGCGCTCGGTGGGCAGGCCGTTGTCGTCCCAGCCCATCGGGTAGAAGACCTTCTTGCCGCGCATGCGCCAGAAGCGCGCGACGGTGTCGGTGTGGGTGTAGCTGAACACGTGGCCCACGTGCAGCGAGCCGGAGACCGTGGGCGGCGGGGTGTCGATCGAGTACACCTGCTCGCGCGTCGCGGTGCGGTCGAAGGCGTACGTGCCCTCGGCCGACCAGCGCTCGTCGAACCGCTGCTCCAGGCCGTCCAGGCTGACCTTGTCCGGTACCTCCCGGACCACCGCGCGCACGACGTCGCCGGCTACGGTGCCGGCGGTCGGGGTCGCTGCGGGGGTCTGCGCGGGCGCGGTCGGCGCCTCGGGGGTCGGGAAGTCGCTCATGGTCGCTCATTCTCCCAGATGCGAGGTGGCTCTCCGCCCACCCGTATCTCACTTTCTGGATGCTTGTGTCATAGTATGGACGAGTGTCCGGAACGGGCCCCGAACCGTCGTATCGTGACGGCCGGCGCCCCTCGGGCGTCACCCTCGAACCGTCCGGCCGCCTCGTGCGGGCCGGACCGCACGAAGTCCCGGGAGGACGAGATGCAGGCGATGTGTTGTCGGTGTTGCCGCCACCGCTTCGCCCTGCCCGTCTGACACCCGAGGAGCTCCCATGACGCTCGACCACGCCGACGAGCTGGTCGTGCCCGAGGGGCAGCCCGCGCCCGCGGTCGGGCGCCGCACGTTCTGGCGCCGGTTCGCCCGGGACCGGTTCGCGGTCGCCGGCGCGGTCGTGGTGCTGCTCTACGTGCTGGTCGCCCTGCTCGCGCCGCTGATCATCCGCCTGGTCGGGGTCGACCCGTACACCTACGACCTGGGCGCCCTCGACGCGACGGGCGCCCCGGCGGGCTGGGGCGGCGGCGTCAGCGCCGAGCACTGGTTCGGCGTCGAGCCGCTGACGGGTCGCGACCTCTTCGCCGTCGTCCTCATGGGCTCGCGGACGTCGCTGGTCGTGGGGATCGGCGCCACGGTCGTCTCGATGCTCATCGGGACGGTCCTCGGCCTGCTGGCCGGATACCTCGGCGGCTGGGTCGACTGGGTGGTCAGCCGCGGCGTCGACGTGATGCTGGGGCTGCCCGCGCTGATCTTCATGATCGCGATCGGCGCGGTCGTGCCCGACTCCTTCCCGCCGCTCCTGCTGCTGGTGCTCGTCATCGGGTTCTTCAGCTGGTCGTCGGTGGCGCGCGTCGTGCGCGGCCAGGCCCTCGGGCTGCGCTCGCGCGGCTTCGTGCGCGCCTCCCAGGCGCTCGGTGCCGGGCACGGGCACGTCCTGTTCCGCCAGGTGCTCCCCAACCTCGCCGCGACCGTCGTCGTCTTCGCGACCATCAGCATCCCGGGCGCGATCGGCGCCGAGGCCGCGCTGTCCTTCCTGGGCGTCGGCGTCCCGCCGCCGACGCCGTCGTGGGGCCGCTCCATCGGGGACGCCGTCACCTGGTTCAGCTCCGACCCCATGTACCTCGTCTTCCCCGGCATCGCGCTCTTCGGCATCACGCTCGCGTTCAACGCGTTCGGCGACGGCCTGCGCGACGCCCTCGACCCGCGCTCCGGAGGCCGCAAGTGAGCTCCCTGCGGTTCCTCGGCACGCGCCTCGCGAGCATGGTCTTCGTGCTGCTCGCGGTGTCCCTGCTGACCTACGCGATCTTCGTGCTGCTGCCGGCCGACCCGGCCCAGCTCGCCTGCGGGCGGCCGTGCACCCCCGAGCGGCTCGAGACGGCGCGGGCCTTCATGGGCCTCGACCAGAACTTCGTCGTGCAGTGGTGGAACTTCGTCACGGGGATCTTCACCGGCCGCACGTTCGGGTCCGCCGGCGCGCAGATCGACTGCCCGGCCCCCTGCCTCGGCTACTCCTTCGTGCTGCGCCAGCCCGTCACCGACCTCATCGTCGGGCGGCTGCCGGTCACCTTCTCGATCGCGATCGGCGCCGCCGTCCTGTGGCTGCTCGCCGGCGTGGCCGGCGGCGTGGTCGCGGCGGTGCGCCGCGGCACGGCGGTCGACCGCACCCTCATGGTCGCGGCGATCACGGGCGTCTCGGCGCCCAGCTACCTCGTGGGGCTGCTCGGCATCCTGCTGTTCGGCTTCACGCTCGACATGGTGCCGGTGAACGGGTACGTCCCGTTCACCACGAGCCCCGTCGACTGGGCCTGGCACCTGGTGCTGCCGTGGTGCGTGCTCGCGTTCCTGTCCGCGGCGATCTACGCCCGGCTCACCCGCGCGCAGATGCTCGACGCCCTCGGGTCGGAGTACGTCCGGACGGCGCGGGCCAAGGGGATCACCGAGCGGCGCGTCGTGACGCGGCACGCCCTGCGCAACGTCATGGTGCCGGTCGTCACCCTCTTCGGCCTCGACCTGGGCGTGCTGCTCGGCGGCACCGTCATCACCGAGAAGGTGTTCTCGATGGCGGGGCTCGGCGCGCTGCTGCTCGACGCCGTCGGTAACACCGACGTGCCGCTCCTGGTGGGCGTCACCTTCTTCTCGGCGGCCCTCATCGTGGTCGCCAACCTGCTCGTCGACGTCGTCTACGGCGTCATGGACCCGAGGGTGCGCGCATGAGCGCCCGCCTGCACGCCGGGCGATGTCCCCGCGTGACGCGACACCCCGACCCCGACGAACTCCCCGAGAGGTACTGAGAAGACCATGACCCGCAACCTCGCCCGCCGACGCGCCGTCGGCGCCGTCTCCGCCGTCGCCGCGCTCGCGCTGGTGCTCACCGCGTGCGGCGCGAACGAGAAGGACGACAGCACCACCGGCAGCCCGACCGCCGTCCAGAAGGGCGGCACGCTGCACATCCTCACCTCGGCCCCGTCCATCAACTGGGACCCGGCGACGAGCCAGAACCTCGCCATCACGACCCTCGGCCTGGTCGAGCGCCGCCTCACGGCCTGGCAGACCAACCCGGACGGCAGCACGGAGGTCGTGCCCGACCTCGCCACCGACACCGGCACCGTGTCCGACGACGGCACGACCTGGACCTACACCCTCAAGGACGGCGTGACGTTCGAGGACGGCACCCCGATCACGTCGCAGGACGTCAAGTACTCGGTGGAGCGCTCGTTCGCCCCGGAGCTCTCGGGCGGCCTGAGCTACCACAAGAGCCTGCTCACCGGCGGCGACGACTACGCCGGACCGTACGACGGCAAGGAGCTCGCCTCGATCGAGACGCCCGACGAGAAGACCATCGTCTTCCACCTGGACAGCGCCTACGGCGACTGGCCGTGGATCGTCTCCATGCCGGCGTTCGGCGCCGTGCCCGAGGCCAAGGACGACGTCTCGACCTACACCACGACGCCGGTCGCGACCGGCCCGTACACGGTCGCCGAGACGAAGGAGGGGACCTCGGTCACCCTCGAGCGCAACGACAAGTGGGACGCGTCGACGGACGAGGTCCGCACGGCCGGCCCCGACTCCATCGTCTTCGAGCTGGGCCAGGACGAGACCGTCGTGGCGCAGCGCCTCATCGCGGACGCGGGCGACGACCAGAACGCCTTCGGCGCGACCTTCGTGCCCGCGGCGCAGCTCGCCCAGGTGCAGAACGACGCGTCGGCCAAGGAGCGTCTCGTGACCTCCGGCCCGGGCGCGCTGGCCTACCTCGCGATCAACACCGAGGCCGACGGCCTCGACGACGCGAAGGTGCGCGAGGCGATCGAGTACGCCGTCGACAAGCAGGCCTTCCTCGTCGCCTCCGGCGGCGAGATCTCCGGCGAGCTCGCCACCACCCTCATCACGCCCGGCATCCCGGGGCGCGAGGACTTCGACCTGTACCCGGCCGACGCCTCGGGCGACCCGGACAAGGCGAAGGCGCTGCTGGAGGAGGCCGGCTGGGCCGGCCGCACGCTGCGGCTCGTCGTCCCGGACGACTCGCCGACGCTGGCGAAGGCCCAGGCCATCGAGCAGGGCCTGAAGCGCGCCGGCATCACGGTGAAGATCGTGTCCCAGCCGTCGGACGTGTGGACGCAGACGGTGACGCAGGGCGACGGGTCGGACTACGACCTGACGCTCTCCTCGTGGCAGCCGGACTTCCCGAGCGCGAACGGCAACATCCAGCCGCTGTTCGCCACGTCCCAGATCGGCAACGGCGGGTACAACCTGTCGCGCTACTCGAACAAGGACGTGGACGCCCTCATCGAGCAGGCGACGCAGGAGACCGACGCCGACGCCGCGGCCGGCGTCTGGGCCCAGGCCGACAAGGCGATCCTCGAGGACGCCCCGGTGGTCCCGCTGATCTACACGAAGAACTCCTTCCTGCACGGCTCCAAGGTGCAGAACTTCGAGATCCCGGACTTCCCGGCCTACCCGAACTACCTGAAGGTCTCGCTGGCCCAGTGAGCACCGACACGCGCGACGGGCAGCCCCTCCTGCAGGTGGAGGGGCTGTCCGTCGTGTTCGAGGACGCCGCCACGCCCGCCGTCGACGGGTCGTCGTGGGTGCTGCGCCCGGGACGGGTGACCGCGCTGGTGGGCGAGTCCGGGTCCGGGAAGTCGGTCTCGGCGATGGCGGTGCTCGGGCTCCTGCCGCCCAGCGCCGACGTGACGGGGAGCATCCGGTACGCCGGGGACGAGCTGGTCGGCGCGGGCCCCGAGGAGTACCGGGCCGTGCGCGGCGCGGTCTTCTCCCTGGTCTCGCAGGAGCCGATGAGCGCCTGGAACCCCGTGGTCACCATCGGCGACCAGGTGGCCGAGGCCGTGCGGGCCCACGCCCGCATGCCCCGGGGCGTCGCGCGCGACCGGGTCCTGGGCCTGCTGCGCGAGGCCGGGCTGCCGGAGCCGGAGCGGATCGCGCGCTCCTACCCGCACCAGCTCTCCGGCGGGCAGCTGCAGCGTGCGCTCATCGCGATGGCGCTGTCGCAGGACCCGGTGGCGATCGTCGCCGACGAGCCCACGACGGCCCTGGACGTCACGGTGCAGGCCGACATCCTCGACCTGCTGCGCCGGCTCCGGGACACCCGCGGGACGGCGGTGCTGCTCATCACGCACGACATGGGCGTGGTCGCGGACCTCGCGGACGACGTCGTGGTGATGCGCGACGGGCGCGTCGTCGAGCACGCGCCCGTGCGCGAGCTCTTCGCCGCGCCCCGCGAGGAGTACACGCGGACCCTGCTGGACGCCGTCCCGCACCTCGGGCGGCAGCTCGCCCGCCAGGTCGGCGGCGAGCGCGTCTCCGCCACCGACCGGGCAGCGGCGCCGGACGTCGGTGCCCCCGCGGGCGCCCGGGACGTCGTCGTGCTCGAGGACGTCGACGTCGTGTACCCCGGGGGGCGCCGCCGCGCGCCCGTGCGTGCCGCCGACGACGTGAGCCTGCGGATCGCCGCGGGCGAGGTGCTCGGGCTGGTGGGGGAGTCGGGCTCCGGCAAGTCCACGCTGGGCCAGGTGGTGTCCGGGCTGCTGGTGCCGGACCGCGGCCGGGTCGTCGTGGACGGCCTCGAGCTGGCCGGCGCCCGGCGGGCGGACCTGCGGGCGGTGCGCCGCCGTACCGGGATCGTCTTCCAGGACCCGGCGTCCACCCTGAACCCCCGCTGGTCGGTGGGGGCGTGCGTCGCCGAGCCGCTGCGGCTGCACGGCGACGGCAGCGAGGCGGAGGACCGGGCCCGGGTGCTGGAGCTCCTGGGCATGGTGGGGCTCGGCGCGGAGCACGCCGTGCGGTACCCGCACGAGCTCTCGGGCGGGCAGCGGCAGCGCGTCGCCATCGCGCGCGCGGTCGCCCTCGACCCGGCGGTCCTCGTGGCCGACGAGCCGACGAGCGCGCTCGACGTGTCCGTCCAGGCCCGCGTCCTCGAGGTGTTCGCCGAGCTGCAGGCGCGGCTCGGGTTCGCGTGCCTCTTCGTCTCGCACAACCTGGCCGTCGTGGAGCGCGTCAGCGACCGGGTGGCCGTCATGCAGGCGGGCCGCATCGTCGAGTCGGGGCCGACCGCCCGCGTGCTCGGCGACCCGCAGGAGGAGTACACCCGGATGCTCGTCGGGGCCGCGCCCGTCGCCGACCCGGAGCTCCAGGCGCGACGCCGGCGGGAGCGGCAGGGCGCCTGACCTCCCGCCGGGCGCCGCGCTCAGCGCAGGGCGTGGCGGTCCATCCAGCCGCCGAGGGCGCGGCCGATCTCGCCCGGGCGGTCCTCGGTCGCGTGGTGGCCCGCCGCGCCGAGGTGCTCGACGTCGAGGGCCGCCATGTGCTCGCGCGCCCAGGCCACGGCGCGCTCGTCGATCAGGAGCGTCGGGGACCCCTCGAAGGTGAGCAGCAGCTTCGGCACGCCAGCCGAGTCCTCCAACCAGGCGCCCGCCCGCTCGAGGCGCTCGACGAGCTCCGCGGGCGGCGCGCCGAGCTGCCGCGCCCAGGAGAGCAGCGGACGACGGCTCTCGCGCGTCGGGTAGGGCTCGAGGTACGCGGCGAGCTCCGCCTCGGGGACCGGGTTCAGCACGCCCCCGGTGTAGGCCTGGCGGACGGCGGTGACCTCGTCGAGGAACATCACCTCGCCCTGGGGCGAGGCGACGAGCTCGCGCCGCGCGCGGGCGGCGGGGGACAGGTGCTCGGGCCGCACCGGCCGGAGCACGGCCTCGAACAGCGCCGTGCCCAGGACCCGTCCGGGATGCCGTGCCGCGCGGTCGATCGCCAGGGCGCCGCCCCAGTCGTGCCCGACGAGGACGGCCGGTTCGTCGCCCAGCACGGCGTCGAACCAGCCGTCGAGGTAGCGGGCGTGGTCGGCGAACGTGTACGCGACGTCCGGCTTGCCGGAGGCGCCCATGCCGACCAGGTCGGGGGCCAGCAGGCGGCCGTGCCCGACGGCCGGCAGCACCCGGCGCCACGTGTGCGACGACGACGGGTTGCCGTGCAGGAAGACGACGGGCGTCGCGTGGCCCTCGGTCGGGGACTCCGTGTAGTGGATCGTCGAGTCGAGGACGGACAGCTCAGGCATCGGTGGCTCCTGGGTCGAGGGGTGCGTCGAGCAGGGCGGTGAGGACGGCGACGAGCTCGGCGCTGCGGGCGCTGTCGCGGCCGCCGAGCGGTGCGAGCAGCCGGTCGAGCAGCGCCTGGACCGTGCGCATCGCCGGGTGGACGACGGCCGAGCCCCGGTCGGTCAGCGCCAGGCGCACCACGCGGGTGTCGCGGTCGTCGCGGGTGCGGGCCACCAGGCCGTCGGCCTCCAGCGTGCGGATGAGCCGCGAGACGTACATGGGCTCCAGCCCCGACGCGTCGGCGAGGGCGCGCTGGCTCGGCGGGGCCGCGGCCCGCTGCAGGGCGAAGAGCGTGGTGAGCACCACGTACGTGGCATGGGTGAGGCCGTGGGGGGCCACGGCGCGGTCGACGGCGGTGCGCCACCGGGTCGACAGGCGCCAGACGAGGGCGCCGGCCATGGCTCCGGGTGCTGCTCCGGGTGCGGGCATACCGGCACCCTAGGACGAGATGATAAACATGACAAGTATTCCTGCCGTCCGGCTCGGACCCGTCGGGATCTTCCCTGGAGCCATGTTCTCTGACTAAAGTCAGAGATATGGACGACGAGCAGGTGGCCAGGGGCACGGGCGACGAGGTCGCGGTCGTGCGGCGGTTCAACCGCAGCTACACCCAGCGCGTGGGTGCGCTCGAGGACTCGTTCCTGGGCACGGGGATGCCGCTGGGCACGGCCCGGCTGCTGTTCGAGATCGGCACCGAGCCCGGGACCACGCGCGACCTGCGCGCCCGGCTCGGCCTGGACTCCGGGTACCTCAGCCGGCTGCTGCGCCGGCTGGAGACCGACGGCCTCGTCGCCGTCGTGCCCGACCCGGACGACCGGCGGCGCCGGCGCGTCGACCTCACCGCCGCGGGCCGTCGCGCGTGGGCGGACCTCGAGCGCCGGTCCGTCGACCGGGCGCGCGACCTCGTCGCGCCCCTCACGGCGCGCCAGCGGGCCCGGCTCGCGGCGGCGCTCGCCGAGGCCGACCTGCTGGTGCGGGCCGCGACCGTCGCCCTGGAACGCGTGGACCCCACGTCCGACCTGGCGCGGACCGCCGTGGCGGCGTACGTGGCCGAGCTCGACGAGCGGTTCCCCGGCGGGTTCGACCCGGGCCCCGCCGGGACGGCGTCCGACCCCGACGCGGCGGGCCTCGCCGGGCCGTCGGGCGCGTTCGTCGTGGCGACGAGCGACGGCGAGGCCGTCGCCTGCGGCGGCGTGCGCACCCTGTCCTCCGGCGCCGGGGGCGGCGTCGGGGAGATCAAGCGGATGTGGGTGCACCCCGGCTGGCGCGGCGCCGGCCTCGGTTCCCGGCTGCTGCGTCACCTGGAGGGGGTCAGCCGCGACCTCGGGCACCGCGAGGTGCGGCTCGACACGAACGGGACCCTCGCGGAGGCCGTCGCCATGTACGAGCGCGCGGGCTACCGGCGCATCCCGCGGTACAACGACAACCCGTACGCCGAGCACTTCTTCGCCAAGCGGCTGGGGTGAGCGCCCGGCGTGAGCGGGGCGGTACCACGTACCTGGTCCGTGGTCGGGGATAGGGTCGGGGACATGCCTTCCGCTCTCACCATCGGCTATGCCGCGATGCTCGAGCAGTTCCATCCCACCGAGGTGGTCGAGTACTCCGCCTACGCGGAGGAGCACGGCTTCTCCGGCGTCATGGCCGCCGACCACTTCCAGCCCTGGGTGCCGCAGCAGGGCGAGGCCGCGTTCGTGTGGAACGTGCTCACCGCGCTCGGCGAGCGCACCCGCGGCGACCTCGGCCCCGGCGTGACCGCACCGACGTTCCGCTGGCACCCCGCGATGGTCGCGCAGGCCTCCGCCACGCTGGCCGCGATGTACCCGGGCCGGCACTGGCTGGGGCTGGGCTCGGGCGAGGCCCTCAACGAGCACGTCGTCGCCGGCTACTGGCCCGAGGCCCCCGAGCGGATCAACCGCATGTTCGAGGCCATCGACATCATCAAGAAGCTCTTCGCGTCGGGCCTCGACGGCAAGGACGTCAAGCACTCCGGGCAGTACTACAAGATGGAGTCCACGCGCCTGTGGACGATGCCCGAGGTGCCGCCGGAGATCCTCGTGGCCACCGCCGGCCCGATCACCGCCAAGCGTGCCGGCAAGCACGCCGACGGCCTCATCACGGTCGGGGCGCCGCTCGAGAAGATCGAGATGCTGTTCGGCAAGTTCGACGACGGCGTGCGCGAGTCGGGCCGCGACCCGCAGGGGATGCCGAAGGTGCTGCAGGTGCACATGTCGTGGGCGGCCACCGACGAGGAGGCGCTCGCCAACGCGATGACCGAGTGGCCCAACGGCGGCATGAAGTTCCCCAAGGCCGACATCCGCTCCCCGCACGACTTCGCGCAGATGGCCAAGCTGGTGCGCCCGGAGGACTTCGAGGGCCGCATGGTCATCAGCTCCGACCCGGACGAGCACCGCGCCGCCATCCAGAAGTACGTCGACCTCGGCTTCGACCGCATCTACCTGCACAACGTCGGCCGGAACCAGAAGGAGTGGATCGAGGTCTTCGGCCGCGAGGTGCTCCCGAAGCTCGCCCGGTGACCGGCGCCGCTGCCGGCGCGCCGCGGCTGGTCGTCTGGGCCCCGGCCGGCGTGCCCGAGGTGCGCCCGGGCGACGACCTCGCCCGGCTCGTCGGGGACGCGCTCGCCGCCGACGGTGCCGCGTCGGGCGACCCCCTCGCGGAGGGCGACGTCGTCGTCGTGACGTCCAAGATCGTCTCCAAGGCCGAGGGGCGCGTGGTGCGCGCCGCCGACCGCGAGCAGGCCATCTCCGACGAGACCGTGCGGGTGGTCGCGACGCGCGAGCGCCCCGGGGGCCTGCCTCCGCTGCGGATCGTCGAGAACCGGCTGGGCCTCGTGATGGCCGCGGCGGGGGTCGACGCGTCGAACACGCCCGACGGCACGGTGCTGCTGCTCCCCGTGGACCCGGACGCGTCCGCCCGCGCGCTGCGCGCCGCGCTGCGCGAGCGGTTCGGGCTCGACCGCCTCGGCGTCGTCGTCACCGACACCGCCGGCCGCCCGTGGCGCGACGGGCTCACCGACATCGCGATCGGCGCGGCCGGGGTGGACGTCGTCGACGACCTGCGCGGCGGCGTCGACGCGCACGGCCGCCCGCTGTCGGTGACGGTGACGGCCGTGGCCGACGAGGTGGCCGCGGCGTCCGAGCTGGTGCGCGGCAAGGCCGACGGCCGCCCGGTGGCCGTGGTGCGCGGGCTCGCGCGGCACGTGCGCGCGGGGGAGGGCGCCGAGGCCGACGGCCCCGGCGCGCGCACCCTGGTGCGGCCCAGCGCCGACGACCTCTTCCGCGAGGGCAGCGCGGAGGCGTACGCCCGCGGCCTCGCCGCCGGCCGAGCGGAGGCGGCACGATGACGGTCCCCGCCGACTGGATCGAGCACCGGCGCCCCGAGGACCGCGAGGCCGTCGGCTGGCTGCGCCCCGAGGGCGACGACTGGGTGGCGGTGTCGCTGCTCGGGCGCGACGTGAGCGGGCCCCTCGACTGGACCGGCGCCGAGGAGGCGCTGGAGGAGACGGGGCTGCGGTGGATGGCCGACGCGTGGGTGCTCGAGCGTGCCGGCGACGAGCCGCTGCGGGTGCGGCTCGTCGAGGTCACGCCCTCCCGGGTGGTGGTGCAGACCGACGACTTCGGCGCGATCGACGCCGCCGTGACCCGGTACGAGCTGCCCTGGCCCGCCCCGCGGGCGCTGCGCCCGCGCCGGGAGGACGACCCCGACGGCCGCGTCCTCTTCGCCCGCTGACCCGTCGGCTCGCGCGTCGCGGGGTCAGCCGGCGTCGGTGGTGCCCTCGTAGAGGCCGATCCGGTTGCCGTCCGGGTCCTGCAGCACGGCCCACCAGCTGGTGGGGCTGATCTCCCTCTTCTCCATGAGCACCGTGCCGCCCAGGTCGGTCACCTTGGCGAGCGTGTCGTCGATCGAGTCCACCTCGACGTAGCTGCGGGGCTGGTCGAACCCGCCGTCGCGGGGCGCGAGGCCGCCGCCGCTGATCTGGTTGGGGGCGCGCCACATCGGGTAGTCCTCGAACCCGGGGGGCGCCTGGATCTGCCAGCCGAACAGGCCGGCGTAGAACCCCTTGGCCCGGTCCAGGTCCGTCACGGGGATGTCGATGTGGGTGATGTCGCCGTGAGCCATCGTCGTGCTCCTTCGCGGATGGGGGGCGGGGTCGCCCCACTCCACGCTAGGCACGACGCGCCGCACCTGCGAGCCTGCTGCCATGACGACGACGCCCCCGCCCGGTACGCCGCCCACGACCGCCGCGACGACCTCGACCGCGCGGCCCGCGCCCGTCGACCTGTCGACGCCCCACGGGCTGCGCGCCGCCGAGCGGCTGCGCACCGAGGAGGTCGTGTGGCTGACCACCGTGGACCCCTCGGGGACGCCGCAGCCCACGCCCGTGTGGTTCCTCTGGCAGCCGGGCGACGACGGCGTCGGCGAGGTCCTCCTGCTGTCCCGGCCCGGGACGGCGAAGCTGCGCAACGTGCGGCGGTCCCCGCGCGTCGCCCTGCACTTCGGCACCGACGAGGTGGGCGACGACGTCGTCGTCCTGGTGGGCCGCGCGGCCGTCGACGACGGCGGCCTCACCGCGCACCAGGCGGCCGCGTTCGACGCCCGGTACGCCGGGCCGATCCGGCGCCTGGGCATGACGCCGGACCAGTTCCGCGCCGAGTACGCGGTGCTGCTGCGGGTGGTGCCCGACCGTCTGCGCGGCTGGTAGCGGCCGCGCGGCGGCCGCCGATGCCGGGGGCAAGGATCGTCGGCGCGTCGCGCGGTGGACGGCGTCGCACCTCGTGATACTCGGTCTCGGCGTTCGACGAGGAGCGCCTGCGGACACACGAGGGAGTGGTCTCATGCAGCAGCACGCACGACACAGCCACCGCACCACCCGCACCACCCGCACCACCCGCACCGCCCGCGCCGCGCTCGCGGCGCTCTCGGCCGCAGCAGTCGCCGCGGCCGCCCTGGTCGCCGCCGCGGCCCCCGCCGGCGCGACGCCCGCCCCCGACCGGTACGTCGCGCTCGGCGACTCGTACTCGGCCGGCTCCGGCATCCTGCCGGCGGACCTGCGCGCCCCGCTCGCGTGCCTCCGCAGCACGCTCAGTTATCCGCACGTCGTGGCAGACCGGCTCGACGTCGGCGTGGTGGACGTGACGTGCGGCGGCGCGCAGACCGCCGACCTCACGTCGCGGCAGTACCCCGGCGTGGCGCCGCAGCTCGACGCCGTCACCGCGGACACCGACCTGGTGACGCTCACCATCGGGGGCAACGACAACAGCACGTTCATCGGGGCCCTGCTGGCCTGCGGCTCGATCGGCGCGCTGACCGCCGGCCACGGGAACCCGTGCGAACGTACCTACGGCGACCGGTTCACCCGCCAGGTCGAGGAGTCCACGTACCCCGCCGTGCGGCAGGCGCTGGAGGACATCAGGGCCCGCGCCCCGCACGCGCGCGTCGCGATCCTCGGCTACCCGTGGATCGTGCCCCAGGAGAAGGGCTGCTTCGCCAAGCTCCCGGTCGCCGCCGGGGACGTGCCCTACCTGCGCGACCTGCAGGCCACGCTGAACCGGGTCGTCGAGCGCGCCGCCGACGAGACGGGCGCGACGTTCGTCGACCTGGCGGAGCGCAGCGAGGGGCGCGACGCGTGCGCACCGGCCGGGGAGCGCTGGGTGGAGCCGCTGCTGTTCGGCACCAACGTGGTGCCGGTGCACCCCAACGCCCGCGGCGAGAGCGCGATGGCCGACGCCGCCCTGGACGCGCTCGGCTACTGACCCGGGCGGGGCGCCCGGCGGGTCACTCCGCGGGCGGCACGACCGGCGTCGGCGTGCCGCCCGTGATCCGCACCAGCTCGTCGAACGACGTCGGGAAGACGGTGCGGGCGTGCCCCGCGGCCGCCCACACGACGTCGTGGTCGCGCAGCCCGACGTCGACCAGGGTGCGCACGGGCGCGGGGTGCCCGACCGGCGCGACGCCGCCGATCACCTGGCCGGTGGCGTCGCGCACGGTGTCCTTGTCGGCGCGGGCGAGCCGCCCGCCGAGGCGGGCGCCGAGGAAGTCGGTGTCGACGCGGTGCGCGCCGCTGGTCATGACGAGCACGGGCTCGTCGTCGAGCGTGAAGACCAGGGAGTTCGCGATCGCCCCGACGGGCACGCCGAGGGCCTCCGCCGCCCGGGCGGCGGTGGTGGCGTGGTCGTCGAGCCAGCGGACCTCGCCGTCGGCGCCCGCGGCGTCGAGCGCGGCGCGCACCCGGTCGACCGCGGGGTGCGAGGGGTCGGGGGTGTGGTTGCCGCCCCGGGCCGCGGCGGCCGCCGTCGTCCCGGGCGACGCAGGCGCGGTGCCAGACCCGGAGGCGGCGACCGCGGCGACGGGGGCGGCCGCGAGGGCGGGCACGGCCGCGGCGGGCAGCTCGTCGGCCGGGGTCACGTCGTCGCCGGACAGCCAGCGCAGCCACACCGTGAGCGGGTCGCCCTCGAGCACCAGCGCGCGGACCAGCAGGGTCAGCGGGATGGCGAGGATGGCGCCGAGCGGGCCGATGACGAAGGTCCAGAAGACCACGGACACGAAGCTCAGCGTGAGGCTGAGGCTCACGGCGTCGGAGACGAACTTGGGCTGCACCAGCACCTGCAGCACCACGTTGACGACGCAGTAGACCGCGATCACCCCGAGGGCCAGGGGCCAGCCCCCGACGACGAACGCCATGATGACCGGGGGGATGAGGCCGAGCACGAAGCCGATGTTCGGGATGAAGTTGGTGACGAACGCGAGGATCGCCCACACGACGGGCGCCGGCACCCCGAGGAGCGCGAGGGCGAAGCCGTCCACGACCGCGACGACCGCACCGAACGTCGCGTTGACCACGAAGTAGCGCCGCACCCCGGAGCTGAACTTGGTGGCCCGCCCGATCTGCGCGCCGTGCGTGGCGCCGAACACGCGGGACGCGGTGGCGTAGCGGGCGGCGTCGGCGGCCATGAAGATCGCGTAGGCGAGGACGAAGAAGAGCGCGGTGGCGATCGACAGGGCGACGCTGCTCACGCTGCCCGCCAGGGCGAGGATGCGCGACGGCTCGAGGAACGACGACGCGGCATCGGCGAGCTGCGCGTCGAAGCCCAGGGCGGACAGCTGCGTCGCGATCTCGTCGATGGACTGCTGGAGCTGCCCGACGTACTCGCGGACGAGGCCCGCGAACTGGTAGCCGGCGAAGAAGAGCATCGCGATGAGCGCCGCGAGGATCAGGTAGGCGACGACGATGACCGCCGTCGTCGCCAGCCAGCGCGGCCATCCTCGCGCCTCGAGCGGCCGCCGGACCGGGTGGCAGATGATCACGATCACCGCGGCGAGGAACACCGGCGCGAGGACGTCCCTCGCCCAGTACATGCCCGCGAGGACCAGGACGGCGGCGCCGAGGGACAGGAGGGTGCGGGTCGCGGGGTTGAGCCCCCCGTGGTCGGTCGTCGGGGTGCCGGGGGCGGGCGCCGGGGTCGAGGTCACCCCGTGACCCTAGCGACCGCGACCGGCGGCGGCGCGCGCGACCACCGTGCGGCTCAGATCCATCGCTTCCAGCGGAACACCGCGAAGAGCGCCACGCTCACGCCGAGCATCGCGACGAGCGCGGCCGGGTACCCCCACGACCAGTGCGTCTCGGGCATGATGTCGAAGTTCATCCCGTAGATCGTCCCGACCAGCGTCGGGGCGAAGAGGATGGCCGCCCAGCCGGAGATCTTCTTGACCTCCTCGCCCTGGCGGATGCTCACCTCGGTGAGGTGGGTCATCTCCTCGTTCTGCCGCTGCGCGACGAGCGTGGCGTTCACCGTGAGGATGTCGCGCAGCGCGGCGCGGAACGACTCGACGCGGTCGGCCACCTCGGTGAGGTGGTCGGCGACGTCGCGCAGGTACGCCTGCATCTCCTCGGTGACGCCGTACCTCTCCGCGCCCTTGGCGAGGGAGCCGCAGACGCGCTGCAGGGGCCGCACGGCGCGCTGGAACTCGACCACCTCGCGGGACAGCTCGTAGATGCGCCGCGACACGGCCGCGTCGCCGCCGAACACCTCGGACTCGATCTCGTCGATGTCGGCGTCCAGGCCGGCGACGACCGGGGCGTAGTCGTCGACGACGCGGTCCACGATCGCGTACAGCACGGACTCCGGGCCGCGGGCCAGCATGCCCGGGTGCGCCTCGAGGTGGGTGCGCACGGCGGCGAGGTCGGGGCACGCCCCGTGCCGCACGGTGACGACGAAGTCGGGGCCGACGAACACGTGCAGCTCGGAGAACTCGACCTCCTCGGTCGCGTCCACGTACCGCGCGGCGTGCAGGACGACGAACAGGGTCTCGCCGTAGCGCTCGATCTTGGGGCGCTGGTGCGCCACGATCGCGTCCTCCACGGCGAGCGGGTGCAGGTCGAACTCGCGCGCGAGCTGGGCCAGCTCGGTCTCGTCGGGCCGCTCGAGGCCGATCCACGCCATCCCGCCGGGGCGGGAGCGCAGCTCGCGGAACACCTCGGCGAGGCGCGTGAAGCTGGCGACGCGGCGGCCGTCCGCGTCGTAGAGGGCGGCCTCGACGATCGAGGACCGGCCGGGCAGGTCGCGCCGGTCGAGGCGGTCGGCGTCGGGGCGGTCCGTGTCGCGGCGGGCGCTGCCGAGGCGGCCGCCCGCGCCGCTCGCCGGGGTGGCGCGGCGGGGGCGCAGGGCGCCGAGCAGGGGGCGGGTGCGGACGGTGCGGGTGCTGGAGGTGAGGGCCATGGCGGACTCCGAGGGCGTGCAGGGGCGAGGCGGCGTGCATCGGTCCCGCGACTGCGGCTCGGCCGAGGGCGCCCCGACGTCGTCCCGGGGCGTGCCACGGGGGAGCGGGGGAGCTCGGAGGGGGGTGACGCGGACGGTGCGCGCGTCGCGGCCGCCCGGACGGACCGGGCGGGGGAGCCGTCAGTCGCGGCTCGGACTACTGGGAGGCTCGCTACGGGTCATGTGCGTGCACCTCCCTCGTCGTGTGCGGCGGTCGCCGCTGCTGCTCAGGCCGCCGCCCAGCATATCCGCGGTGCCGCCGGGAAGCCACGCCCGCCCGCCGGCCGCGGGGGTGATCTCCGCGACGTCGGTCCGCGCCGTCGCGGCCGGGTCGCTCAGCGCCGCGGGTCGACCAGGACCATCCCGGCGCGCGGGGTGTCGTGCAGCCCGGGCAGGAGGCGCGCGCCCTCCTCCAGCCCGACGACGCGGTCGACCAGGGCGGCGGGGCGCAGCGTGCCGTCGGCGACGCGGGCCAGCATCTCCGGGTAGTCGGCGGCGGCCATGCCGTGGCTGCCGAGCACGTCGAGCTCCCAGCCGATCACGCGCGACATCGGCACGCGGGGGTGGCCGTCGACCGGCGGCAGCAGGCCCACCTGCACGTGCCGCCCCTGCCGCCGCAGGCTCCCGATCGCGTCCGCGCAGGTGCGCTCGCTGCCGACGGCGTCGACGCTCACGTGGCACCCGCCCGTGAGCTCCTGGACCGCGGCGGGCACGTCCAGGCCCTCGGCGGCGAGCACCGTGCGCGCGGCCCCCGCCCGGCGGGCCGCCTCGAGGGCGCCCTCGTGCCGGTCGACGGCGACGACCTCCGCGCCCAGCGCGGCCGCGACCATCACGGCGCTGAGGCCCACCCCGCCCGCGCCCACGACGACGACGCGCTCGCCGGCACGCACGCGGGCGCGGCCGGCGACGGCGCGGTACGCCGTCGCGAAGCGGCAGCCGAGGCTCGCGGCGGTGGCGTCGTCGACGTCGTCGGGCAGCGCCACCAGGTTCGTGTCGGCGGCGTGCAGCACGACGAGCTCCGCGAACGACCCGGCGTGCGTGAAGCCCGGCTGGGTCTGGTCGGGGCAGACCTGCGCCTGGCCGGACCGGCACCAGCCGCAGCGCCCGCAGCCGCAGACGAAGGGCGAGGTCACCCGGTCGCCGACCCGCCATCGGGTCACGCCCCCGCCCACGGCGGCGACGACGCCCGCGAGCTCGTGGCCCGGCACGTGGGGGAAGGTGGTGATGTCGGTGTCGTGGCCCGCCCACCCGTGCCAGTCGCTGAGGCACAGCCCGCTGGCGTGCACCCGCACCACCACGCCGCCGGGCGGCGCGGTGGGCTCGGGCAGGTCGTGGACCGTCACGGGGCCGCCGAACCGGTCGAACGTCATCGCGCGCACGGGCCGATCCAACCACGGTCGGCGCGACCGTCCCGGCGCGGTCCGCCCGGACCCTCGGATCGTGGCTATTTCGTGGATGTCCGATGGAATTACTCGGGAATTCCGCCGGGGTCTAGCCGGAGGAATTCGGCGCCCCCTAACGTCGCCGCCATGTCGAGAACGGGGGCCGGTGGGCCCGGCAGGGGGACACGTCCCGCGGATTCTGCCAACACCGCCGACGTGCGGAGATTGGATTCTGCCGGGTCGTTGACGGAAAAATCCGGGCTTCGTAGCGTCGCCCGCATGTCGACGACGACAGGGGTGCACGCGCTGGTGCGGCGCACCCACGAGGAGCGGGTCCTCGCCGCCCTGCGCTCCGGGGGAGCCCTGAGCCGGTCGGAGCTCGCGAGCCGGGTGGGGCTGTCCCGCACGACGCTGTCCGAGATCGCCGCCAGCCTGCTGGAGCGCGGGGCCGTCGTGGTCATCGACACCGACGCGGCGACCCGCAGCGGCAGCGGCCGACCCGCGGAACGGCTCGCGCTCGACCCCGCCGCCGGCCAGTACCTGGGCGTCGACTTCGGCCACCGGCGCGTGCACGTGGCGGTCGCGGACGCCTCCCACGAGATCATCGCGTCCGGGGTGCAGCCCTACGACGACGAGCCCTGGCCGGCGCGCGTGGACCTGGCGTTCGCCCTGATCGACGGGCTCGTGGCCGAGCACGGCCTGCACTTCGGCGCGCTGCAGGCCGTGGGCATCGGCGTGCCGGGGCCGTACGCCGGCGGCCCCGGCAGCGTGCCCGTCTCCTGGCACCGCCACGCCGCGCCCGGCGAGGTGGAGGACGCCTTCGCCCGGCGCTTCGGCACGCCCGTGGTCCTCGACAACAACACGCGCCTGGCCGCCCTCGCGGAGGCCGTCTCCCGCCCCGACGGGCCGAGCGACCTCGTGTACGTCCGGCTGTCCGACGGCGTCGGCGGCGGCCTGGTGGTCTCCGGGCGGCTGGTGCGCGGCGCCCGCGGATTCTCCGGGGAGCTGGGCCACGTCACCGCCGACCCCACGGGCGTCGTGTGCCGCTGCGGCAAGCGGGGCTGCCTGGAGACCGTCGCGTCCGTGCCCGCCATCCTCGCCGCCTGCCGCGACCGCGGCGCGGACGTCCGCGACCTCGACGACCTCGCCGTCGCCGTCGAGCGCGCCGACCCCGTGGTCGACGCGGTGCTGCGGGAGGCGGGCACCGCCCTGGGGCGCGTGCTCGGCGCCGCGGCCATGGTGCTCGACCCGGTCGAGGTCGTGGTCGGCGGCGAGGTCGCCCACGTGGCGCCGGCCCTCGTCGAGCAGGCGGCCGCGACCCTGCGCTACGAGCTCTACTCCGTCCCGACCGAGCTGCCCCGCGTGCTGCGGGCCAGCCAGCTCGGCGACCGCGGGGGCGCGCTGGGCGCGCTCGCCGCGCTGTTCCACTCCTCACCCCTGCTCGCCGGCTACCCCGCACCCGCGGCGGCCGACCGTCCCCCGCTGCGAAGGAGCGCACCGTGACCGCGTCGTCTCCCGGGCTGTCGCCCGGCCCCACGCAGGACGTCCCGGCCGGCGCCGTGCCGGGACCGTCCCCGCACCTCGCGGGCGCGCCCGCCGCGGGGAGCCCCGCGCCGGGCAGGCCCCGGCGGCGGCTGTCCCGCCGCGCCTCCCTGCGCCTGCTCAACGCCGTCTCCATCGTGGGCGGCATCGGCGTCTGGTGGCTGCTCGCCCTGAACGGCTTCCAGTTCCCCACGCCGCCCGAGGTGGTGGCCAAGGCCGCCGAGCTGTGGTCGAACGGCACCCTCGCCGAGGACGTGCTGGCCAGCCTCGGCCGCGTCCTGTCGGGGTTCCTCCTCGGCTCCCTCGTGGCCGTGCCCGTCGGCTTCCTCATGGGCTGGTACACCGTGGCGCGCGGGCTGCTCGAGCCGTGGATCCAGTTCTTCCGGACGATCCCGCCGCTGGCGCTGCTGCCCCTGGTGCTGGTGCTGATGGGCATCGGCGAGCTGCCGAAGGTGTTCGTCATCTTCCTCGCGGCGTTCCTCGCCTGCGTGATCTCCACCTACCAGGGCGTGGTGAGCGTCGACCGCACCCTCATCAACGCCGCCCGGGTGCTCGGGGCGAAGGACGGCACGATCTTCCTGCGGGTGGTCGTGCCGGCGTCGACCCCGTTCATCCTCGTCGGCATGCGGGTGGGCCTCGGGTCCGCCTGGGCGACCCTCGTCGCCGCCGAGCTGCTGGCCGCGCAGGCCGGGCTCGGATACCGGATGCAGCAGGCGCAGCTCTACTACGACATCGCGACGATCTTCGTCGGCATCGTGGTGATCGGCGTCCTCGGACTCGTCATGGACCGGCTCCTGCTGCTCGCGGAGACCCGGCTCACCGGATGGCAGGAGCGGCGATGACCACCACGACCCCCGCGACCCCCGGCGCGGCGCCCGCGTCGACCGCGAAGATCTCGGTCCGGGACGTCCGCAAGACGTTCGCCCTGAGGAACGAGGAGTTCGTCGCGCTCGACGGGGTGTCCCTCGACATCGCCGACAACGAGTTCGTCACCGTCGTCGGGCCGTCCGGCTGCGGCAAGTCGACGCTCCTGAACATCCTCGCGGGGCTGGAGGAGCCGACGTCGGGCCACGCCCTCGTCGACGGCGCCGAGGTCGCCGGCCCGGGCCCGGAGCGCGGCGTGATCTTCCAGCAGTACGCGCTCTTCCCCTGGCTCACGGTGCGCAAGAACATCGAGTTCGGGCTCAAGGTGGCCGGCCTCGGCCGGGCGGAGCGGCGCGAGCGCGCCGAGCACTTCATCCGCCTCGTCGGGCTCGAGCAGTTCGCCGACGCCCTGCCCAAGATGCTCTCCGGCGGCATGAAGCAGCGGTGCGCGATCGCGCGCGCCTACGCGGTGAACCCGTCGATCCTGCTGATGGACGAGCCCTTCGGCGCCCTGGACGCCCTCACGCGCGTGAACCTCCAGGAGCAGCTCCTGGAGACGTGGAGCCGCGAGAAGCGGACCGTCATGTTCATCACGCACGACGTCGACGAGGCGGTCTTCCTGGCCCGCCGCGTCGTCGTGATGGCCGCCCGCCCTGGGCGCGTCTACGACGTCGTCGACGTCGACCTGCCGTACCCGCGCACCGAGGACGTGCGTCTCAGCCCCGAGTTCGCCGCGCTGCGCAACCGCGTGTGGCACTCCGTGTACCACCAGACCTCGGCGTCCGCCGCGCGCTGACCCGACCGACCCCGACCCGAAGGACATCCCATGCGACTCACCCGTACCGCGCGCCGCGCGGCCGCCCTGTCGGCCCTCGTCGCCGCCACCCTCGTCGCGACCACCGCCTGCTCGGGCGACGACGGCGCAGGCGGCGGCACGGCCGACGACGCGACCGTCGAGGTCAACTTCGGGTACATCCCCGACTTCAACGGCACCAGCCTGCTCGCCGTCGCCGAGGACCAGGGGCTGTGGGAGAAGCACGGCGTCGAGGTCAAGACGTCGTCCTTCACCAACGGCCCGCTGCAGATCCAGGCCCTCGGCACCGGGGACCTCGACTTCGGGTACATCGGGCCCGGTGCGTTCTGGCTGCCGGCGTCCGGCCAGGCCAAGATCGTCGCGATGAACTCGCTCGGCCAGGCCGACCGCGTCGTCGCCCAGCCCGGCATCGACTCGATCCAGGACCTCGCGGGCAAGAAGGTCGCCATCCCCGAGGGCACCTCCGGGGACATGATCCTCACGCTCGCCCTGGAGGCCGCGGGCATGACGAAGGACGACGTCGAGATCGTCCCGATGGAGCCGGCGGCGATCGTGGCGGCGCTCTCGTCGGGCAAGGTGGACGGAGCCGGGCTCTGGTACCCGGCGCTCGCCACCGTGAAGAAGCAGGTGCCGAACCTTGTGGAGCTCGCCAAGAACAGCGACTTCAAGGACACGGTGGCGTTCCCGACGGCGTTCGTGGCCGGCAACGACGTCGTCGCGAAGGAGCAGGACAAGGTGGACCGCGTGCTCGGGGCGCTGCGCGACGCCATCGCCTACCGGGCCGACCACCTGGACGAGACCATCCAGCTCACCGCCGACTTCAACGACCTGCCGGTGGAGGACGTGAAGGCCGACGCCGCGAACGTGCAGGTGCTGAGCCTCGACGAGCTCGACGGGTACACGCAGGACGGCACGTTCGACACCTGGCTGTCGGGCATGGAGGACTACTTCGTGCAGGCGGGCCAGCTGCCCGAGGCGGTGGAGCCGAGCGAGTTCTACACCGGGGACCTCTTCGTCGGGGCGGGGAAGTGACGCCGGTGGCCGACGGCGCCGCGGGGCCGGCCAACGTCCTGTTCCTCATGACCGACCAGCACCGCGCGGACACGCTCGGCGCCTACGGGAACGCGCTGGCGCACACCCCGGTGCTGGACGCGCTCGCGGCCGGCGGCACGCGGTTCGACCGGTGGTACACGCCCACCGCGATCTGCACGCCGGCGCGGGCGAGCCTGCTCACGGGGCAGGCGCCGTTCCGGCACCGGGTGCTGGCCAACCACGAGCGCAACGTGGGCTACCTCGAGGACCTCGCCGAGGGCACCTTCACGTTCGTCGAGGCGCTGCGCGCCCACGGCTACCACACGGGCCTCGTGGGCAAGTGGCACGCGGGCACCCAGAAGGACGCGGGGGCGTTCGGGTTCGACGGGCCGGAGCTGCCGGGGTGGCACAACCCGGTGGACCACCCGGACTACCTGGCGTACCTGGACGAGCACGGGCTCCCGCCGTACGCGATCAGCGACCGCGTGCGCGGCACGCTGCCCAACGGCGGGCCGGGGAACCTGCTGGCCGCGCGCCTGCACCAGCCGGTGGAGGCGACCTTCGAGCACTACCTCGCCACGCGGACGATCGAGCTGCTGGAGCGGTACGCCGAGGACTTCCGCTCGGGGGCGCGGCCCTTCTTCCTGGAGCTGAGCTTCTTCGGGCCGCACCTGCCGTACATCCTGCCCGACGAGTACTTCGACCTCGTCGACCCGGCGGACGTCGAGCTGCCGCGCTCGATCGCGGAGACGTTCGCGGGCAAGCCCCCGGTGCAGGCGAACTACAGCGCGCACTGGACGTTCGACACGATGCCGATCGAGACGACCCGCAAGCTCATCGCCGTCTACTGGGGCTACGTGGCGCTCATCGACCGGGAGATCGGCCGCGTCATGGACGCCCTGGAGCGGCTGGGGCTGGTCGACTCCACGGCCGTGTTCTTCACGAGCGACCACGGCGAGTTCACCGGCGCGCACCGCCTGCACGACAAGGGCCCGGCGATGTACGAGGACATCTACCGCACCGCGGGGCTGCTGCGCGTCCCGGGCGGGCCGGAGGGCCAGGTGCGCACCGAGTTCGTCAGCCTGCTGGACTGCACGGCCACCATCCTCGAGCTGGCGGGCATCGACCCGGCCCCCGCGGTGGACTCGCGCAGCCTGCTCCCGCTGGTGCGCGGCGAGCAGCCGGACGGGCAGGCGGGCTGGGCCGAGGACATCGTGTGCGAGTTCCACGGCCACCACTTCCCGTACCCGCAGCGGATGCTGCGCACCGACCGGTACAAGCTGGTGGTGAACCCCGACTCGACGAACGAGCTGTACGACCTGGCCACGGACCCCGACGAGCTGTCGAACGTCTACCGGCACCCGGAGATGACGCCCGTGCGCCGGGCGCTCATGCGGCGGCTGTACCAGGTGCTGCGGGAGCGCGGCGACAACTTCTACCACTGGATGACGACGATGTACGACGTCGGCGACGTGGACCACGACCCCACGCAGTCCGGGCTGGACGAGACCACGTACGCGGGGGAGGTGCCGGCGTGAGGCGGCCGAACGTCGTCCTGCTCCTCACCGACGACCACGCGGCGCACGCCATCGGCGCGTACGGGTCGGTGGTGAACACGACGCCCCGGATCGACGAGATCGCGGCGCTCGGGCGCCGGCTCGACCGCTGCTACGCGACGAACTCGCTCTGCACGCCGTCGCGGGCGTCGATCCTCACCGGCACGTACTCGCACGTCAACGGCGTGACGACGCTCTCCACGCCGATCGACGCGAGCCAGCCCACGTTCGTGTCCCGGCTGCGCGAGGCCGGCTACCGCACCGCCGTCGTCGGCAAGTGGCACATGGGCGACGGGACGGGGCACGACCCGCAGGGCTTCGACTACTGGGACGTCCTCATCGACCAGGGGGAGTACCACGACCCGACGTTCCTGTCGGCGGGCGGGCTGCGGACCGAGCCGGGGTACGCGACGGACGTCATCACGGACCTGGCGCTGCGCTGGGTCGAGTCGCTGGAGGGCGACGACCCGTGGTGCGTGCTGATCTGGCACAAGGCGCCGCACCGCCCGTGGGAGCCCGACGCCCGGCACGCGGACCTGTACGCGGACCCGATCCCCGTGCCCGCGACGTTCACGGACGACTACGCGACCCGCACGTCGTCGGCGCGGCGGGCCGCGATGCGGATCGCGGACCACCTCAGCTCCACCGACCTCAAGGTGGACCCGCCGGCGGGGCTCTCCTACGACGAGCTGGCGCTGTGGAAGTACCAGCGGTACATGGAGGACTACCTGCGCTGCGTGGCGTCGGTCGACGACAACGTCGGGCGCGTCACCGACTGGCTGCGCGCGCGGGGCGACCTCGACGACACGCTGCTCATGTACTCCTCCGACCAGGGGTTCTTCCTCGGCGACCACGGGTGGTTCGACAAGCGGTTCATGTACGAGGAGTCGATCCGCATGCCGTTCGTGCTGTCCTACCCCCGCCGCCTGCCCGCGGGCGGCGGGTTCGACGGGATCGTCACGAACGTCGACCTCGCGCGCACCCTGCTGGACGCCGTGGGCGTCGACCCGCACCCGCGGATGCAGGGCCGGTCGTGCTGGGGAGACCTCGGCGGGGGCCGCGAGCCGGGCCGCGAGCCCGAGGCGACGCCGCCGCCGCGCGGCTTCTACTACCGGTACTGGGAGCACGACGACGGGAACCACAAGGCCCCGGCCCACTACGGCTACCGCGACGAGCGCCACAAGCTCGTCTACTACTACAACGACGGGCTCGGGCTGCCGGGCACCGGGTCGGCGACCTACCCCGGCGAGTGGGAGCTCTTCGACCTCGTGGCGGACCCGGACGAGCTGCGCAACGTCGCCGACGACCCCGCGTACGCGAGGGTCCGTGCGCGGCTCGAGGTGGACCTGTGGCACGCCCAGGCCGCCGTCGACGACGTCCCGCACCCGAGCCAGCCCGTCCCCGCCGGCCTCGCCGGGCCGGGCAGGACCGACCGCAGGACCGACCGCACGACCGAGGGAACAGGAGCGCAGGCATGAAGCGACGCGAGTTCATGGGGGCGGCAGCCGTCGGGGCGCTCTCGGCGGTGACGCTGAGCGGCGAGGCCGCGGCTGCCGCGCCGCACGCGCCGGGGCCCGCCGCGCCCGCGGCGGGCGGGGGAGCGCCCGGCGGCCCGTTCCCGCCGGCCTGGCCCGACCCGCGGCCGTACGGCGCCGCCGACGGCCGGTCCGAGCTGTGGCTCCGGGACGACAACTCCTTCGTGCTCGACCTCGAGCTGCGGCCCCAGGACGCCGACCTCGGCCGCGTCTGGATGCGCGACACGTACGTCAACCGGTTCGACGTCGACGGCCGGTCCGTCTACGTCGCGACCGGCACCACGCGCGCGGCCGGGCGGCCCAACGCCTCGCCCTGGAACGACGGGCTCTACCTGTGGACGGCGCCCGCCCTCGAGGGCCCGTGGACCCTGGTCGACACCACCGGGGTGCGGCCCGGCGCCGCGCGGGGCAAGGTGTGGTCGCCCGAGTTCGTGGGCGAGAACGCGCCGGGGCGCACCGTCGTCGCGCCGTGGCAGGAGTACTGGACCGACGACGGCCGGTTCGGCAAGCGCGGCAACGTGTGGGCGCCCGAGGTGCACCGCTTCCGCGACACCTGGTACATCGTCGCGTGCATGGGCGACCACTCGACCAAGGTCGGGTCGTTCCTGCTGGTGAGCGAGGGCGGGCTCGAGGGCCCGTACCGGCTGGCGGAGGGCAATGTCGACAAGCCGTTCGGCGAGCCGTTCGTCGGGGGCCCGGCGTTCATCGAGCCGGGCGCGTACCACCACATCGACGGCAGCATGTTCAGCGAGGGCGACGCCGCGTGGCTCGTGCTGCACAACGACCTCTACGCGCGGTTCACCGACGACATGGAGGACATCACCACGCCCACGGACCTGCCCGAGTTCCGGCAGACGCCGTACGCGCCCGAGCCGTACCTCGAGGGCGCCTACGTGCAGAAGTACCGCGGGCGCTACTACCTCATGCACGCCGCGTGGGCGTGGCGGTCCGGCGACGCCGACCCCCGCTGGTCGTACCTCGAGGGCACCGGGGCCAAGGACCAGTACGACGCCGTGGTGGCCGTCGCCGACCACTTCGAGGGGCCGTACTCCGAGCGCTGGACCGCGGGGGTGGGCGCGGGCCACAACAACATGTTCGTCGACGAGCACGGCGACGTCTGGGCCACGTTCTTCCGCAACCCGGCGAACGGCTACTGGGCGGACCCGGCGCGCGTCGCCGACGGCGCGGTGGCCGGCGTGGTGCGCCTGGAGTGGACCGGCCCGCACACGCGCCGGCTGCAGGTCGCGCGCCCGTGACGGGGGAGGGGAGCGCGCGGCGGCGGGTCACGATTGGGCCACGGGAGGGGCGCAGGGCTAGGTTGCGCGCGTGATCCAGACCCGGTCGTGGGCGACGTCGCTCGCGTGCTCCCTGTTCCTCCTCGTCCTCGCGGCGCTCGCCGTGTGGTCGGTGCTGCCGCCGTCGCCGCGGTCCGCCGACGCGGCCGCGGACGAGTTCAGCGCCGAGCGCGCGTTCGCCACCGTCGAGGCGATCGGCACCGAGGTGCACCCGCACGGCACGGCCGCCGCGGCCGACGTCCGCCAGCGGATCGTCGCCGACCTGGAGGACCTCGGGCTCGACCCCGACGTCACCGAAGGGGTGGGCATGTCGGGGCGCCTGGGCGACCAGAGCCGCGTCGCCGCGACCACCAACGTGGTCGCCACGATCAAGGGCACCGACTCCACCGGGCCGGTCTTCTTCGTCGCGCACTACGACTCGGCGGAGGTGTCGCACGGCGCCAACGACGACGGGGCCGGGGTCGCCACCCTGCTGGAGACCGCCCGGGCGCTCGGCGCCGGCGAGCCGCTGCGCAACGACGTCGTCCTCGTCTTCACCGACGCCGAGGAGGCCTGCCTCTGCGGGGCCGAGGCGTTCGCGCACGCCGACCCGCGGGCGGCCGACGGCGGCGTCGTGGTCAACGTCGAGGCCCGTGGCTCGTCCGGCCCGGCCATCATGTTCGAGACGTCCGACGGCAACGCCGCCCTCGTCGACGCCTACGCGAAGGTGCCCTACCCGGTGGGCAGCTCGCTCGCCGTCGAGGTGTACCGGATCCTGCCCAACGACACGGACTTCTCGCCGTTCCTCGACGACCCGGACGGCCGCTTCACCGGCCTGAACTCCGCGTACATCGACGGCTCCGCCACCTACCACGCGCCCCAGGACACCCCCGACCGGATGTCCCTGGCGAGCCTGCAGCACCACGGGTCGAACGCCCTGGCCCTCGCGCGCGAGCTCGGGAACGGCGACGCCGCGGCCCTCGCGCGGCCCGCGTCGGACGACGCCACCTACTTCCCGCTGCCGGGCGGCGTGCTCGCGCGCTACCCCGGCTGGCTCGTGTGGCCGCTCGCCGTGGCGGCCGTGGTCGCCGTCGGCGCCCTCGCCGTCGTCCTCGCCCGCCGCGGCGAGGTCCGCGGCGAGCGGACCTCCGCCGGCCGCCTCGCCCTCGGCTTCGCGTCGGCCCTGGTCCCGCTCGTCGGTGCCGTCGTCGGCTCGATGGGCCTGTGGTGGCTGATGGTCGCCGTGCGGCCGGGATACGGCGAGATGCTCGACCCGTGGCGGCCGTGGGGCTTCCGCGTCGCCCTGCTGGGCATCGTGGCGACGGTCCTCGTCGCCTGGTTCGTCGGGCTGCGCCGCTCGCTCGGCGGGCCCGCGCTCGCCGTCGGGGCGCTCGGCTGGCTCGCCGTCCTCGGCGTCGTGCTCGCCGCCGTCACCCCCGGCGGCTCCTACCTCGCCGCGATCCCGGCCCTCGCGGGCGCCGTGGCCGGCCTCGTCGCCGTGACGGCGGCGCCCGGGACGGTCGGCCGCCGGGTCGCCGTGACGGTCGGGGCGGGCGTCGGCGTGGTCGTCCTCGTGCCGATCGTGCTCCTCTTCTTCCCGGCGCTCGGGCTGGCCACGGGGGCCGCCCCCGCGGTGGTCGCGGCGCTCCTCGGGCTGGCCCTCGCGCCGGTGCTCGCGGTGCTGCTGCCGCGCGGTCGTCGCGTCGGGCTCGGCCTGGTGGGCTCGTGCGCCGCCGTCGCGGTCGGCGCGCTCGTCGTGGGCTTCGTCGCGGACCCGTTCGACGCCGAGCACCCCGAGCCCACCCGCCTCGCGTACGCCCTCGACGCCGACACCGGGACCGCGCACTGGGTCTCCGACGAGGAGGACCCGAGCGACTGGACCGCGCAGTACGTGGACACCGAGACCGACCTGTCGGAGCCGTTCCCGATGTTCGCCGACGAGGTCCACGCGGGCCCCGCCGAGGCGACCGACCTGCCCGCCCCCGTCGTCGACGTGGTGGACACCGAGCCCGCCGGCGACGCGCGCCGCCTCACCCTGCGCGTGACGCCCGGCGAGGGCGCGCGGATCGGCACCAGCGACGCCCTGCGGTACGTGCAGCTCAACGCCCGCGGGGTGGGGTCGGCGACGGTGGCCGGCCGCGAGGTCCCGGTCGACGCCGGCGCCCTCGACACCCGCTTCTACGCCCCGGGCGCCGACGGGTTCGAGGTCGTCCTCACCGTCCCGGCGGGCCAGCCGCTCGACCTGCGGGTCGTGGCCGCCGGCGGCGGGCTCGAGGAGCTGCCCGGGTTCGTGGAGCGTCCCGCGAACGTCGGCGTCGCCGGCTCGCACACGTCCGAGCTGGTGCTGGTCGGCACGTCCGTCACGCTCTGACGGCGGCGGTCACCCGGCCGGCCCCGGCCGGGCGACCGCGTCGGCCAGCACCTGCGGCGCCTGGATGCAGTAGGAGTCGGTGAGCAGCTCGGCCATCTCGTCCCAGTCGGTGCGCGCGTCGAGGAGGACGCCGACCACGTTGCTGCCCCAGCCGGTGCGGAAGTACGGGCCGCCGAGGTGCTCGAACGCCTGCACCTCCTGAGGGTCCGCGCGGAACGTCACGCGGAACAGCTGGTCCTCGCCGCCGAAGACGTGCGCCACCGTGGCGCGGCGCACCCGCCACCGCACGCCCGTCCAGGCGTCCTCCTCGGCGCACTCCGGGAAGCGCAGCAGGCCGCGGAGGCGGTCGACGAGCTCGGGCGGGACGTCGGGTCTGTCGGGCACACCACGAATCTGCCACGGCCCGCCGACACCGGCCGGGCCGGTCAGCCCAGGCGGGCGGTGATCACCAGGTCCTCGCCGACGTCCAGGCGCACGTCGGAGAGGTGGATGCCGGGCGGCAGGGCCGCGGCCAGGTCGTGGCGCTGGTTCGCGGCGGCCTCGACGCGGCCGCGGACGGCGCCGAGCAGCGCGGCGACCAGCGGGTTGCCGCTGGAGATGCGCACGTCGCCGACGGTGAGCACCATCTGCGCGTCGATCGACGCCGACGCCGTCGCCGACACCCCCGCGGACAGGAAGCCCTTGCGGATCTTCGCCTCGATCCGCAGGCCGGCCGCGCGCGGGCCGTGCGAGTCGATCTGCACGTCCAGGTCGCTCAGCGTGATGCCCTGCGACTGCAGCGAGACGGCGAGCAGGCCGTGCACGGTCGCGACGAGGCCCGCGCGCGAGACGGCGACGCTGGCCTGCCCGGTGACCGGGTGCGCGTCGTCGGGCTCGACCGGCTCGAACCCGACCTGGCCGTCCGACCCCTCGACCCACGCGAACCGCAGGCCCGCGGCCTCGACGAGCACGTCGACGGGGAGGTCGACGGCGGTGAGCGGGTGGGCGTCCACCCGCAGCCGCCGCACCGTGCCCTCCTCGCGCGACACGACCGTCGCGGGCGACCACTCGACGCCCGGCGCCTTCTGCTGGGCGCCGAACGCGACCCCGGTGAGGTCCAGCTCGAGCGAGGCGACGTCCGCGCCGTCGAGCTCCGCCCGCACCTGGGCCCGGTCCAGGCCCGTGACGCCGGGGCCGGCCGCGCGGACGGCGAGGGCGCGCAGCCGGGCGGCGAGGTCGTCGCCCGACGTCGGGCGCGGGGCAGGGCCGAGCGGCAGCAGCTGCGGTGAGGTCATGCGGCGAGCCTAGTGGGCGGCCGCCAGGTGGCCCGTCGCGCCGAGCTCGACGAGCGTCCGGTTGCGCCAGCCGTCGTCGTGGGTGAGGTGGGTGATCGCGCCGGGCGACGTCGCGAAGGTGGCGAGGCCGGCAGCCTCGACGGGGACGTGCAGCCACGTGGTCACGACGAACGTGTGCGCGAAGCCGTGCGTCACCACCACGTGGTCGTGGCCCTCGTCCGCCATGAGACCGGTGACGCACGCGCCGACCCGTGCGGCCACCTCGCGGCGCGTCTCCGCGCCGGGCACCGGGCCGCGGTGGTCGAGCCGGTCGTCGTCGGCGGGGGCCGGTCCCCGGCGCGCGTCGAGCCACGCGTTCGGGCGGCCCTCGGCGGCACCGAAGCTGATCTCGCGCAGCCGCCGGTCGCGCTCCGCGGCGACCCCGAGCGCCGCGCCGACGACGTCCGCGGCCTCGGCGGCCCGGGCGAGGTCGGAGGTCGTGACGCGCACCGGGCGGGACGGCTCGCGACGCGCGTCGAGCCGCCGCCGGAGCTCCGCGGCCACGCGGTGCGCGTCGGCGCGGCCCCGGTCGGTGAGGCGCGAGTCGTACCACCCGCCGACGAGGCCGGCGGCGGTGTGCTCCGCGTGCGGGTGGGCGACGACGAACAGGTGACGGTTCATGCCCGCCATCCTGCCCGTCGCCGGGACCGGGTCCTCGTCAGCGCGCGAGGCCGAGCAGGTCGGAGTCGATGGACGCGGCCGCGAGCTGGCCCGCCGCCATCGCCGCGGTCACGGAGCTCACCGGCATCGGGAAGTCGGCGGTGTGCGCCAGGTCGCCGGCGGCGAGGACGCCGGGCAGGCTCGTGCGGGCCATGGCGTCCACGGCCACGCAGCCGGAGTCGCGCAGGTCCAGACCGAGCTGGTCCGCGAAGGGCGCCGACTGGTGCAGCGCCGGGGCGACCATGACGCCGCCGAGCTCCTCCGCCTCGCCGCCCTCCAGCACGGCCCGCGCGCCGGGGTGGCCGCCGGGCAGGGTCAGGGGCTCGAGGCGGAGCACGCGCTCGGGGCGGACCGCGACGCCGCGGGCGTCCAGCGCCGCACGGACCTGCGGGTCGACGTCCGCGTCGTCGGCGAGCACGACGACGCGGCTCGCGATGCGCTCGACCAGGCCCGCCACGCGCGGGGAGTGCGGGCCCGCCCCGAGGATCGCCACCGGCGTGCCCGAGAACTCGTGGCCGTGGCAGTACGGGCAGTGCGCGGCGACGGTGCCGAAGAGGGCGTCCAGGCCGGGCGTCGCGGGGAGCTCGTCGCGCACCCCCGTCGCGAGCAGCAGGCGATGGGCGGCGACGTCGCCGGCGTCGGTGCGCACGACGAAGCCGCCCGCCGGGTCCGCCGGGTCGAGCGGCGCGATCTCGCGCGCCGTGGTGCGCCGCAGCTCGACCGTCTCGTACGCGGCCAGGGTGCGGTGCGCGGCGGCGCGGAACTCCGCGGGCGCCGCGCCGTCGAACCCGAGCACGTTGTGCATCGCGTCGGTGGGGTCGTTGCGGTAGGCGCCCGAGTCGAGGACGACGACGTCGCGGTGCGTGCGGCCGAGCATCAGCGCGGCGGCGAGGCCGGCGGGGCCGGCGCCGACGATCACGGCGTCGTGCAGGGTGGGTCGGTGGTCGCTCACGGTGGCTCCTTCGGGGGTTCGGGTTGCGTGCCGACCCCAGGCTGTGACTTCATGTCGACATGAAGTCAAGTGGTGCGGCGGAGGCGACGTCGTGGGGCGTCGGGGAGCTCGCGGAGCGGTTCGGCCTGGAGACCCACGTGCTGCGGTACTGGGAGGAGGTCGGCCTGCTCGACCCGGCGCGCGACGGCGCGGGGCGGCGGCGCTACGGGCCCGACGACGTGGTGCGCGTCGCGACGATCCTCAGCTCCAAGGTGGCGGGCATGAGCCTGGAGCAGATCCAGGTGCTGCTCGACGCCGGGGCGTCCGGCCAGGGCGCGCGCGAGCGGCACGAGGTCCTCGTGGCCCACCTCGCCGAGCTCGACCGGCGCCAGGAGGAGATCGACCGCTCCCGGCACATGACGGAGCACGCCCTGTCGTGCCGGGCCCACGACATCGCCACGTGCCCCCGCTTCCGGGAGCACGTGCAGGACCTCGTGGACGGCACCCGCACCTGGCGCGACGTGCACCCGGTGGCCCTCGTCCCGGCCGGGGCCCGCTCGTGAGCGCGCGGCCGACGGGTGCGCGGCCCGGCCCGCGAGAGCTCGGCGTCGTCGTCGGCGACCTGCCCACCGGGCCGGTGAACGCCATCACCGACGTCGCCGGCGTCCGCGTCGGGCACACGACCCTGCACGAGGGCGAGCGCCTGCACACCGGCGTCACCGCCGTCGTGCCCGACGCGCTGGGGGCCGGGCCGGGGCGGCGCCGGTCGCTGCCGGGCGGGCTGTTCGTGGGCAACGGGTTCGGCAAGCTGGTCGGCGCCACGCAGCTGGAGCAGCTGGGCACGATCGAGACGCCGGTCGTGCTCACCGCGACGCTGTCGGCGTTCCGCGCCGCGGACGCCCTCGTCACGCACGTGCTGGCTCTGCCCGGCTACGAGGAGGTGCGCTCCCTGAACCCCCTTGTGGGGGAGACGAACGACGGGTACCTCTCCGACATCCGCGCGCGCCCGATCACCGCGGACCACGTGCTGGCCGCCCTCGACGGCGCGACGGCCGGCCCGGTGGCGCAGGGCTGCGTCGGCGCGGGGGCCGGCACCTCCGCCCTCGGCTACAAGGGCGGCATCGGGACGTCGTCGCGCCGCGTCGAGGTGGCGGGCGCGACCCGCACCGTGGGCGCGCTGGTGCAGTCGAACTTCTCCGGCACGCTCACCGTGCAGGGCGTGCCGATGCCCGCGGCGGATCTGCTCGGCACGCCGTCGATCTCCTCGGCAGGGCCGCGTGCCGAAGAGATGGACGAGGTGCCGAAGGGATCGGGGGTGCCCGAGGGCAACTCCTGCATGATCGTCGTGGCCACGGATGCGCCGCTGGACGCGCGCCGGCTGGAGCGCGTGGCACGGCGCGCGGTGTTCGCGATGGGCCGCGTGGGCTCCGACTTCTCCCACGGCAGCGGCGACTACGGTCTGGCGTTCACCACGGCCGACCCGGCCGACCGGCTCCTGCCGGACGACGCCCTGAACCCGCTCTTCGCCGCCACCATGGACGCCGTCGAGGAGGCGCTGCTCGCCTCCGTGCTCACGGCCGTCACGACCGTCGGGCACCGTGGCACGGAGCACGGCGTCCCGCACGACGCGCTGCTGGCACGACTCCGCGCGGCAGGCGCCCTGCCCGGCCGCTGACGGCCGCGGTCAGCCCTGCTTGGCCGCCTTGGCGGCCGCCTTCTGCGCCTTCTTGAACGTGCGCACCTCGGCGAGCGACTCCGCGCTGGTGACGTCCGCGATCGACCGCCGCGACCCCTCGTCGCCGTAGTGGCCCGCCGCCTCCTGCCAGCCGGAGGGCCGGATGCCGCGCTGCTTGCCCAGCAGCGCGAGGAAGATCTTGGCCTTCTGCTCGCCGAAGCCGGGCAGCGCCCGCAGGCGTGCCAGCACCTCGGCGCCGGTCGCCGGCCCGTCCGCGCCCGGCAGGGTCCACAGGTTCGCGACGTCGCCGTCGTAGTCGTCCACGATCGCGCGGGCCAGCGCCTGCACGCGCGCGGCCATCGACCGCCCGTACCGGTGGATCGCCGGGGGAGTGGTCGCCAGCGTCACGAACTCGTCCGGGTCGGCGTCCGCCACCGCGTGCGGGTCGATGCTGCCCAGCCGGTCGCGGATCTTGCGCGGCCCCGCGAACGCGTGCTCCATCGGGTACTGCTGGTCGAGCAGCATGCCCACGAGCAGGGCGAACATGTCGTCGCTCAGCAGTGAGTCCGTGTCGGGGTCGCCGGTGATCCAGAGCTGCGCAGTCATGCGTCCATAGTGCCCGGCCGCGTCCGCGGACGCAGGATCCCCGCCGTCGCGGGCATCATGGCCCCCGTGCCCGGCAAGAAGACGACGAAGCCGCCGTTCGACAGGGACGCCGTCGTCGCACGGCTGGAGCGGGCGCGGGACGAGCGGCTGGTCGTGGGCGTGCGCCGGTGGATCCGCGGGGCGGACCACGTCGAAGGACTCGTGGTGGGGGTCGGCGCCGGATGGGTGGCCCTGGCGCACCTGGCGGAGCGCGTCAGGTTCGACGGCTGGACGCTCCTCCGGCTCGAGGGCGTCCGGGCGGTGACCATCGACCCGGACCCGGACTGCTTCAGCGTGACGGCGCTCCGTGCCCGCGGGGAGTGGCCGCCGCCGCCGATCGACGTCGAGCTCGACGACGTCCGGGCCGCCGTGACCACGGCGGCCGCCGCGGCGCCGGCGACGTCGGTCTACCGGGAGCTCGACCGGCCCGACGTCTGCTTCATCGGTGCGGTCGTCTCCGTCGACGAGGGCACGGTGCGGCTGCTGGAGATCGACCTCCAGGGGCAGTGGCACCGTGCGCCGCGGCCGATGGACCTCGGCGACGTCACGCGGATCGGCTTCGGCGGCGCGTACGAGGAGGCGCTCGCCCTGGTGGCGGGCCCCCCGCCCCGGGACTGAGGCGGGCCCGGGGCGCCGGTCAGGTGGCGCGCCGCAGGTCCGCGTCCAGGAGGGACATCAGCGCGGCGACGCGGCTGCGGCCGGTGGGCGCGGGCGGGTAGCGGCGGAGCACGTCGACGAGCGCGGGGGTCGCGCGGGCCCGCGCCTCGTCGATCGCGCGCAGGCCGGCCTCCGGGTCGTCGCCGGCTCGCAGCTCGGCGACCCGCGCCGCGCTCGCCGCCGCCCGCAGGATGTGGCCCACCTGCGTGGCGCGCGCGATCGGGTGGAGGTACGCGGCGGCCGCGGCGTCGCCCGCCGCGCGGGCCGCGAGCCGGGCCGCCTCGGTGGTCGCCTCCCGTGCCGCGCGGTGCGCGTCGAGGGCGGTGACGCGCTGCAGGCGGGTGCGCGGGGCGCCGCCGACGAACTCCCACGCTGCGGCGAGGGCGGCGCCGGGGCGCGGGTCGTCGGGGCGGTCCCGCGCGAACAGCGGGAGGACGGGCTCGGCGCTCTCGGCCACGTAGCGGGCCACGACGCGCAGCTCGTCCAGGGTCAGGTCGAAGTCCCCGGCGACGGTCGTCATGGCCCCATCGTCCCGGACCGGCGGCGACCCTAGGCCGACGCGCCGGAGGGCAGGCGCCGCAGCCGCCCCACCAGGAAGCTCTCGACGCCGCTCGCGCCGGTGAGCGACGCGAACAGGCCGCTCAGCAGCCCGCGCGCGTGCTCGGCGTCGACGACGCGCAGCTGGTCGACGCGGTAGTCCACGCCCTTGCGGGTCAGCCGGTACGAGCCCGCGGCGCGGACGTTCCGGCACCAGTCGACGTCGGCGCCCCAGGGCAGCGGGTGCAGCACGAGGATGTCGCGGTACTCGCCGATCTCGACGGGGTCGCCCGGGCGCGACACCTGCGTGTCGATCGGCGCACGGGCGGCGAACGCGACGACGGGGGTGCGGTACTCGCGGCCGCTCGTGCGCCCCACGTGGTGCAGCGTGGCCCAGGGCGGCACGCGCGAGCTCACCTTCAGGGCGTAGGGATTGAAGCGCTTGGTGGCCTTGACGACCGAAGGAGGGGCGGGCATGACTCCATCCTGCTGCGCTCCGGCGGGTCCCGCTGGTTGACTGGGCCCATGAACCTCTGGGACGTGCTCCTCGTGCTGACGACGCTGGTCACCGGCCTGGCGGGCGGGGTGTTCGCCGCGTTCTCGACCTTCGTCGTCGCGGGCCTGCGGCGAGTCGCCCCGGCCGACGCCGCGGCGGCCATGGCCGGGATCAACGCCGACGCCGTGCGGCCCCCGTTCATGACGCTGTTCGGCGCGGCCGTCGTCGTGCCGGTCGTGACCGGGGTGGTCGGGCTCGTCGGCGGGTACGACGGCGCGTGGCTGGTGGTGGCGTGCGCCGTGGTGGTGCTGGTGGGCATGCTCGGGGTCACGGCGGCCGCGAACGTCCCGCTGAACGACCGGCTGGCGGCGAGCCCCGACGCCGCGGGCTGGGCCGCGTTCGACCGGCCGTGGAGCCGGTGGAACCACGTGCGCACGGTCGCGTGCGCGGCGGCCTGCGCGCTCTCGGGCGCGGCGCTGGCGGTCGCGTGAGCGCGAGGACGACGGGACGGACGAGGAGGGCACGAGCATGCGGATGAGGGACCCGAAGGACTGGAACAGGCCGCTCGACGCCGGGGTTGTGCCCGGTATGAGCGCACCGGACACGACGAGCGGCCCCGACACCGGGACGGACGACGCCGACGCCACGATCGACCGGGTCCTGGCCGACACGACGACCTGGGCCGTCGTCGGGCTGTCGACCAACACCGCCCGCGCCGCGTACGGCGTCGCGGGCGTGCTGCAGCGGGCCGGCAAGCGGATCGTGCCGGTCCACCCGAGCGCCGAGACGGTGCACGGAGAGCAGGGCTACGCGACCCTCGCCGACATCCCGTTCCCCGTCGACGTCGTGGACGTGTTCGTCCGCTCCGACCTCGCGGGCGCCGTCGCCGACGAGGCGGTCGCGATCGGCGCGCAGGCCGTGTGGTTCCAGCTCGACGTCGTCGACGAGGCCGCCGCCGCCCGGGTGCGCGCCGCCGGCCTCGACATGGTCATGGACCGCTGCCCCGCCATCGAGCTGGGCCTGCGCCGCTGACGCACGCCACGGGGCCCCGCCCGCGCCGTGCGCGGACGGGGCCCCGTGGCCGCTCGCCTCAGCCCCGCAGGCCGAGGATCGAGGTGTAGCTGCGGCGGGCGTTGCCGAGCGAGTCGACCGGGTTCGGCGGGACGGCGGTCGTGGGGGCGTTGTCCTGCTCCCAGATGCCCCAGCGGGTGCCGCGTGCCTT
Source organism: Isoptericola sp. NPDC057559 (assembly GCF_042801555.1). Lineage (NCBI taxonomy): Bacteria > Bacillati > Actinomycetota > Actinomycetes > Micrococcales > Promicromonosporaceae > Isoptericola > Isoptericola sp. NPDC057559. The sequence continues at coordinate 120,018 of NZ_JBHVFQ010000009.1, forward strand.
CGTGGCGCGCAGGAACTCGCGGTAGGGCAGGTCGCCGGCGTCGAACTCGATGATGTCGAACCCGTTGGGGTTCGCCTCGTTGCGCGCGCCGTCCTTGAGGTGCAGGAGCGGGTAGCGGTGCGCGTGGCCGCGCACGTAGTCGATCGGCTCGAAGCCCGGGTAGAGGTGCTGGCCGACGAAGGCCCAGTAGACGTCCATCTCGAGGAACACGGCGTCCGGGTCGGTGTGGTCGAAGAAGACGTCGTAGAGGCGGACGTCGGGCTGGTCGCTCGCGAACGCGAACTCGCCCGCGTGGTTGTGCTGGTAGAGCTTGAGCCCGGCGGCGTTCGCCTGGGCGCCCCAGGCGTTGAACTCGTCCGCGGCCGCGCGGTACCCGGCCACGGTGGCGACGTTCGACGGGGCGTTCGCCGTCCCGACGTGCGGCATGCCGAGGATGTTCGCGATCTCGAGCTGGCGCGCCAGGTCCGTGCGCAGGGCGCCGATGCCGACGTGGGACCCGACGGCCCGCAGGCCGTTGTCGTCGAGGAGCCGGCGGATCTCCTCCGGGGTGATCGCCCCGACCTGGCCCTGGGTGTACCCGGCGAACTCGATCTCGGTGTACCCGATGTCGGCGAGCTGCTCGAACACCGTGCGGAACCCGAGGCTCGAGACCTTGTCGCGGATCGAGTAGAGCTGGATGCCGATCTTGCCCGGGGGGACCAGGCGGCCGTTGCCGGCGGTCGCGGCGCTCGCGGCCGCCGTGGGGGTGGCGGCCGCGGCCCCCGGGGCGGCGGCGGCACCGAGGCCGACGGCCACGGTCGACGTCGCGAGCGCCTTGATCAGGCTGCGGCGCGTCATCTGGGACTTGCTGCTCATCGTCTCTCCTTCAGGGGATGGAGCGGTGCGGCTCGGGCGAGCCGCACCGCGGTGGTGCGGGCCGGTGCCGCGGGCACGCCCGCGGCACCGGCCCCGCCGTCATCGCGCGGTGCCGGCTCCCGTGCCACGGAAGGTCAGCGTGTCGACGACGGCCCCCGTGTTCGTCGTCACGTAGAGCGTCCCGCTGCCCTTCGGCGCCGAGGCGAGCGGCACGACGACGTCCGTCAGCGTCCCGGCCGAGGGGAGGGAGACCTTGGCGAACGACGGGCCCGTCGCGGAGCCCCAGCGCAGCCAGAGCTGGCCCTTGCCGGACGCGCGGACGACGACGTCGTCGATGCCGTCGAACGCGACCGGCCCGAGCTCCAGGGAGCCCTTCTTGCCGAGGCTGACGGCCTTCCCGCCGTTCGCGGCCGCGTCGTCCACGACCTCGCCGCCGGTGACCGGGTGGAACTCGGCCTCCTGGACGAACGGGTTCAGCCGCACCGTGGCCTCGCCCGACGCCGGGGGCTGCCCGTTGGCGCCGCCGTCCGTGTAGGTCACGACGACCGCGCCGTAGAGGTTGGCGCCGGCGCCGTGCTCGGGCGAGTTCGGGTCGGTCTGCCACACGCCCTCGCAGCCGGTGCCCGAGAGCTCGGGGTGGGCGTGCTCGTCGTGGCCGAGGCCGTACGTCCACTTCACGCGGTCGCACACGGTCGCGTCGCCGTCCTCGGCGTCCTTCGTGGTGACCTTGAACGGGATCGCGTCTCCCCAACTGAAGAACGCGCCGTTCTCCGGGAACTCGACGGTCACCTCCGGCGCCTGGTTGCCGACCGAGACCACCGTCGAGGTGAGCGACCGCTTGCCGCTCGCGTCCGTGACGCGCAGGCGCGCCGTGTACTGGCCGAGCTCCGTGTAGGTGTACGTGGCCGTGACCCCGGTGAGGTCGAAGGTGCCGTCACCGTCCACGTCCCAGTCGTACGTCAGCGCGTCCCCGTCCGGGTCGGACGAGCCGCTCGCGTCGAACGTGACCTCCAGCGGTGCCGAGGACGACGAGTCGGGCGTGGTGGTGAAGCGGGCCTGCGGCGCCTTGTTCCCGGCGGCGTAGTCGATCCGGTAGAGCCCGGCGTCCGGGTTGGCCCGGAAGAAGCCGTCGCCGTAGTCGAGCACGTACAGCGACCCGTCGGGCCCGAACTCGAGGTCCATCGGGTTGTCGTTGATCGGCTGGCCGGCCGGCCCGATGACCGAGTTCGGCATGAAGTCCTCGATGTGGGTGACGCCGAGGGTGGCCGGGTCCACGGTGAACGCGGCCAGGTAGTCCTGCGAGAACTCGCCGAAGAAGTACTTGCCGTCCCAGTACTCGGGCAGCTTGCCCGGGGCGGTGCTGTCCGCGTCGTAGTGGTAGACCGGGCCGCCCATGGGCGCCTGGCCCGAGCCCGTGCCGAAGCTCACCAGCTCGTCCCACGGCTGGTCGCCGACGTTGTCGCCGTACCAGAGGGTCGCCGGGCGGGCCGGGGGGAGGTCGACGAGGCCGGTGTTCCAGCGCGAGGTGTTCGTGAGGTTCTCCGGGTCGAAGAACTCCCGCGGCGTGCCCGTGGCGAAGTCCCACTCGTTGTAGGCGAAGTTGTCGCCGGTGGCGTAGGGCCACCCGGAGTTGTGCGGGTCGTCGAGGGAGACGACGTTCCACTCCACGAGGCCCATGGGGCCGCGGTCGTTCGCCTCCGCGACGGCGCGCGTGGCGTCCGGGCCGTAGTCGCCCCAGGACAGCGTGCTCGTCTCGGGGTCGACCTCGAAGCGGTACGGGTTGCGCACGCCCATGACGAAGATCTCGGGGCGCGTCTTCTCGGTGCCGGGCGGGAACAGGTTGCCCTCGGGGATCGTGTACGAGCCGTCCGCCTCGACGTGGATCCGCAGGATCTTGCCGCGCAGGTCGTTCGTGTTCCCCGCGCCGCGGCGCGAGTCGAAGCCCGGGTTCATGCCGGGGGCGTCGTTGTTCGGGGCGAAGCCGTTCGCGCCCGGGGTGCCCGCGGGCGTGTTGTCGCCGGTCGTGAGGTACAGGTTGCCGTCGCCGTCGAAGTCGATGTCGGCGCCGACGTGGCAGCACTGGCCGCGCTGCGTGCCCACGTCGAGGATCTTCTGCTCGGACGTGAGGTCGAGCTCGTCACCGGTCCACTCGAACCGCGCGAGGCGGTTGACGCCCTTCCACCGGTCCCAGTAGCTCTCGTCCTCGCCCGCGGGGAGCTTCTCCGGGGCGTTGCCCGTGGGGGTGTCCGACACGCCGTCGCCGTCGGCGTCGCGCGGGGCGTAGACGAGGTAGACCCAGCCGTTGTCCTCGAAGGCGGGGTCGATCGCGATGCCCTGGAGCCCGTCCTCCGAGTTGGCGTACACGTCGAGGGTGTTGACCACCTTCGTGACGCCGGTCGACGGGTCGGTGAGGCGGATGTCGCCGTTGCGGGCGGTGTGCAGCACCCGGCTGTCGGGGAGCACCGCCATGTCGATCGGCTCGCCGACGTCCTTGGTGAGCGTGATCTTCTCGTAGTTGGACCAGTCGAGGGCGGCGTCGCCGCCCGGCTCGGCCGCGTGGTCGACGCCGTCGTGCGCGACGGCGGGTGCCGTGGCGGCGCCGATGCCGGTGAGCGCCAGCAGGCCCGCGGTGAGCGCGGCGGTCGCGCGCCGGTTCGGGGCCCTGTTCCCGTGGATATGCTTCATCTGATGCCACTCCTGTGAGGTTCAGTCGCCTGCGAGAGGTCATCCGGACCGGGTCACCCCCGTCGCGCCAACGACGGGTCAGGGTGGCCCGGTTCTGTGTCGGTCCTGGTCAGGGGCCTGTGCGGCGCCCTGCGTCTGCCCTCCTCGTCTCGTCGTCGAGCGAAGCCCGCCGCACGTCGTCGTGCGGGGGAGCGCGTCGCCCCGCGCTGCTCGGCGCGGGGGCGACGGGGTCGAACCGTTCCTGGCGGGTGAATCGTTGCCGACCACCTGGTCGTCATCCTACGAGACTTCCGTCGAGAGTCAATCAAAAGTTGGGCGCTCGTCGACTGCTGCGTGTCGCCCGCCGGCGCGGTTCGCGGGAGCCGCTCAGTCGCGGCGCGTGAACGTCAGCACCGGACGCCCGGTGACCGGGTGCGTGAGCACCTCGGTCCGCACCCCGTACACGGGGTCGAGGACGTCGGGCACGAGGACGTCGCGGACGTCCCCCGCGGCGACGACACGGCCGGCGGCGAGCAGCACCACGTGGTCGCAGTGCTGGGCGGCGAGCTGCAGGTCGTGCAGGGCGGCGAGCACGGTGACGCCGCGGTCGGCGAGCGTGCGCAGCACGCGCAGCGCGTCGAGCTGGGCCGCGATGTCGAGGTGGTTGGTGGGCTCGTCGAGCAGGATCAGCGCGGGCTCCTGCGCGAGCGCGCGGGCCATGTGCACGCGCTGGCGCTCGCCGCCGGAGAGGGTCGTGACCTCGCGGTCCGCGAGCCCGGCGGCGCCGGCCTCGTCCAGGGCGCGGAGGGCCGCGGCCCGGTCGGCGGCGGAGTCGCCGGCCAGCAGGGGGCGGTGCGGGATGCGCCCGAGCAGGACGGCGTCGAGCACGGTCACGGGCAGGTCGGTGGACGCCTCCTGCTCGACGAACGCGAGCGTGCGCGCGCGGCGGCGACGCGGCAGGGCGAGCAGGTCCGCCCCGGCGAACGCGACGCGGGGAGCGCCGGCACCGCCGTCCGACGGCGGCTGCACGCCGGCGACCACGCGCAGCAGGGTCGACTTGCCGGACCCGTTGGGCCCCAGCAGGCCGCTCACCGCGCCCGCGGGCGCGGTGACGTCCACGCCGTCGAGGATCAGCCGCCCGCTCGTCGCCCACGAGACGCGGGCGGCGTCGAGGCCTGCGGCCGGGGCGTCGGTGGAGGTGGCCCGGGCGTCCGTGCCCGGGGCGGTGCTGGTGCCCGCGCTCATGCGATCCTCCGCCCGCGCCACAGGAGCAGGGCGAACACCGGCGCGCCGACCGCCGCGGTGACGATGCCGACGGGCACCTCCCGCGGGGCGAAGACGGTGCGGGCCAGCGTGTCCGCCCAGACGAGGAACGACGCCCCGCACAGCGCCGACAGCGGCAGCAGCAGCCGGTGGCGCGCGCCCGTGAGGAGCCGCACGGCGTGCGGCAGGATCAGGCCGACGAAGCCGATCGACCCGGACTGCGAGACCAGCGCCCCCGTCAGCAGCGCGACGCCGACCAGCAGCAGCCAGCGCACCCGCGCCACCGGCACGCCGAGCGCCGCGGCGGCGGTGTCGCCGAACGTGAACGCGTCGAGGACGGACCCCGTCGAGGCGAGCAGCGTGCCCAGCACCAGCACGGCCACGCCCGTGATCGCGACCGACGTCCACGTGGCCCCGGCCACCGAGCCCATCAGCCACGACAGGATCTCGCGGTACGAGTCGCCGGTGGCCGACCAGAAGATGACGAAGCTCGTCGCGGCGGCGGCGAGCTGGCTCACCGCGAGCCCCGCCAGCACGGTGCGGGTCGGCGTGATCGTGCCGATCGCCCCGGCGAGCCCGAGTGCGGCCGCCAGCGCCACGACCGCGCCGCCGAACGCCGCGACCGGCAGCAGCACGGTCAGCCCGGCCACGAGCACGAGGACCGCGCCGAGGGAGGCGCCGGACGACAGGCCCAGCAGGTACGGGTCGGCCAGGGGGTTGCGCGTCAGGGACTGCATGACGACGCCGCACACGGCGAGCCCGGCCCCGACGGCCGCCGCGGTGAGCACGCGGGGCAGCCGCAGCTCCCAGACCATGCCGTCGGGCAGCGCGCCCAGCGGCTCCAGGTCGAGCACCCCGCCGAGCCCGAGGTGCGTCGCGATCGAGCGCCACACGTCGGCGACGGACAGGTCGGCCGGCCCGACGGTGACCGTCACGAGGACGGTCGCGACCAGCACCACGGCCGCCGCGGGCAGCCACCACCCGGCGCCGCGGCGCGCGGCGGACGGGCCGGGCGCGGGCGGTGGCGCGGGCGGCGCGTCGGGCCGGGCCTGGACGCTCACAGGTCGAGACCGGCCAGCTGGTCGGAGAGGTCCACGACGGCGTCGACGTTCCGCACCCCGGCCTCGGACGCCGGGAACGGCACGGTGAGGTAGCGGCCCTCGCGCACGGCCGTCATGCGCGCCGTGGCGGGGTTGGACTCCAGCCGCTCGATCTTCTGCTCGGCGCTGTTCCACGTCGCGTCGACGAGCACGATGACGTCCGGGTCGGCCTCGATGGCCTGCTCCCACGAGAACGACGTCCAGGTGTCGTGCACGTCCGCGGCGACGTTGTCCAGGCCGACGGCGTCCATGATCATCTGCGGCGCCCCGATGCCCGCGCCGACGTACGGGATGTCGTCGCCGGAGGAGTACCAGAGCGCGGTGAGGCCGCGGTCGTCGCGGGTGACCGACGCGAGGGTGTCGCGCTGGGCGGCCACGAGGTCGTCCGCGGCGTCGGAGGCGTCGAAGATCTCGCCGACCTCGTCGATCTCCGCGAAGACGTCGTCGAAGGTCAGCGGGTCGGGCATCGACTCCGGGGACTTGCAGGCGGCCGGGGAGACGTAGGTCGCGACGCCCAGCTTCGCCAGGGTGGCGCGGTCGCCCGCGCCGTCCGCGGGGAGGTTGGACTCCCAGCCGGCGTACACGAGGTCGGGCTCCAGCCCGAGCACGGCCTCGCTGCCGGGAACCTGGTCGGACAGCGGGGTCGCGACGGCGGGGGCCTCCGCGGCGGCGTCGGCGAGGGAGTCGGGCACCGGGCCGTCGAGGAACGCCGACCCGACGATGCGGTCGCCCAGCCCGAGCGCGAGCAGCATCTCGGTGGTGCTCGACTTGATCGTCACGACCCGCTGCGGGGCGGCGTCGACGGTGGTCCGCGTGTCGCAGTTGTCGAGGCTGAGCGGGTAGGAGGTGCCCGCTCCGGCGGCTCCGTCGGACGAGGCGGACGAGGCCGGCGCCGCGCCGGCGTCGGGCCCTTGCCCGCAGCCCGCGAGGGCGACGACGGACAGGGCGGTCACGAGGATGGTCGGGACGGCGGCGGGCACGGCGGAGAGGGGGCGGCGAGGCACGCGGGGACTCCAGGATCACGGGTCGGGGACGGCACAGGGCGGTCAAAGGTCCAGGACGGCGCGGCATCTCGCACCGGTGGAACCGCGGCCCACAGCCCGGGTCGCGCCGACGGGCCAGAGTCGGGCCCGTGATCCGGCGTCGAGCCTAGTACGCCCGTGGCCGCGCGTGTGGTTGCCTGGCGCGCGTGACCTCCCCGAGCGGCATCGCCCCCACCGCGCCGACGCCTGCGGCCGGTCCCGCAACGGACGACGGCCGCGCCGTGCGCTGGGGCGCGCTGCCGAACGCCCGGGACCTGGGCGGGCTGCCCACCACCGACGGCGGCCGCACCGTGGCCGGGCGCGTCTTCCGGGCGCCGCGCCTCGAGGACGCGGGCCCCGACGGGATCGCGGCGATGGCGGGAGCAGGTGTCCGCACCGTCGTCGACCTGCGCAACGCGGCCGAGGTGGAGCCGCTCGCCCTGCCGTCGTCGGTGACGCGCCACGCCCGCCCGGTCGAGGACCCGGACGACGAGGAGTTCATGCGCGCGTGGGCCCCGCACCTCGACACCCCGCGGTACTACCCGACCGTGCTCGAGCGCTGGCCCGACCTGATCGCGGCCGTCTTCCGGACCCTCGCCGCCGCGCCCGACGGCGCCGTCGTCGTCCACTGCGCGGCCGGGCGCGACCGCACGGGCATGGTCACCGCGCTCCTGCTGACCCTGGTCGGCGTGCCGCGCGCCGCGGTCGTCGAGGACTACCTGCTGGCCGTGCGCGCGACCAACGAGCGCGCCGCCGCCCACCCCGGCGGGCACGAGACCCATCGCGCCCCCGACGAGCTCGCGGCCTGGTGCGACGACGTCGGCGCGGCCCTCGAGGAGTTCCTCGACGGCGTCGACCCCGCCGCCTACCTGCGTGCGCACGGCGTGACGGACGCGGAGCTCGACCGCGTGCGCGCCCGCCTGCTGGACCGACGGCGGGCGTGGCGGTGACCGGGCGGCGCTACGCTCCGGCGTCATGACCAGTCGCGTGCAGGACGCCATCTCGTGGCGGCGGCCGCGCCGACAGCGGCGCGGGGCCCGCGCGAGCGCGGGCGCGGCGACGGGCCTCGTGCGCGCCGCCGTCGACCTCGCGATGTCGATCGCGAGCGGCGACGCCCCCGCCGGCGACCTCTCGGGCCTCGCGGCGGAGCCCCCGCGCGTGCCCCGCGACCCCGCGCAGCCGGTGGCCGAGCTCCCGTGCGTCGTCGTCGGCGGCTCCCCGCCGTGGGCCGCCGCGACCGAGGCGGACCGCCCGCGCCTGTGGGCGACCGCGCCGCGGTTCTGGGTCGAGCTCCCGGGGACGGGCGGCGACGTCGAGGTCGACCGCGCGACGCTGGCGCTCCGCTCGCTCGCCGTCGCGCCCGGGCAGGAGGGGCCCGTCACCCTCGACACCCGCTGCGACGCGACCCTCGCGGCGCCAGGCCTCGAGATCGTCGTCCAGGGGTCGTGGCTCGCCGTCGCGTGGCTCGGCCACCTCGCCGGCTGGCGCGACCCCGGGCTGCCCGAGCCGGGCACGGCAGTGGGACGCTGAGGGGATGACCAGCACGCCGGCAGGGGACAGCGCGTCGCAGGGGGCCGGGCCGGGGGAGGCCGGACGGGGGGAGGCCCCGCCGTGGGACCCCGCGTCGGCGGGCCCGCCCGAGAAGCGACGGCACGACGGCTGGTGGGCGGCGCTCGCGGGCGTCGTCGCGACGGGGGCGGGCCTCGCGCTCGCGGAGCTGCTCGCCGCGTTCGTCGGCCCGGGGTCCGGCCCGGTCGTCGCCGTGGGCGGCGCGGTGGTCGACGGCGTGCCGGGCTGGCTCAAGGACCTCGCCGTCTCCTGGTTCGGCACGGCCGACAAGGCGGTGCTGCTCGCCACGATGGGCGTCGTCTCGCTCGCGGGCGCCGCGTTCGCCGGGTTCCTGGAACGCCGTCGCCCGCCGTGGGGCGCGGTCCTGCTCGGCGCGGTCGGCGTGGTCGCGGCGATCATCGCCGCCCGCCGCCCGGGGGCGACCGTCGTGTGGGCCCTGCCCAGCTTGGTCGGCGTCGTGGCCGCCGTCGTCCTGCTGGGCGCGCTGCTGCGCCGCGTCGAGGTGTGGTTCGCCGAGGACGAGCGCCCGGGGGGCGACTGGCGCGAGGCGGTCGACCGGCGGCGGTTCCTGCAGTGGACGGGCGTGACGGCGGCGGGCGCGGTGCTCGCGCTCGGGGCCTCGCGCGTGGTGTCCGCCGGCGGCCGCGTGGTGGCGGCCGCGCGGGACGCGATCCGGCTGCCGCGCCCCGCGACGGCGGCCGCGCCGCTGCCCACCGGCGTGGACTTCGGCGCCCCGGCGACGGTCCCCGGGCTGACCCCCTACGTCACGCCGAACCCGGACTTCTACCGGATCGACACCGCCCTGCTCCTGCCCCAGGTGGACCCGGGGGACTGGTCGCTGTCCGTGACGGGCCTGGTCGACCAGCCGTTCACCCTCACGTGGGACGAGCTGCTCGCCCTGCCGCTCGAGGAGCACTACGTGACCCTGACGTGCGTCTCCAACGAGGTGGGCGGCAACCTCGTCGGGAACGCCCGGTGGCTCGGGTACCCCGTGCGCGAGCTGCTGGCGCGGGCCGGGCCGCAGGCCGGCGCGGACATGGTGCTCTCGCGCAGCACGGACGGGTTCACCGCCGGCACGCCGCTGGAGGTGCTCCAGGACCCCGGCCGGGCGAGCCTCCTCGCCGTGGGGATGAACGGCGAGCCCCTGCCCGTGGAGCACGGCTTCCCGGCACGGCTGGTGGTGCCGGGTCTGTACGGGTACGTGTCCGCCACCAAGTGGGTCACGGAGCTCACGGTGACGACGTTCGCCGCCGACCAGGGCTACTGGACGCCGCGGGGGTGGTCCGCGCGGGGCCCGATCAAGCTGTCGTCGCGCATCGACGTCCCCCGCCCCGGCGCCGACCTGCCCGCGGGCACCGTGACGCTCGCCGGCGTGGCGTGGGCGCAGCACACCGGGATCTCGCGCGTGCAGGTGCGGGTCGACGACGGTGCGTGGGTCGAGGCGCAGCTCGCCGGGACCGTCGGCCCGGACACCTGGCTGCAGTGGCGCCACGACTGGGACGCGACGCCCGGGGACCACACCGTGGCGGTCCGCGCGACCGACGCCGACGGGAACGTGCAGGTCCAGGCCGAGGCGCCGCCCGCGCCCGACGGCGCCACCGGCTGGCAGACCATCCCGGTGACGATCACCTGACGCCGGCGCCTCACCACGCCGCGAGCGCGGGGACGAGGCAGGCGGCGACGAACACGACCTGGAGCGCGGACCGCGCGGGCAGCGGCATGGTGCGGACGCCGGCGGCGGCCCGGGCCGCGTGCACGTTGGCCGGGAACATCACGACGAACAGCAGCGCGAGGCAGATCCCGGCCGCCGTGCGCGTGGCCGGCAGGAGCAGCCCGGCGGCACCCGCGAGCTCGAGCACCCCCGTGACGGTCACGAGCAGCTCGGGCCGGGGGAGGCGGGGCGGCACCATGGCGACCAGGGCTGCGCGCCGGGGGCTCGTGAAGTGGGCGCTCGCGGTGAGGAGCAGCATGGCCACCAGCCCGGCGGTCAGGGCGGGCGGCCAGCCGTCGAGCGGGTCGACGCCGAGGGCGCCGAGGCCCCGGGCCGCGAGGGTGACGGTGACGAGGACGACGAGGGGTGCCATGGCGTTCTCCCGGATCGGCTACAGTGGATCTTGACAGTGACAAGTTAGATCCGCGGGCGCGGACTGGTCAATGGCTAGATGGAGGCCTGATGGCGGACGGGTACCACCACGGGGACCTGCGGTCGGTCGTGCTGCGCCACGCCGCCGACCAGATCGCGCAGGACGGCGTCGACGGGCTCTCCCTGCGGGGCCTGGCGCAGCGGTCGGGGGTGTCGCACGCCGCGCCGGCGCACCACTTCGGCGACCGGCGAGGGCTGTTCACCGCGCTCGCGACCGAGGGCTTCGACCTGCTGGCGGCGGAGCTCGTCGCCGCGGGCCCCGAGCTGAAGGAGGTGGCGGTGGCCTACGTCCGGTTCGCCCTCGCCCGGCCGGGCCACTTCGCCGTGATGTTCCGCTCCGACCTGCTCCGGGCCGACGACCCGGACCTGGCCGCCGCCCGCCGGCGTTCCGGGCAGGCGTTGCGCGAGGGGGTCGGCCGGCTGGACGGCGTCGCCGACCCGGCAGCCGTCCAGCTGGCGGCGTGGTCGGTCGTGCACGGCTTCGCGTCGCTGTGGCGGGAGGGGGCCTTCGCGGGATCGGACCTCCTGGACACGTCGGCCGACCCGGAGGAGGCCGCGCGGCGCGTCGTGGAGAGGCTGTCGTTCAGCTGACGCCGGGTCCGGTCAGACCCGCGCGGACACGGCGAGGCGCGCGCCGAACAGGACCAGCACGCCGCCCGTGACGCGGTCCACCCAGCGCACGGCGCTCGACCGCCGCAGCCGCGGCCCGACCCACCCGGCGCCGAGGACGACCAGCGACAGCCACGCCGTGCCCAGCAGGCAGTGCACCAGCGCGAGCAGCAGGCCCATGAGCAGCGGGTTCACGCCGTCGGGCACGAACTGCGGGATGGCGGCGACGTAGAACACGCCGACCTTGGGGTTCATGAGGTTGGTGCTCAGCCCCATGCCGAAGTCGCGCCACCGGCCGCCGGTGGGCAGGGGGACGTCGAGGCCGCCGTCCCCGGGCGCGGTCGCGGGCGCGCGGAACGAGCGCCAGAGCATCGCCGCCCCCATCCACACCATGTACGCCGCGCCGGCGAGGGTCAGCACGCGGTACGCCGTCTGGCTGGCGGCGAGCAGCGCGGCCGCTCCGCCGGCGGCGGCCGCGCCCCACACCAGGGTGCCGACCTGGATCCCGAGCAGCGCCGCGAACCCGTGCGAGCGCGAGCGGGTCACGGTGCTGCGCAGCACCAGCGCGGTGTCGAGGCCGGGGACGAGGGTGAGGAGCCCCGCGACGAGCGCGAAGGCGAGCAGCGACTCGTGGATGGTCACGGCGACACCCTAGGGGTGCCGGCGGCGTCGCGGGGTCGCCCGCGGCGCTGGAAGACTCCCCGCATGGAGCACACTCACGCGCCCGCGGACTACGCGTGCCCGTTCTGCCTCGAGCAGCAGGGGCGCGGGGACGAGCACAGCCGGCCGGGCGACGTCGTGGCCGTCACCGGGCGGGCGTACGCGCGCGTGGCGCCGAAGTGGTGGCCGGGCAACCCCGGCAGCCTGCTGGTGATCCCGCGCGCGCACGTCGAGAACCTGTACGCGATCACCCCCGAGGACAACCAGGCGGTGTGGGACCTCGTCCGGCGCGTGGCCGTCGCCGTGCGCGCCGCGTACGCGTGCGACGGCACGTCCGTGCGGCAGCACAACGAGCCCGCCGGGGACCAGGACCTGTGGCACCTGCACGTGCACGTCTTCCCGCGCCACCGCGGCGACGACCTGTACCGGCGCCACCACGACGCGGCCTGGGCGACGCCCGACGCGCGGGCCCCCTACGCGGCGCGGCTGCGGCGGGAGCTGGGGCTGCCGACGTCGTTCCGCGCCGTGCCGCGCGACGACTGACCGAAGGGCGCGGTCACGGTCGTCTCAGGTCCGCGCGGACGCCGCGCAGGGTCCACAGCCCGTAGGCGGCGAGGACCGGCTTCAGCGCGAGCCACTCGCCCCACCGGTGGTCGTCGGCGCGGGTCAGGCGACCCGCCAGGTCGGGCCGCTGCCGCCGCGCGTAGACCCGCGCCTTGAGCGCGTGGGCGGGCTGCGACACGATCGTGATGCGGTCGGCGTCCTCGACGAGCGGGAGCACGCAGGCGACGTTCTCCCACGTGGTGTGGCTCTCCTCCTCGAGCACGACGGGGCCGTCGTAGCCGAGGACGGCGACGGCGTGCGTGCTCAGCACGCTCGCCTCCGACCGCCCGCCGGTGGTGGCGCCGCCGCTGAGCACCAGGGTGGCCCGCGCGGCGGGGTCGATCGACCGGAGCGCGGCCCGGACCCGCCACCGGTTCACGGCGTTGGCCGCGGGGCCGGGGTTGCGGAAGCCGAGCACGACGACGGCCTGCGTGCCCCCGGGCGGTCGTGCGTCGTCGGCGACGAGCGTCCGCGACCAGCGGCCGTTCAGCCACTCGCTGCCCGCGAGCGCGGCGGCGAGCCCGGCGAGGGCGAGGAGCGGTCCGCGGCGCATGCCGGCGACGCTACCCCGCGCGCCTCAGCGCACCGGGGCGAGCCTCGGCACCAGGCGCACCAGCACGACCATGGCGACGAGCTCGACGAGGGTCTGGGTGACCACCGCGAGCGGCGCGAGGGCCAGCGCGCCGGGCAGCGCGAGCGCGAGGGGCAGCACGACCAGGGAGTTGCGCGTCGTCGTGGAGAACACCGCCGCGCGGGTGCGGGGCGCGTCGAGGCGTCCGGCCCGCCCGGCGGCCAGGCCCACCGCCACGGCGACGACGACGAACGCGACGTAGAGGGGCACCACCCGCACGAGGTCCACCGCGCGGGCCCCGACGGCGGCGACCTGCGAGCCGACCACCACCGCGAGGGTCGCCATCATGAGCGGCACCATGGCGCCGGCGGCCACCGCCTCCGTCGCCCGGCCGGCGCGGCCCGCGGCACCCGGCCGGTCCGCCCCGCCCCGCCGGGCGAGCGCCTGGACGACGCCCGCGGCGGCCAGCGGCGCCACGACGAGCACGACGAACGCGTGCACGAAGGGTCCCGCGTCGACCACGCCGAGCACGCCGGGGCCGGCGAGGAGGGCGAGGTAGCCCGGCAGCAGCAGGAGCTGCAGCAGCATCAGCAGCGGGGTCGCGGCGAGGAGCCGGTCGCGGGCGCCGCCCGCCAGCCCCGTGAAGACCACGACGTAGTCGACGCACGGCGTGAGCAGCACGAGCAGCACGCCCAGCAGCAGCCCCGCGTCGTCCGCCACGGCCCGGGAGAGCCCGAACGTCACGGCGGGCATCACCACGAAGTTCGTCGTGAGCACCACGGCGAGGAACCGCCAGTCGCGGAACGCGCGCCCGACGTCGACGAGGGGCACGCCCAGGAACGTCGCGAACAGCAGCAGCGCCAGGACCGGCGTGATCGCGTGCTCCAGGGCGGGCGCCACCTGCGGGAGGGTCAGGCCGGCGGCGGCGCCGACGACGATCGCGGCGAGGTACAGCGGCACCTGCCGCCGGTCCCACCAGCCCACCGCGCCCACCGGCCCGTCCTTCCGCCCACGTCCGTCAGGCGCCCGCCGCCCCGCGTGACCCTAGACGAGTCGCCATGCCGATGGCGCGGCGTCGGGGACCGGCTTGCGCGGCTGGCTACCATGGACGCACAGGCGTCGACCCGGCCATCACCGGCGAGCCTCCGGAAGAACCGAGTGCGTCCCACTCCCAGTAGAACCGGACGGGTAGGCCCGTGACAGCCGTGAACGAGCGGCGGGCGCCGTGCCGAGACCTCGGCAGGTGTCCGCAAGCGGGGTGGTACCGCGGTACCCGCGCCCTTCGGGGCGGGGGCGTCGTCCTCGCGGAGACAGCAGCACGACGCACTCGATCCGCCGACCCGTACCGCCAGCTCGTTCGCACAGGAGCCCACCCATGGCCTATCCGCAGCACCGTTCGTCCGACCAGAGGCCCGACCAGCCGGGCGCCGCCTTCGGCATCGCCGGCGTCCCCGCGTCCCCGGACCTGCCGGCGATCGAGCGCGAGGTCCTGGACTTCTGGGGCGCCGACGACACGTTCCGCGCGTCGGTGGCGAAGAACCCGGCCGGCGAGAACGGCAGCAACGAGTTCGTCTTCTACGACGGCCCCCCGTTCGCCAACGGCCTGCCGCACTACGGGCACCTGCTCACCGGCTACGCGAAGGACGTCGTCCCGCGCTACCAGACCATGCGCGGCAAGCACGTGGAGCGCCGGTTCGGCTGGGACACCCACGGCCTGCCCGCCGAGCTCGAGGCGATGAGCCAGCTCGGCATCAAGACCAAGGACGAGATCCTCGAGCTGGGCATCGAGAAGTTCAACGCGGCCTGCCGCGCGTCGGTGCTGAAGTACACGTCCGAGTGGCGCGACTACGTCACCCGCCAGGCGCGCTGGGTCGACTTCGACCACGACTACAAGACGCTCAACGTCACCTACATGGAGTCGGTGCTGTGGGGCTTCAAGAAGCTCTACGACGCCGGCCTCGTGTACGAGGACTTCCGCGTCCTGCCGTACTGCTGGAACGACCAGACGCCGCTGTCCAACCACGAGCTGCGCATGGACGACGACGTCTACCAGACGCGCCAGGACCCGGCCGTGACCGTCGGCTTCGACGTCGCGACCGTGCCCGCCGGCCAGGACGTGGTGCGCCCCGGGGACAAGCTCCTCATCTGGACCACCACGCCGTGGACCCTGCCCTCCAACCTGCTCGTCATGGTGGGCGAGGACATCGACTACGTCGTCGTGGAGTCGTCGTTCACCGGGACGCCGCAGCGGTACGTGCTCGCCGCGGCGCGCGTGGACGCGTACGCCCGCGAGCTCACGGACGAGGGCGAGGACGCCCCGCGCGTCGTCGGCCGCCTCACCGGCCGCGACCTGCTCCAGACCTCCTACGTGCCGCCGTTCGCCTACTACGAGGGGCGCGAGCGCGCGCACCGCGTGGTCGAGGCGGACTTCGTCACGACGACGGACGGCACCGGCCTGGTGCACAGCGCCGGCGCGTTCGGCGAGGACGACAAGGTCGTGTGCGACCGCGAGGGCGTCGCCTCCGTCATGCCCGTGGGCGCGGACGGCAAGTTCACGCACCCGGTCGACGAGTACGCCGGGCTGCAGGTCTTCGACGCCAACCTGCCGATCATCGACCACCTCAAGGCGCGCACCCGCGGGGAGGCGGAGGCCGGGTCGGTGACGGCCGGCGCCGTGCTGCTGCGCCGCGAGTCGTACGCCCACTCCTACCCGCACTGCTGGCGCTGCCGGCAGCCGCTGATGTACATGGGCGTGTCGTCGTGGTTCGTCGAGGTGACGAAGTTCAAGGACCGCATGGTCGAGCTGAACCAGGAGATCTCCTGGACGCCGGAGCACATCAAGGACGGCCAGTTCGGCAAGTGGCTCGCGAACGCCCGCGACTGGTCGCTGAGCCGCAACCGGTTCTGGGGCTCGCCCGTGCCCGTGTGGAAGAGCGACGACCCGGCGCACCCGCGCCTCGACGTGTACGGGTCGCTGGCGGAGATCGAGCGCGACTTCGGTCGCCTGCCGCTGGGCCCCGACGGCGAGCCGGACCTGCACCGACCGTTCGTCGACGAGCTCACCCGCCCCAACCCCGACGACCCGACGGGGAAGTCCACGATGCGCCGCGTCGAGGACGTCATGGACGTGTGGATGGACTCCGGCTCCATGCCGTACGCCCAGGTGCACTACCCGTTCGAGAACGCCGACTGGTTCGAGCACCACTACCCGGGCGACTTCATCGTCGAGTACATCGGCCAGACGCGCGGCTGGTTCTACCTGCTGCACGTGCTCGCCACGGCGCTCTTCGACCGGCCCGCGTTCCGCACCGCCGTCTCGCACGGCATCGTGCTGGGCTCCGACGGCCGCAAGATGAGCAAGTCGCTGCGCAACTACCCGGACGTCTCCGAGGTCTTCGACCGCGACGGCTCCGACGCGATGCGCTGGTTCCTCATGGCCAGCCCGATCCTGCGCGGCGGCAACCTCGTCGTGACGGAGGAGGGCATCCGCGACTCCGTGCGCCAGGTGCTGCTGCCGCTGTGGAGCACGTACTACTTCTTCACCCTGTACGCGAACAGCGCGACCGGCTCCGAGGGGGGCGCCGCCGGCTACACGGCGAAGCCCGTGACGGCCGACCGCGTCGCCGGGCTGCCGGCCCTCGACCGGTACCTGCTGGCGCGCACGCACGACCTCGTCGCCACCGTGACGTCGCAGCTCGACGCCTACGACATCTCCGGCGCCTGCGAGTCGGTGCGCGAGCACCTCGACGTCCTCACCAACTGGTACGTGCGCACCCAGCGCGACCGGTTCTGGGCCGAGGACGCCGACGCCTTCGACACGCTGTACACCGCCCTCGAGACGCTGACCCGCGTCATGGCGCCGCTGGCCCCGCTGCTCACCGAGGAGGTCTGGCGCGGCCTCACCGGCGGTCGGTCCGTGCACCTCACGGACTGGCCGAGCGTGGACGGCGCCGTGGAGCCCGCCCTCGTGCGCGACGACGAGCTCGTCGCCGCGATGGACGAGGTGCGCGCCGTGGTGTCCAGCGCCCTCGCGCTGCGCAAGGCCCACCAGCTGCGCGTGCGCCAGCCGCTGGCGCGCCTCACCGTCGCCGTGCCCGACCCGGCGGCGCTCGCGGACTACGCGGGCCTGCTGACCACCGAGCTCAACGTCAAGGCGGTGGACCTCGTCGAGGCCGACGCCGAGGCGTCCGAGCGGTTCGGCATCACCGAGCGCCTCGCGGTCAACGCCCGGGCGGCGGGCCCGCGCCTGGGCCGCGGCGTCCAGGCCGTCATCAAGGCCGCGAAGTCCGGCGCGTGGCGGCGCGACGACGACGGCACGGTGGTCGTGACCACGGACGCGGGCGACGAGCCGCTGCTCGCGCCCGAGTACGAGCTGACGACGGTCGTGGCGGAGGGTGCCGGCGGCGAGGTCGCGGCGAGCGTGCTGCCCGGCGGCGGGTTCGTCGTCCTCGACCTCGCGCTGGACGACGCGCTGCGCGCCGAGGGCTACGCCCGCGACGTCATCCGCGACGTCCAGGACGCCCGCAAGGCCGCCGGCCTCGAGGTCGGCGACCGCATCGCGCTGGAGCTCGACGTCCCGGCCGAGCACGTCGCCGCCGTGGAGGCCCACCGCGACCTCATCGCCCGCGAGACCCTCGCCCTCGACCTCGCCGTGGCGGCGGGCGACGGCGAGCGCGCGGTGCGCGTGAGCAGGCGGGAGACGCCGGCCGGCTGAGCCGGCCCGCCCCGGCCGTCGGGACCCGCGGTCACCACCCGCCCTGCGCGAGGTCGAGGAACGCCTCGACCTCGCGCAGGAACGTCTCGGGGTGGGTCGGGTGCACCAGGTGGCCGCCGGGCAGCGTGACGAACCGCGCGTCGGGCAGGCGCGCCGCCATCCGCTCCATCGCGTCCTGCGGCAGGTGGCTGTCGGGGCCGCCGCCGATGACGAGGGTCGGCGCGGTGACGCCGGCCAGGGCGTCCGCCCGCGCGGGGTCGGGGGAGTTGAGCGTGGCGAGCACCGCCGGGCGGATCCTGCGCTCGTAGAACGACGCGTCGTCCGCGAACCCCGTCGGCACGGGCAGGCCGAGCGGCTCCGGCGGCGGGCACTCCTCCAGCACGAGCGCGGCGACGAGGCCGGGCCGCTCCTGCGCCACCAGCAGCCCGACCAGCCCGCCCAGCGAGTGGCCGACCAGCACCACCCGGTCCAGGGCGAGGTCGTCGAGCAGCAGGAGCACGTCGTCGCGCAGCGCGGTGACGGAGCCGGCGCCGACGGCCGGGCTGCGGCCCGCCCCGCGCAGGTCGGGCACCACGACGGTGGCGCGGCGCGCGAGCGGTGCGACGAACGGGTCCCACGTGGTCCCGTCGCCGCCTCCGCCGTGCAGCAGGACGAGCGGCGGGGCCGTCGACCCGGGCGGGCCCTGGACGGTGTGGTGGGCGAGGCGGACTGGGGCGTCGTCGGTGGCCATCGCGTCGACCGTAGCGCCGGTCGACGACAGCCCCGGGCGACGACCGCGGCGCGGACCGCCCCCCGGGGCTAGCCTGGACGTCCCGGCGCGCCGGCGCCGGCGCCCGCGAGGAGTCCCCGCCATGGTCGCGACACCCGCCCCCGACCGTCCCCCCTTCGTGCCCCCGCGCTGGTTCGTGCGCTCCGCGTGGGCGTTCCAGCGGGCCGGCTACCGGCTGACCGGCGGGCGCTGGCCGCTGCGCCGCCCGACGCCCGGCGGCAGGTTCGGGATGCTGCGCCTGCGCGTGGTCGGGCGGCGCAGCGGCCAGGAGCGCGCGGTGATCCTCGGCTACGTCGAGGACGAGGGCCGGTACGTGACGCTCGCCATGAACGGCTGGGGCGACCCGCCGCCCGCGTGGTGGCTCAACCTGCGGGCCCACCCCGACGCCGACGTCGACACCGTCGACGGCCCACGTCCCGTCCGGGGCGCGGCGGCGCAGGGGCCGGAGCGCGACCGCCTGTGGGCCCTCGTGGGCAGCCACCGGGGCTGGGGCGACGTCGACCGGTTCGCCGCGCACCGGTCCGGCGAGACGCCGGTCGTCGTGCTCGAGCCGCGCTGACGCGTCGTCGTCGGCGGGCGGGCACCGCCTATCCTTCGGGAGTGACCCCCGACGCTGAGAACAAGCCTTCGTCCGCCGCTCGCAAGGCCCGCGCGGCCGAGCGTCAGGCCGCCCGCCAGGCGGCCGACGACGCCGTCGCGAACGAGTCGCTGCGCGAGGTCTACGCGGAGATCATGTCCCGCGCGCCGGAGCACGACATCGACCCGACGCTGGCACGCGTGCAGCGCGTGCTGGAGCTGCTCGGCGACCCGCAGCGCGCGTTCCGGTCGATCCACCTCACCGGCACCAACGGCAAGTCGTCGACGGCGCGGATGACCGAGCGCCTCGTGCGCGAGCACGGGCTGCGCACCGGCCTGTTCACCTCGCCGCACCTGACCAGCGTCACCGAGCGCATCCAGGTGGACGGCGAGCCGCTGAGCGCCGCCCGGTTCGTCGAGGTCTGGGAGGACGTCGCGCCGTACATCGGGGTCGTGGACCGCGAGTCGCAGGCCGAGGGCGGCCCCCGCCTGAGCTTCTTCGAGGTCCTCACGGTGATGGCGGTGGCCGCGTTCGCGGACGCCCCGGTCGACGTCGCGGTGATCGAGGTCGGCATGGGCGGGCGCTGGGACTCCACGAACGTCGTGGACGGTGAGGTCGCCGTGCTCACGCCCGTCGGGATCGACCACGAGCGCTGGCTCGGCTCCACGCTCGCCGAGATCGCGACGGAGAAGTCCGGGATCGTCAAGGACGGCGCCACGGTGGTGAGCGCCGCGCAGGAGCCGGTCGTGGAGGAGATCCTGCGCGAGCGGGCCGCCGCCGTCTCCGCCCACCTGCTGCGCGAGGGGCTGGAGCTCGAGGTCGCCGGCCGCCGCGTCGCCGTCGGCGGGCAGCTCGTGGACCTGCGCACGCCCGCCGGGCTCTACACCGAGGTGCTGGTGCCGCTGCACGGCGTGCACCAGGCCCACAACGCGCTGCTCGCCCTGGCGGCCGTCGAGGCGTTCCTCGGCGGGCGCGCGCTCGACGGGGGCGTGGTGGAGACCGCGTTCGCCGACGTCGTGGTGCCGGGCCGCCTCGAGGTGGTGCGCTCCAGCCCGACCGTCCTGGTCGACGCGGCGCACAACCCGCACGGCGCGCAGGCCCTGGTCGACGCGCTGGACGAGGAGTTCGACCTGCCGCGGCTGGTCGGCGTCGTCGCCGTCATGGCCGACAAGGACGTGGAGGGCCTGCTCGCCACCCTCGAGCCGGCGATCACCGAGCTGGTGCTCACCCGCAACTCCTCGGACCGCTCGGCCGACCCCGAGGACCTGGCCGAGGTGGCGCGCGAGATCTTCGGCGAGGACCGGGTGCGCACCACGGCCCGGCTCGACGAGGCGCTGCAGGTCGCGGCGGACCTCGCCGAGAGCGGCGACCAGGTGGGCGTCGGCACCGGGCGCGGCGTGCTGGTCACGGGGTCGGTCATCACCGTCGCGGACGCGCGGATCCTGCTCGGCCGGGGCTGACCCGGCGGAGCAGGATCCGCGCGCCCGCGACGCGCATGATCACCCGCGCGCGGGCCGTCCGGGGCGCTGCGTGCCGTCGCCGCCGGGTGTTGGATGGGGGACAGGCCGCCGACCGTGCGTGGCAGCCGTGAGCCGAGGAGGCAGGACATGAAGAAGCTGCTCGACGACCCCGCGGACGCGGTCACCGACTCGCTCGCGGGCTTCGCCCTCGCGCACGCCGACCTGGTCGACGTGCACCTGGAGCCCGTCTACGTGTCGCGGGCCGGCGGTGCCGTGGCGGGCAAGGTGGGCCTGGTCAGCGGCGGCGGGTCGGGGCACGAGCCCCTGCACGCCGGGTTCGTGGGCGACGGGATGCTCGACGCGGCCGTCCCGGGCGCGGTGTTCACCTCGCCCACCCCGGACCAGATCGTCCCCGCCATCCTGGGCGCGGACTCCGGCGCGGGCGTCGTCGCCATCGTGAAGAACTACACCGGCGACGTGCTCAACTTCGAGACCGCGGTCGAGCTCGTCGAGGCCGAGGGGTCGCAGGTCACGACGATCCTCGTGAACGACGACGTCGCGGTCGAGGACTCCCTGTACACCGCGGGCCGCCGCGGCGTGGCCGGGACCGTGTGCGTGGAGAAGATCGCCGGCGCGGCCGCGGCGCGCGGCGACGACCTCGGCGCGGTCACGGAGGTCGCGGGCCGCGTGGTCGCGAACGTGCGCTCCATGGGCGTGGCGCTCACCGCCTGCACGGTGCCGCACGTGGGCAAGCCCTCCTTCGACCTGCCCGACGACGAGGTGGAGATCGGCATCGGCATCCACGGCGAGCCGGGCCGCCACCGCATCCCGTTCTCCGGCGCCACCGAGATCACGCGCAGCCTGCTCGACCCGGTCGCCGACGACCTCCGGCTGGCGGGCGGCGACGACGTGCTGCTGTTCGTCAACGGGATGGGCGGCACGCCGCTGTCGGAGCTGTACGTCGTCTATGGTCGAGCGCGCGGGCTGCTCGAGGAGCGCAGTGTCACCGTCTCCCGGTCGCTCGTGGGCAACTACGTGACGTCCCTGGAGATGCAGGGCGCGTCCATCACGGTGCTGCGGCTGGACGACGAGCTGCGGGAGCTGTGGGACGCGCCGGTGCGCACGGCGGCGTTGCACTGGTGACGGGCGCCGAGGGGCGCCCCGAGGCGAGGAGGCGTGCGGGGATGGGTCTCGACGTGGCTTGGGCGGAGCGTTGGGTGCGGCGCACCGCCGACGTCGTGGCGGCGGCGAAGGACGAGCTCACCGAGCTCGACCGGCAGATCGGGGACGGCGACCACGGGGAGAACCTGAACCGCGGGTTCCAGGCCGTGGTCGCCAAGCTCGACGAGCCGGGCGCCGCGGAGCGGGCGGACGTCGGCGACGTCCTCATGCTCGTGGCCACCACGCTCATGTCGAAGGTCGGGGGAGCCTCCGGCCCGCTGTACGGGACGGCGTTCCTGCGCGCGGCGAAGCGCTCCGCGCGCCCGAGCGTCGACGGGTCCGGCGTCGTCGTCCTGCTCGACGCCGCGCTCGAGGGCGTGACGTCCCGCGGCAAGGCGCAGGTGGGGGAGAAGACGATGGTCGACGCCCTCGCCCCCGCGGTCGAGGCGGCCACCGCCGCCGCGGACGCCGGCCAGGACCCCGTCGTGGTGCTGCGCGCCGCCGCGGACGCCGCCGACGCCGGCGCGACCGCCACCATCCCGCTCGTGGCCACCAAGGGGCGCGCCTCCTACCTGGGCGAGCGCAGCGCCGGGCACGAGGACCCGGGTGCCCGGTCGACCGCGCTCCTGCTGCGCGCCGCGCTCGACGCGGCCCTGGACGGCGCGGCGGGCGACGTGAGCGGCGACCCGGCGTGAGCGTCGGGCTGCTGCTCGTCTCCCACTCGGCCCGCCTCGCGGAGGGGGCGGCCGAGCTGGCCCGCGAGATGGCGCCGGACGTGGCCATCGACTGCGGGGCGGGGGACGGCGAGGGCGGCCTCGGCACGTCGCTGGAGGTCGTGCAGGAGGCCCTCGGGCGCGTGCTGCCCGGCGCGGACGGCGTCGTGGTCCTGGCCGACCTCGGCTCCGCCGTCCTGACCGTCGAGACCGCGTTGGAGCTCGACGACGACCTCGCCGGCCGGGTGCTGCTCGCCGACGCCCCGTTCGTGGAGGGCGCCGTCGCGGCCGCGGTCGCGGCCCAGCAGGGCGCGGACGTCGCCGCGGTGCTCGCGGCCGCGCAGTCCGCCGGCGGCCCGCCCGCTGCCGCGGCGCCCGGCGTGCCCGGCGCCCCTGCCGCGCCCGTCCCGCCCGCCGCGGACCGGGGCGCGGGCCCGGGGGACGCCGTGACGGCGCGGGTGACGATCCGCAACCCGCTGGGCCTGCACGCGCGCCCGGCCGCGGTGGTGGCGCGCGCCGCGGCGGCGTTCGGCGGCCCGGTGACGTTGCAGGGCGTGGACGCGACCAGCGTGCTGCAGCTCATGGCGCTCGGGACCGCGGCGGGCACCGAGGTGGAGGTCGCGGCCCGCGGGGCCGACGCGCAGGACGCCGTGGCCACCGTCGTCGGGCTCATCGAGGGCGGCTTCGGCGAGGTGTGAGCACGCTCACAGGAAATTGCACTTGGTGCAAAATTGCAGCGGGTGCATCATTGTCCGGTGACTCCTCCATCTGCCGCCGGCGACCTCGGGCTGCGTGAGCGCAAGAAGCGCGCCCGCACGGACGCGATCGTCGACGCCGCACAGCGCCTCGTGCTCGAGCGAGGCTTCGACGCGGTCACGGTGGAGGAGATCGCCGAGGCCGCCCAGATCTCGCCCCGCACGTTCTTCAACTACTTCGAGTCGAAGGACGACGCGGTGCTCGGTCAGGGCGCGTTCGAGCTGAGCGCCGAGGTCCGCGAGTCGTTCGCGGCCGGGGGACCCCACGGCCGCCTCGTGGCGGACGTCGAGGTGCTCGTGCGCTCGTTGCTCCACGCGTTCTCCGGCCCCGGCCAGCACGCCGCGGAGCGGATGCTGGAGATCCTCCAGCTCGAGCCGCGCCTGCTCACCCGGCACTTCGCCTGGTTCGAGCGGCACAAGTCGCAGGTGGTCGCGCTGTTCGAGCGGCGCCACCAGGCGGCCCCGCTGCCCGCCGACCCGGAGGTGTGCACGTTCGTCGTCTTCGGCGTCGCGCGCGCCGCGATGGACGAGTGGGACCGCACCGGCCGCCACGGCGACGTCGGCGACCACGTCGCGCGCGTCATCGACCAGCTCGCCGCGATCCTCACGGCGTGAACCCGTGAACCCGGCGGCGTGACCCGCGGCGGGAACCCGGCGCCCCGGCGCCGTGCCGACCGCACGCCCCCGACCCCCCAGCCCCCGTCACTACCCGGCGCTCCGCGCCACCGATCCGAGGTGTCCCATGAGCCACGCTGCTCCCACCGCGCCGGACAAGCCGCTCGTCGTCCTGACGCAGCGCACCGTCTGGCTGATCTTCGGCGCCCTGATGGCGTCGATGTTCCTGTCCTCCCTCGACCAGACGATCGTCGGCACCGCGATGCCCACGATCGTCGGCGAGCTCAACGGCGTCGAGCACCAGGGGTGGGTCATCACGGCCTACATCCTGGCCGTCGCGATCGGCATGCCGCTGTACGGCAAGTTCGGCGACCTCTACGGGCGGCGCTGGCCGTTCCTCGTCGCGATCGGCCTGTTCACGCTCGCGTCCGCGGGCGCCGGGTTCGCCCAGAACATGCCGGAGCTCGTCGTCTGGCGCGCCGTGCAGGGCCTCGGCGGCGGCGGCCTGATGATCCTGTCGCAGTCGATCATCGCCGACATCGTGCCCGCCTCCGAGCGCGGCAAGTACATGGGCCCGCTCGGCGCCCTCTTCGGCATCTCCGCCGTCCTCGGCCCCCTCCTGGGCGGCTGGCTCACCGAGGGCCCGGGCTGGCGCTGGACCTTCTGGCTGAACATCCCGATCGGCATCATCGCGTTCGCCATCGCCTGGTTCTCGCTCAAGCTGCCGTCGCACCGCTCCTCGCGCCCGGTCGACTGGGCCGGCATCGTGACCATGGCCGTCGCCACCACCGGCATCGTCCTCGTCACCAGCTGGCGGTCGCTGTCCTCCGGCGGCTACGACTGGGCCGACTGGCGCCTCTCCGGCCTGGTCGTCGTGACCCTGCTGGCCGTCGCCGCGTTCATCGTGGTGGAGACCCGCGTGGCCGAGCCGCTGATCCCGCTGCGCCTGTTCAAGAACCGCACGTTCACGATCACCACGCTCATCGGCCTGGTGCTCGGCATGGGCATGTTCTCGGCCATGGCGATGATCCCGACGTTCCTGCAGATGTCCACCGGTGCCGGCGTCACCGAGTCCGGCTGGCTGATGCTCCCGATGATGGCCGGCATGATGCTGACCTCGATCGCCTCGGGTATCGCGATCTCCAGGACGGGGCGGTACAAGGCGTACCCGGTCGTCGGGCTGATCGTCGTGGGCCTGTCGATGGTGTGGCTCACGCGCCTGTCCGGCGACATGTCGATGTGGACCTTCGGGGCCATGATCTTCGCGCTCGGCGCCGGCATGGGCCTCGTGATGCAGACCATCGTGCTCGCGGTGCAGAACGCCGTCGACCCGCGCGAGCTCGGCACGGCGACGAGCGCCAACAACTTCTTCCGCGAGATCGGCGCCGCGGTCGGCACGGCCCTGTTCACCACGATCTTCACCACGCGCCTGAAGGACAACCTCACGGAGGTCTTCGCCGGGATGCCCGCGGGCGCCGGCGGCGCGTCGGAGGAGGGCCTCACCCCGGCCGTCGTGCAGGCCATGCCGGAGCCGTTCAAGTCCGGCGTCATCGACGCCTACGCGAACGCGCTGGCGCCGTCGTTCTGGTACCTGCTGCCGCTGATCGTGCTGGGCCTGGTCCTCGCGATCTTCCTGCCCGTGATCAAGCTCTCCGACATCGCCGGCATGGTGGCGCGCGGCGAGGCGGTCACCGACCCCGCCAAGGCCCTCGCGGCCGACGGCGAGCCCGGCGCGGTGGTCGTGGACGAGATCGGCGACGCGTCCGAGGGTGTCGCCCCGGACGACGGTCCCGGCACCCGCGAGCGCGCGGATATCGTGGGGTCGTGAGCAAGAAGGACGACCGTCCCCGCCCGGGGGACCGCATCAAGCCCCGCAGGCCCGCCAAGGCGCAGTTCACGTCGATGATGCTGCAGCTGGAGGCCTTCGTGGTGCTCTTCGCCGGCGTCGCCCTCTACGGGCTGCGCAACTCCGGCTACGAGCGCGGACCCCTGGTCATCGAGTCCCCGGTGGCCCTCTGGGGCGTCATCGGCGTGCTGTTCGTGGTGCTGCTCGTGATGTCCCGCATGGTCGGGACGCCGATGGGGTACTACGCGGGGACGGTCGTGCAGGTGCCGGTGCTGGCGATGGGCCTGCTGCTGCCGATGATGTTCGTCGTCGGGGTGCTGTTCGTCGTCATGTGGGTCGTGGCGCTGCGCCTCGGCGGCCGCATCGACCGCGAGCGTGCCGCCTACGACGCCGAGCACCCGGAGACGGCCCCCAACCTCTGACCGGCCGCGCACCCTTCGAGCACGGGACCTGTGTCGTCATTCACGTCATGGCGACACGGGTCCCGTGGTCGAAGGGGGTGCCGGCGCCGATAGGCTCTGGGGCATGACCGACGTCGCAGACACGACCCTGCCCGCCGAGCCCGTCGAGCGCACGCTCGTGCTCGTCAAGCCCGACGGCGTCCGCCGCGGCCTGTCCGGCGAGGTGCTGCGGCGCATCGAGGCGAAGGGCTACACCCTGGCCGCCGTCGAGCTCAAGCAGGCGACGACCGAGCTCCTCGCCGCGCACTACGCCGAGCACGAGGGCAAGCCGTTCTACCAGCCGCTCGTCGACTTCATGCTGTCGGGCCCGACGCTCGCCGTCGTCGCCGAGGGCCAGGGCGTCATCCCCGGCTTCCGCTCCCTCGCGGGCGCGACCAACCCGACGGAGGCGGCCCCGGGCACCATCCGCGGCGACCTCGGCCGCGACTGGGGCCTGAAGGTGCAGCAGAACCTCGTGCACGGCTCCGACTCGCCCGAGTCCGCGGCCCGCGAGATCGGGCTCTGGTTCCCGCACCTCTGACATCCCGGCGGCGGGGGCGCCGCGTCCCGCGCCCCGAAGCATCGAGCGTGCTGGCTCGTTCCTCGACCGACGATGGTGAGGAACGAGCCGGCACGCTCGATGCGTACCCGGGGTCGGGCGGGGCCGGGTGTGATCGGGCGGGACCGGCGGAGTTCCGCGGATCCGCGGCCTCCGGCGGTTAGGCTCGCCGCGTGCACCTCAAGACGCTCACGCTCCGCGGCTTCAAGTCGTTCGCCTCGGCGACGACGCTGAGCCTCGAGCCGGGCATCACGTGCGTGGTCGGGCCCAACGGCTCGGGCAAGTCGAACGTGGTCGACGCGCTCTCCTGGGTGATGGGGGAGCAGGGCGCGAAGTCGCTGCGCGGCGGCAAGATGGAGGACGTCATCTTCGCCGGCACCTCCGGCCGCCCCCCGCTGGGCCGCGCCGAGGTGTCCCTGACGATCGACAACACCGACGGCGCCCTGCCGATCGACTACACCGAGGTGACGATCTCCCGCACGCTGTTCCGCAGCGGCGGGTCGGAGTACGCGATCAACGGCAGCTCGTGCCGGCTGCTCGACATCCAGGAGCTGCTGAGCGACTCCGGCATCGGCCGCGAGATGCACGTCGTGGTGGGGCAGGGGCAGCTCGACGCGGTGCTGCGCGCCACGCCCGACGACCGCCGCGGCTTCATCGAGGAGGCCGCGGGCGTCCTCAAGCACCGCAAGCGCAAGGAGAAGGCGCTGCGCAAGCTCGAGGCGATGCAGGGCAACCTCGCCCGCCTCACCGACCTCACGGCGGAGCTGCGCCGCCAGCTCGGGCCGCTCGGGCGGCAGGCCGAGGCGGCCCGCAAGGCCCGGACGGTGCAGGCCGACCTGCGCGACGCCCGGTCGCGCCTGCTGGCCGACGACCTGGCCCAGCTCACCGCGCAGATGGCGCAGGAGCGGGCGGACGAGGCGGCGCTGAAGGAGCGGCAGCAGGCCACGGAGCAGGGGCTGGAGCGGGCGCGCGCGCACCTGGCGCGCCTGGAGGTCGCGGCGTCCGGCGCCGTCGCGGACGCGGGTCGTGCGGCCGACGCGTTCCACGCGCTGAGCGCGCTGCGGGAGCGGCTGCGCGGCCTGGCGACGCTGGCCGACGAGCGGGTGCGGCTGCTCGGCACCGTCGAGCCGGAGCAGCGCGGGCAGGACCCGGCCGCCCTGGAGGCGCAGGCGGAGCGCGCCCGGGCGACGGAGGCGGAGCTGACCCGCGAGGTCGAGCTGGCGCGGGAGGCCGTCGAGCGCGTCGTCGCCGCCCGCACCGATGCGGAGAAGGCCGCGGACGCCGCGGAGCGCGAGCTCGCGACGCTGCACCGCGGCGCCGCGGACCGGCGCGAGGGCCTGGCGCGGCTCTCCGGGCAGGTGGCCGCCCGCCGCAGCCGGGTCGAGGCCGGCGACGCGGAGCTGGAGCGCGTGCGGGAGGTCGTGGCGGAGGCGGAGCGCCGGGCCGAGGAGGCCGCGCGCGAGTTCGGCGCGCTCGAGGTGCAGGTCGTGGGTGCCGAGGAGGGCGAGGAGGACCTCGACGCCCGGCACGAGGACGCGACGACGGCGCTCGCCGAGTCGCAGGCCGCGGTGCGGGACCTGGAGGCCCGCGCGGCGGAGGCGGAGCGCGACCGGGCCACGTGGAGCGCGCGCGTCGAGGCGCTCGAGCTGAGCCTCGACCGCAAGGACGGGGCGGGCGCCCTCCTCGCGGACGCCGCGCCGGGGGTGCTCGGCTCGGTGGCCGCGCTGCTCGGCGTCGAGCAGGGCTACGAGGACGCGGTGACCGCCGCGCTCGGCCCGGTCGCCGACGCGGTCGCGGTCCGCGACGTCGACGCCGCCGTCGACGCGCTGCGGCGCCTGCGGGACGACGACGCGGGCCGCGCCGGCCTCGTGGTGGGCGGGTCCGCGCCGGCGGACGCGAGCGACCCCGTCGCGGTGGACCTGCCCCGCGGCGCGCGCCGCGCGACCGACGTCGTCACCGTGGCCGGCCCCGCCGCGGCCCCGCTGCGCACCCTGCTGCGGGACGTCGTCGTGGTGGACGACCTGGCGCAGGCCCGCGCGCTGGTGCAGGCGACGCCGGGAGTCGTGGCGGTCACGCGCGCGGGCGACCTGCTCGGGGCGGGGCGCGCCTGGGGCGGCTCCGCCGCGGCGCCGAGCGTGCTGCACCTGACGTCCGCGCTCGACGAGGCGAAGGAGGGGCTCGACGACGCGGCCGCCCGCGGGGAGCGGTGCCGGTTCGAGCTGGTCGGCGCGCGCGAGCGCCTCGAGGCGGCCCAGGCGGCCCAGGACGACACCCTCGCGCGGCTGCACGAGTCCGACGCGGCGCTCGCCGCCGTGGCCGAGCAGCTCGGCACGCTGGGCGCGGCGCACCGCTCCGCGCTCGCGGAGGCGGAGCGGCACCGCGCCACGCTCGCGAAGGCCCACGACCGGCGCAAGGCCGACGAGGCCGAGCTGGCCGACCTGGCGCGTCGGCTCGAGGTGGCCGAGGCGGAGCCCGCCCAGTCGCAGGAGCAGGTGGAGGCCGCCCAGCGGCAGCGGGACGCGGCCCAGGCGAGCGCCACCGCGGCGCGCGCCGCCGAGACCGAGGCGCGGCTGGAGCTGCGCACGAGCGAGGAGCGGGCGCGCGCGGTCGCGGGCCGCGCGCAGGGCCTCGCCCGGGCCGCCGCCCAGGAGCGGGCGGCGCGCGAGAAGGCGGAGCGGCGCGCGGTGCAGCGGGCGGCGGAGGCGCGCACGGCCGCGTCGGTGCGCGACGACGCCGGCACGGCGCTCGGCGTCCTCGCCCGGTCGATCGAGCGGGCGCAGTCCGAGCGGGCCGCGGCCGACGAGGAGCGGGCGGCGCGCCAGCAGGAGCTCGACGCCGTGCGGGCCGACGCCGACCGGCTCGCGGGCGAGCTGCGCGACCTCACCGACGTGGCGCACCGCGACGAGGTAGCGCGCGCCCAGCAGGTGGCACGGCTGGAGCAGCTGCAGGCCCGGGCCGTCGACGAGCTGGGCAGCGACCCGGAGGTGCTCGTCGAGGAGTTCGGCCCGCACCGGGACGTGCCCGTGGCGCGGCCCGCCGACGCGGCGGAGGACGATCCCGACCCGGACCCGGTGCCCTACGTGCGCGCGGAGCAGGAGAAGCGGCTGGCGACGGCGGAGCGGGCGCTCGCCCGGATCGGCGCCGTCAACCCGCTCGCGCTGGAGGAGTTCGCGGCCCTGGAGGAGCGCCACCAGTTCCTCACCGAGCAGCTCGCCGACCTCAAGAAGTCGCGCCAGGACCTGCTGCACATCGTCGAGGAGATCGACGAGCGCATGCAGCAGGTGTTCGCCGAGGCCTTCCAGGACACCGCGGAGCAGTTCGTGCGGGTGTTCGGCCGGCTCTTCCCCGGGGGCGAGGGGCGGCTGGTGCTGACGGACCCGTCGGACCTGCTCACGACGGGCATCGAGGTCGAGGCGCGGCCGGCCGGCAAGAAGGTCAAGCGGCTGTCGCTGCTGTCCGGCGGGGAGCGGTCGCTCACGGCCGTGGCGTTCCTCGTGTCGATCTTCAAGGCCCGCCCCAGCCCCTTCTACGTGATGGACGAGGTCGAGGCCGCCCTGGACGACGTCAACCTGGGCCGGCTGCTCGAGATCTTCCGTGAGCTGCAGGAGGACTCGCAGCTCATCGTCATCACCCACCAGAAGCGCACGATGGAGGTCGCGGACGCGCTGTACGGCGTGACCATGCGCGGCGACGGTGTGACGACCGTCATCTCCCAGCGGATGCGCGAGACCGCCGTCGCGCGAGGAGAATAGCGCCATGCTCACGTTCGTCTTCTGGGTCCTCGGGTCCCTCGTTCTCGCTGCGGTGGTGTTCCTCGTGGCCAACGTCATGGAGCGTCGTGAGGGACAGGACGAGGACGCCCCCGGCCTCCGTCGCTTCCTCCGCGACTTCCGGTCCGGGCTCCGGCGCAGGCGCGCCGCGCCGCCCGCCCCGGTCGAGACCGGCATGGACGAGTTCTTCGCCGCGACGATCGAGGACGCCCCGGGGTACGTCGACCCGGAGGAGCTGACCGAGGCCCTGCACCGGGCGCGGCTGCAGGCGCGCAGCACCTGGCACGTGGGGACCGTCCGCAAGCCCGAGTGAGCCGTCGCGGCCGGCGCCGCAGGGTCGCTCGCGACCCGCGTCCCGCGCCGCCCGGCGGTGAGCCGGCCCGGGCGGCGGTGGTGCGCGGTTCTGGGAGACTGTGCGCGTGACTGATCTGCTCTGGCTCTGGATCCTCCTCGGTGTCGTCGTCGTGGTCGGCGGCGGCGCCGCCCTGCTCGTGCCGCGGTCGCGCCGGCGGCGCCCGGACCACGACGCCGGTGGTTCGACGACGCTCGCGCCGCCCGCCCCGGAGGCGCCCGCCGCGGAGCCGGGGGTCGGGGTGCCGGAGGTCGCGGCGCCCGAGGACGCCGGCCCGGCGGCCCCCGCCCTGGAGACGCCGGAGCCGGTCGCGGGCCGGCTGGTCCGCCTGCGCGACCGGCTCGCCCGCTCGGGCTCCCCGTTCGGCGCGCGCCTGCTGAGCGTGCTCTCCCGCGACCACCTCACGGAGGACGACTGGGACGAGCTCGAGGAGACCCTCCTGCTCGCCGACATCGGCGCCGGCCCGGCCGAGGAGCTGCTCGACGCCCTGCGCACGCGGGTGCGTGTGCTCGGCGTCAAGGACCCCCGGTCGGTGCGCGACCTGCTGCGCGAGGAGCTGCTCCACGTCGTCGACCCGTCCCTGGACCGCGAGATCGCGACGACCGGCCCGGTCGGCGACGACGGCACGCGGCTGCCCGCGGTGGTGCTGGTCGTGGGCGTCAACGGCACGGGCAAGACGACGACCGTCGGCAAGCTCGCGCGGGTGCTGGTCGCGGAGGACCGCACCGTCGTCCTCGGCGCGGCGGACACGTTCCGCGCGGCGGCCGCCGACCAGCTGCAGACCTGGGGCTCGCGGGTGGGCGTGGAGACCGTGCGCGCGGACCGCGACGGCGCGGACCCGGCCGCCGTCGCGTTCGACGCGGTGAAGCAGGGCAAGGCCGACGGTACGGACGTCGTGCTGGTCGACACCGCGGGCCGGCTGCAGAACAAGGCCGGCCTGATGGACGAGCTCGGCAAGATCACCCGCGTCATCACGCGGGAGGCCCCGCTGGCCGAGGTGCTGCTGGTGCTCGACGCCACCACGGGCCAGAACGGCCTCAACCAGGCGCGCGTCTTCGGCGAGGTCGCGGGCGTCACGGGCATCGTGCTGACCAAGCTCGACGGCACCGCCCGCGGCGGGATCGTCGTCGCCGTGCAGCGCGAGCTCGGCGTGCCGGTCAAGCTCGTCGGCCTGGGGGAGGGCCCGGACGACCTGGCGCCCTTCGACCCCGAGCAGTTCGTCGACGGCCTCCTCGGCTGACCCGCCGGACCGGGGCAACGGCGCGCCACGTAACAGAACGTTGACGTCCGAGGCCGCTTTGTCACCTGCCCGTCACACAACCTGAGCACGGGCGAAACGGTGCACCGCGAGTGTTGTCCCCGACCAGCCGCCGGGCTGGCGAGGGGAGAACACCATGGAATGGGACACCGGGGCCGCTGCGTGGATGCTGACGTCGGCATCGCTCGTGCTCCTCATGACGCCCGCCCTGGCGCTGTTCTACGGCGGCATGGTGCGCGGCAAGTCGGTGCTGAACATGATGATGATGTCGTTCGGCGCGATCGGCGTCATCGGCGTGATCTACGTGCTGTGGGGCTGGTCGATGTCCTACGGCTCGGACGTCGGCGGGATCGTCGGCAACCCGTTCGACCAGTTCGGGCTGAGCGGGACGCTCTTCGACGACGCGGGTGACGCGGTGGTGAGCCCGCTGGGCAACTACCCGCAGGTCATCGACGTGGCCTTCCAGGTCACGTTCGCGATCATCACCGTCGCGCTCATCTCCGGCGCCATCGCCGACCGCGTGAAGTTCGGGACCTGGATGGTCTTCGCGGGCATCTGGGCGACGGTCGTCTACTTCCCGATGGCGCACATGGTCTGGGGCGGCGGGCTGCTGTCCGCCGACGGGCCGTTCGGCGGGATCGCCGCGCCGATCGACTTCGCGGGCGGCACGGTGGTGCACATCAACGCCGGCGCCGCGGCCCTCGTGCTGGCGCTCGTGGTCGGCAAGCGCAAGGGCTTCGGCACCGAGCCGATGCGCCCCCACAACCTCACGATGGTGATGCTCGGCGCGGCGCTGCTGTGGTTCGGCTGGTTCGGGTTCAACGCCGGCTCCGCGTTCGGCGCCAACGAGTCCGCGGGCCTCGCGTGGGTCAACACGACGTCGGCGACCGCGGCCGCCATGCTCGCCTGGCTCGTCACGGAGAAGCTGCGCGACGGCAGCGCCACCTCGCTCGGTGCCGCGTCCGGCGTCGTCGCGGGCCTGGTCGCGATCACCCCGGCCGCCGGGTCCGTGAGCCCCGTGGGCGCGCTGCTGCTCGGCGCCGTCGCCGGTGTCCTGTCCGCCCTCGCGGTGGGCCTCAAGTACAAGCTGGGCTACGACGACTCGCTCGACGTCGTCGGCGTGCACCTGGTGGCCGGCCTCTGGGGCACCGTCTCCATCGGCTTCCTCGCCACCGAGACCGGCCTGTTCTACGGCGGCGGGTTCTCCCAGCTCGTCGTGCAGGTGATCATCGCCCTCATCGCGGTCGTCTTCTCCCTGGTGCTCACCACGGTGATAGCCCTCGCCCTCAAGGCGGTCATGGGCTGGCGGGTGCCCGAGGAGGCCGAGGTCGGCGGCATCGACCTCGCGGTGCACAGCGAGACCGCGTACGAGACGATCCAGCAGGGTTCGGTCGCGAAGGAGATCCGCGCATGAAGCTCGTCACGGGAGTCATCCAGCCCCACCGCCTGGACGACGTGAAGTCCGCCCTCGAGGCCGCCGGCATCCGCGGCATGACGGTCAGCGAGGCCAGCGGCTACGGCCGCCAGAAGGGGCACACCGAGGTCTACCGCGGCGCCGAGTACACCGTGGACCTGGTGCCCAAGGTCCGCGTGGAGGTGCTCGTCGCGGACGGGGACGCGCCCACTGTCGTGGACGTCGTCGTCAAGGCCGCCCAGACCGGGCGCATCGGCGACGGCAAGGTGTGGACCACCTCGCTCGACGACGTGGTGCGGGTGCGCACCGGCGAGCACGGCGACGCGGCCCTCTAGGTGGCGCTGCCCGTGCCCGACCCCCTCGGGGACCCGACCGGGCCCCGCCCCCCGACCACCGGGGGGCGGGGCCCGGTCGGCCCGTTGCGCGCCGACCTGCTCGCCCTGGCCGACGGGCTGACGGGCCCCGGCCGGTCCGGCGTCGCGCGCCGCACCGCCCTGCAGCAGCTCGTCACGGACCGGCTCGCGCCCCTGTACGAGGCCGCCACGGCCGACGTCGACCCGGCGGGGATCGCGCTGGCCGCCGTGGGCAGCCTGGGCCGCGGCGAGCCGGGCCCGCTGTCCGACCTCGACCTCGTCCTCGTGCACGACGGCCGCACCCACAAGCCCGACGAGCTCGCCCGGGTCGCCGACGCCCTCTGGTACCCGCTGTGGGACTCGGGGGTCGACGTCGACCACGCCGTGCGCTCCCTGAGCCAGACCCGCCGGCTGGCGTCCACCGACCTCCCGGCCGCGGTCGGCTGGCTCGACGTGCGCCCGCTCGCGGGCGACGCCGTGGTCGTGCACCGGGCCGCCTCGGCGATCCTCACGGACTGGCGGTCCGCCTCCCGGCGGCGCCTGCCGGAGCTGCTGCACAGCGCCCGGGAGCGCGCGGAGCGGGCCGGCGAGCTCGCGTACCTCATCGAGCCGGACCTCAAGGAGTCCCGCGGCGGCATCCGCGACGCGGTGCTGCTGTCGGCGCTCGCGGCCACCTGGCTCACCGACCGGCCGCACGGGCGGGTCGACCGGGCGTACGCGCACCTGCTGGACGTGCGCGACACGGTGCACGTCGTCACGCGGCGCCGCTCCACGCGGCTGCTGCTCGCCGACCTGGACGAGGTCGCCGCGCGGTGCGGCCACGACGACCCGGACGAGCTGCTGGCGGGCCTCGCCGAGGCGGGCCGCGAGATCTCGTACGCCCTGGACTCGACCGTGCGCCGGGCGCGACAGGCCCTCCAGCGCCCCGCGGTGCGCCGGCCGGTCGTGGTCCGGGGCCGGCGGTCGGCCCCGCGCCTGCGGTCCGCGGGCGACGGCCTCGTCGAGCACGACGGCGAGCTGGTGCTGGCCGCCGGTGCGCAGCCCGCCGACGACCCGCTGCTCCCGCTGCGGGCGGCGGCCACCGCGGCGCGCACGGGCCTCGTGCTCTCACCGGTCACCGTGCATTCGCTGGCCCAGAGCCCGCCGCCTCCGGTGCCGTGGCCGCCCGCCGCCCGCACGGCCCTGCTCACCCTGCTCGGCGCCGGCCCGGCCCAGGTGCCCGTCTGGGAGGCGCTCGACCTCGCCGGCGTCGTGACGACCTGGATCCCCGAGTGGGCCGGCGTGCGCAACCGCCCGCAGCGCGCGGCGATCCACCGGCACACGGTCGACCGGCACCTCGTCGAGACGGTCGCCCGGGCCTCGCGGGTGCGACGCCAGATCGCGGCCGACGCCGGCGTGGCCCCGGCGCCGAGCGAGGTGCTGCTGCTGTCCGCGCTGCTGCACGACATCGGCAAGCGGCGCGGCGCGGCCAGCACGGACCACGCCGTCGAGGGCGCCGCGATCGCTCCCGACGTCGTGCGGCGCACCGGCTTCGATGACGCCGTGGCGCGCGACGTCGGCCTGGTCGTGCGCCACCACCTCACCCTCGCGCGGCTGGCGACCACCGCGGACCTGGAGGACCCGGCCACCGTGACGGAGCTCCTGGACGCGCTGGAGCACCGCGCGGACCTGCTGGAGACGGTCCGGGCGCTGACGGAGGCCGACGCGTCGTCCCTGGGGCCGGCGGGCTGGACGGCGTGGCGCGCGGCCCTGGTGGACGACCTCACGCGGCGGGCCCGCCGGGCGCTCGGGACCGACCGCCTGGCGACCGGTGGGTGACGGGTAGGCTAGGTGGCTGCATCCCCCGAAGACTCTCTGTGAGGACCTGCCTGGTGTTCAACTCCCTGTCGGACCGGCTCACCGCGACGTTCAAGAACCTGCGCGGTCGGGGCCGGCTCTCCGAGGCGGACATCGACGCGACCGTGCGCGAGATCCGCCGGGCGCTGCTCGACGCCGACGTCGCCGTGCCCGTCGTGCGCGAGTTCACCGCCGCCGTGCGCGAGCGCGCGCTGTCCGCCGAGGTGTCGGGCGCGCTGAACCCGGCGCAGCAGGTCGTGAAGATCGTCAACGACGAGCTCGTCGCGATCCTCGGCGGCCAGACCCGCCCGCTCCAGCTCGCGAAGACGCCGCCCACGGTCATCATGCTCGCGGGCCTCCAGGGCGCCGGTAAGACGACGCTCGCCGGCAAGCTCGCGCTGGCCCTCAAGGACCAGGGCCACACGCCGCTGCTCGTCGCCGCCGACCTCCAGCGGCCCAACGCCGTCACCCAGCTGTCCGTGGTGGCCGAGCGCGCGGGCGTGCCCGTCTT
This sequence comes from Isoptericola sp. NPDC057559, assembly GCF_042801555.1. Classification (NCBI taxonomy): domain Bacteria; kingdom Bacillati; phylum Actinomycetota; class Actinomycetes; order Micrococcales; family Promicromonosporaceae; genus Isoptericola; species Isoptericola sp. NPDC057559. The sequence continues at coordinate 156,180 of NZ_JBHVFQ010000009.1, forward strand.
CGCGCCCCACCCGGGCAACCAGGGCGCGGAGACCGACGTCGTCATCGGCGACCCCGTGGGCGTGGCCCGCCAGGGTGTCGCGGAGGCGAGGACCAAGCAGCACGACGTCGTCATCGTCGACACCGCCGGCCGCCTCGGCGTCGACCAGGTCCTCATGCGCCAGGCCGCGGACATCCGCGACGCCGTGCAGCCCGACGAGGTCCTGTTCGTCATCGACGCGATGATCGGCCAGGACGCCGTCGCGACCGCGAAGGCGTTCGAGGAGGGCGTGGACTTCACCGGCGTGGTGCTGTCCAAGCTCGACGGCGACGCCCGCGGCGGTGCCGCGCTGTCCGTGGCCACCATCACCGGCCGGCCGATCATGTTCGCCTCCACGGGCGAGAAGCTGACCGACTTCGAGGTCTTCCACCCCGACCGGATGGCCTCGCGCATCCTCGACATGGGTGACGTGCTCACCCTCATCGAGCAGGCCGAGAAGGCGTTCGACGCCGAGGAGGCCGCCAAGATGGCGGCCAAGGTCGAGAAGGGCGAGGACTTCACCCTCTCCGACTTCCTCGTGCAGATGCAGCAGATGAAGAAGCTCGGCTCGATGAAGAAGATGCTCGGGATGATGCCGGGCATGGGGCAGATGCGCGAGCAGCTCGAGAACTTCGACGAGCGCGAGGTCGACCGCGTCCAGGCCCTCATCCAGTCGATGACGCCGGCCGAGCGCGACAACCCCAAGATCATCAACGGCTCGCGCCGGGCGCGCATCGCGCGCGGCTCCGGGCAGACCACCACGGCCGTCAACCAGCTCCTCGAGCGGTTCGGCCAGGCGCAGAAGATGATGCGCCAGATGAGCAAGGGCGGCGGCATGCCGGGCATGCCCGGCGGGATGCCGGGGATGCCCGGGATGCCCGGCGGTGGCAAGAAGGCGCGCGGCAAGCAGGCGCCGCAGCGCAAGGTCAAGGGCAAGTCCGGCAACCCGGCGAAGCGGGCCCAGCAGGAGCGCGACGCCCTGCAGCGCGCCCTCGGCGGCCCCGCCGAGACCACCGCGGCGCCCGGCTCCGCCTTCGGTGTCGGCGGCGGCGCGGAGCCGGCGGAGCAGGACCTGTCCAAGCTCCAGCTCCCCGACGGCTTCGACAAGCTGCTCGGCGGTCGCTGAGCCTCCGGCCCGGCGCGCCCGGACGAACCCTGCGACTCGGTAGCCTTCGACCATGTCCGCCCCGCACGTCCCGCTGCACGTCACCGGCCATGTCCTGCTCGGACAGGACCGCGACGTCGGTGAGATGTGGGTGCGCGACGGACGCGTCAGCCTGACCAGGCCGTCGCCGCAGGGCAGCGCCACCCGCGACCTGGAGGGCTGGGTGCTCCCGGGGCTCGTCGACGTGCACTGCCACGTGGGCCTCGGCCCGGACGGCGCCGTCGACGCCGAGACGGCGGTCGCGCAGGCGCTCGCCGACCGCGACGCGGGTGTCCTGCTCGTGCGCGACGCGGGGTCGCCGGCCGACACCTCCTGGGTGCAGGAGCGGCCCGACCTGCCCCGCCTCGTGCGCGCCGGTCGTCACCTCGCGCGGCCGAGGCGCTACCTGCGGAACTTCGGCCTCGAGCTCGACGACGTGGCGGACCTGCCCGGCGCGGTGCGTGCCGAGGCGCGTCGCGCGGACGGGTGGGTCAAGCTCGTCGGCGACTGGATCGACCGGGACCTCGGCGCCGACGGCGACCTGCGGCCGCTGTGGCCGCGCGACGTCCTCGTCGAGGCCGTCGCCGCCGCGCACGCCGAGGCGGCGCGCGTCACGGTGCACGCGTTCTCCGAGGAGGTCGTCGGCGACCTCCTCGCCGCGGGCGTGGACGGCATCGAGCACGGCACCGGCGTGGTCGGCGGCTACGTGGACGAGGTCGCCGCGCGCGGCATCCCGGTGACACCCACGCTGCTGCAGGTGGGGCGCTTCGCCGAGATCGCGGAGCAGGCGCAGGACAAGTACCCCGTGTACGCCGCGCGCATGCGGCGCATGCACGCGCGCCGCTACGAGCACGTGCGGACGCTGCACGAGGCGGGCGTCCCGCTGCTGGTCGGCACGGACGCGGGCGGCACCCTGGGCCACGGGCGGGTCGTGGACGAGTGCGTCGAGCTGGTCGCGGCGGGCATCCCCGCGGCCGACGTCGTCGCGATGGCGACCTGGCGGGCCCGCGAGGTGCTGGGATTCGGCGCGCTGGTCGAGGGCTCCAGCGCCGACCTGGTCGTCTACCCGGCCGACCCCCGCGAGGACATCGAGGTGCTGCGGCACCCGACGGCCGTCGTGCTGCGCGGACAGGTCGTGCGGGGCTGACGCGAGCCGGCGGCGAGAGGTGCGTCACGTGAGGTTGGAGCGCGCCCCCCGGGTCTGGCACAATGGCCGGGTACTCGGCGTGCCCAGGCCCCTCTCTCCTGCGCAGGTCGCGTCCTGACCTCATGCGCCGCCAGGACCCCACCCGGCGGAGCGCAAGGTCGCCCCACCAGAACCAGGAGACACCACCACAGTGGCCGTCAAGATTCGTCTGAAGCGCCTCGGCAAGATCCGGGCCCCGTACTACCGCGTCGTCGTGGCCGACTCGCGCGCCAAGCGCGACGGCCGCGTCATCGAGGAGATCGGGAAGTACCACCCGACCGAGGAGCCGTCGTTCATCGAGATCAAGTCCGAGCGCGCGCAGTACTGGCTCGGCGTCGGTGCGCAGCCGACCGAGCAGGTCGCCGCGCTCCTCAAGGTCACCGGTGACTGGCAGAAGTTCAAGGGCCTGCCCGGCGCCGAGGGCACCCTGCGGACCAAGACCGCGAAGGCCGACAGCGCCGCCGCGATCGAGGCCGTTGCCGCCGAGGCCGAGAAGGCCAAGGCGAAGGCCGCCGAGAAGAAGACCGCGGAGCCGGCGGAGTCCGCCGAGGCCGAGGCCGAGGCCTGATGCTCGCCGAGGCCCTCGAGCACCTGGTGCGCGGCATCGTGGACCACCCGGACGACGTCCGGGTGGGCGCACGGACGCAGCGCCGGGGCGACCTGCTCGAGGTGCGGGTGCACCCCGACGACCTCGGCCGCGTGATCGGCCGGGGCGGACGGACCGCGAAGGCTCTGCGCACCGTGGTCGGCGCGCTCGCGACGGACGGCCCCGTGCGGGTCGACGTCGTGGACGTCGACCGGCGCTGACCGCCGCACCCGCTGCCGTAGCTTCGACGAGGCCCGGTCCCCACCGCACGCCGGTGGGGCCGGGCCTCGTCGTCTGTGGCCTCGACCAGGGCGGGGCATGCTGGACCGCGGGGCCGTCGACGTCCCGTGGAGCGAATTCGAGACAGGAGTGGTCATGCAGCTGGTGGTGGCGCGCGTCGCGCGTGCGCACGGGCTCCGGGGCGAGGTCGGTCTCGACCTGCGCACCGACAACCCCGAGGACCGGCTGGCGGTCGGCCTCACCCTTCGGACCGACCCGGCGTCGGCGGGGCCGCTGACGGTGACCGCCGCCCGCGAGCACCAGGGGCGCTGGCTCGTGTCGTTCGCGGAGGTCGCCGACCGGACCGCCGCCGAGGCGCTGCGCGGCGTCGAGCTCGTCGTCGAGGCCGACGCCTCCGACGAGGAGGACGCCTGGTACCCGCACGAGCTGCAGGGTCTGCGGGCGGAGCTCGAGGACGGCACGGTCGTGGGCGAGGTCGTCGGGCTGGAGCACCTGCCCGCGCACGACGCGCTCGTGGTCCGTGAGCCGGGCGGCGAGCGCACCCTCGTCCCGTTCGTGCACGCCATCGTGCCGACGGTCGACGTGGCCGGCGGCCGGGTCGTGCTGACCCCGCCGGGCGGGCTGCTCGCCCGGGACGCGGAGTCCGCCGTCGTCGACCGCCCGGAGGACTGACGTGCGCGTCGACGTCGTCTCGATCTTCCCCGACTACCTGGCGGCGCTGGACCTGTCGCTGGTGGGCAAGGCGCGCAAGGCCGGGCTGCTCGACCTGCGTGTGCACGACCTGCGGGACTGGACCACCGACCGGCACCGCACCGTGGACGACACCCCGTTCGGCGGGGGAGCGGGCATGGTCATGCGGCCCGACGTGTGGGGCCACGCGCTCGACGACGTCCTGCCCGCCGGCGGCGGCGGGCACCTCGTGGTGCCGACCCCGTCGGGGGACGTGTTCACGCAGCGGCACGCGGAGGCGCTGGCGCTGGAGGAGCACGTCGTGTTCGCGTGCGGTCGGTACGAGGGCATCGACGCCCGGGTCGCCGAGCGCGCCCGGGCCGCCGGGCACCGCGTGAGCGAGCTGTCGATCGGCGACTACGTGCTCAACGGCGGCGAGGTCGCAGCCCTCGTGATGATCGAGGCGTTCGGGCGGCTGCTGCCCGGCGTGGTGGGCAACCCGCACTCGCTGGTCGAGGAGTCGCACGGCGCCGCCGGGCTGCTCGAGTACCCCGTGTACACCAAGCCGCCCGCGTGGGAGGGGCTCGAGGTGCCCGAGGTGCTGCTGTCCGGGCACCACGCGCGGATCGAGCGCTGGCGCCGCGACCGGGCCCTGGAGCGCACCGTGGCGCGGCGTCCCGACATGGTGGCGGCGCTCGACGTCGCGGGGCTCGACAAGGCCGACCTCGCCCTCCTGGCGGGCCTCGGCTGGGTGGTGGCCGACGGCGGCCTCCGACGGGCGCCGGAACCTGTGGCAGAATAGGCCGCTGGTGTGTTCGCCGACCCGGCCTCTGCCACAGGGGAGGTCATGACGGCTGTTAGCCGTCTGGGTCGAGGAGCCGACGCACCCACCGATTCGTCAGACACGGCGCGCCCGAGAGCGTGCCACGATCTTGTTCCTGACCTGTGGCAGGGCGGGGAGAGAACCATGCACACGCTCGACTCCGTCGACGCAGCCTCGCTGCGCTCCGACGTCCCGGACTTCCGCGCCGGCGACACCGTCAAGGTCAACGTCAAGGTCGTCGAGGGCAACCGCTCGCGCGTCCAGGCGTTCCAGGGCATCGTCATCGCGCGCCAGGGTGGCGGCGTCCGCGAGACCTTCACCGTCCGCAAGATCAGCTTCGGTGTCGGCGTGGAGCGCACGTTCCCCCTGCACGCCCCGACCATCGACTCGATCGAGGTCGTGACGCGCGGTGTCGTCCGCCGCGCGAAGCTGTACTACCTGCGCAACCTGCGCGGCAAGAAGGCGAAGATCCGCGAGAAGCGCGTGACGCCGACCGCGAAGTGAACCGCGGCGGCGTGACGCCCCGCGTCACGCCGCACCGGTGCGCACCGACGGGCGGTCCTGCTACGGCAGGGCCGCCCGTCCGTCGTCTCCCGACGGTGGTCCGTGGTGGTCTTCGTCGCCCGGTACGCCACGGCTCGTGACGGTTTCGCCCTGGACGGTGGCGAGTGAAAGAGTGAGAGCGTGGCAGACTCCGATCCCGTGACCGACCGGCCCAGTGCGCACGAGCCTCGACCGAACGACCCCGCGGGCGAGGGGTCCGGCGGCGGGGCCGACGGCTTCGACGCCGTGGTCGGCTCGGGCCAGGCCGCCCCGGCCGGCGGCCCGGCGCCGAGCCGTGGACGGAGCGGTGGGCTCGGCGTCCTGCGCGAGACGGCGATCATCGTCGTCAGCGCCCTCGTCCTGTCGTGGCTCATCAAGACGTTCCTCGTGCAGGCGTTCTTCATCCCCAGCGGGTCGATGGAGGACACGCTCGAGGTCGGCGACCGCGTGATGGTCTCCCGGATGGTTCCGGACGTCTTCGACGTGCACCGCGGCGACATCGTGGTGTTCAGGGACCCGGGCGGCTGGCTGCCGCCGTACGAGCCGCCGGAGCGCACTCCGGTCGGGCAGGCCGTGACGAACGTCCTGACCTTCGTCGGGCTCATGCCGCAGGAGACGGGCGACCACCTGATCAAGCGCGTCATCGGCCTGCCGGGCGACCACGTGACGTGCTGCGACGACCAGGGCCGCGTGAGCGTCAACGGGCAGCCCATCGACGAGGAGTCGTACATCAAGCCCGGCTCGGTGCCGAGCGAGCTCGACTTCGACACCACCGTCCCGGACGGCATGCTGTTCGTCATGGGCGACAACCGGCAGAACTCGGCGGACTCCCGCTACAACACCGGCAAGCCCGGCGGCGGCTTCGTGCCCATGGACAACGTGGTCGGCTCGGCGTTCGCGACGGTCTGGCCGCTGAGCGACGCCACCCTGCTGCGCAACCCGGGCGACGTCTTCGCGAAGGTGCCGGAGCCGTGACCTCGCTCGTCGAGCAGCAGGGCGGCGCACAGGCCGCCCGCGTGCTCTCCGGCCCCGAGACGGTGCGTCGTCCGACGCCGCCGCGCCGGCGCACGGCGAACGCGGCCGCCAAGCAGCGCCGGAGCCCCACCCTGCGCCAGGAGCGGTCCCTGCTCACGGGCGGGGCGCGTCTCGTCGCGGGCATGGACGAGGTGGGCCGCGGCGCGCTCGCCGGCCCCGTGAGCGTGGGTGTCGTCGTCGTGGACGCCGCCACGCGGACGGCCCCGCAGGGCCTGACGGACTCCAAGCTCCTCACCCCGGCCGCGCGGGTCGCGATGGTCCCCCAGCTGCAGCGCTGGGGCGTGGCCTGGGCCGTCGGGCACGCCGGGCCCGCGGAGATCGACGCGCACGGCATCGTCGCCGCGCTGCGGCTCGCCGGCCGGCGCGCCCTGGCACAGGTGCGGCGTACCTGCGGCGACGTGGACGTGGTGCTGCTGGACGGCTCGCACGACTGGCTGAGCCGGGGCGACGTGGACCTCTTCGAGGCGACCGACCTCGACCCGGCGCTGAGCCCCGACGTGCCCGAGCCCGCGGTGCGCACCCTCGTCAAGGCGGACCTGCAGTGCTCGTCGGTCGCGGCGGCGAGCGTGCTCGCCAAGGTGGAGCGCGACGGCCTGCTCGTGCGCCTGGCGCGCCAGTACCCGGCGTTCGCCTGGGACCAGAACAAGGGGTACTCCGCCCCGGCCCACCTGGAGGCGCTGCGCAGCCACGGCCCGACGCCGCAGCATCGCCGGTCGTGGAACCTCCGCGCGCTCGCCGACGACGGCGGGATCGGCGCGACGGTTCCCGGCGCGCCCGCCGCCACGCTCGACGCAGGGCTCGCCGATGGGATGATGGCACCGTGAGCGCCGAGGACCTCGAGAACTACGAGACCGAGATGGAGCTCGCGCTCTACCGCGAGTACCGCGACGTGGTGGGCCTGTTCTCGTACGTCGTCGAGACCGAGCGGCGGTTCTACCTCGCCAACCAGGTGGACCTGCAGGTGCGCTCCGCCGCGGGCGAGGTCTACTTCGAGCTCCGGCTGGCCGACGCCTGGGTGTGGGACGTGTACCGGTCCGCGCGGTTCGTGAAGTCCGTGCGCGTGGTGACGTTCAAGGACGTCAACGTCGAGGAGCTCGCGAAGGCGGAGCTCGCCCTCTAGCGATCTCGCGGCCATCAGCGGCGAGGACGCTGCGGGCCGTCCGCAGGCGCCGACGCTGCCCCCAGGCAGGGCGTGGTCCACAGCCGCCCCTGACCCGCGCCCGGCGCCATGCCGCTCCGCGAGGCTTCCCGCGGAGGTGGTTCGATGCGGGCGAAGGACGCCGTCGGGCGGTACGGGGAACGGGTGGCCGCGCGCCACGTCGAGGCGCAGGGTCTGCAGGTGCTGGAGCGCAACTGGCGCGGGTCGGGCGGTGAGCTCGACCTGGTCGCGCTCGACGGCGACGTGCTGGTCGCGATCGAGGTGAAGACGCGCCGGGGCACGGCGTACGGGCATCCCGCCGAGGCGGTGACGCCGGAGAAGCTCGCGCGGGTGCGCCGGCTCACCGGGCAGTGGCTCGTCGAGCACCGCGACGTGCGGTGCCGCGAGGTGCGGGTCGACGTCGTGGCGGTGGTGCTGCCACGGTCGGGCGCCGCCCAGGTCGAGCACCTGGTCGGGGTGCTCTGATGGGCCTCGGGACGACGGCGTCGGTGGCCCTGACGGGGCTGAGCGGCCACCTGGTGGAGGTGCAGGCGCAGCTCGCGGCGTCCGTGCCGGGGTTCACCCTGGTCGGGCTGCCCGACACCGCGCTGCACGAGTCGCGCGAGCGGGTGCGGGCCGCCGTCCTCTCCACGGGGATCAAGTGGCCGCACCGCAAGATCACGGTCAACCTCTCGCCCGCGTCGCTGCGCAAGTCGGGCTCGTCCTTCGACGTGGCCATCGCCGTGGCCGTGCTCGCGGGGGACGGGACGATCCCTGGCGCCGGGCTGGACCGGGTGGTGCACCTGGCCGAGCTCGGGCTGGACGGGCGGCTGCAGCCCGTGCGGGGCGTCCTGCCTGCCGTCGCGGCGGCCGTCGAGGCCGGCTGCCCCGACGTCGTCGTGGCGGCCGGCGACGCGGAGGAGGCCCGCCTGGTGCCGGGGGCGCGTGTGCACGCGGCCGCCACCCTGGCCGAGGTGGTGCTGCTGCACGGCGGCGACCTGGCCGAGCTGCCGGAGCTCGACGCCGTCCGGCCGGCCCGGCAGCCGGTCGTGCGCCGTTCGGTGGGGGACCTGTCGGAGGTGGTCGGCCAGGCGCAGGCGCGCGTGGCGCTCGAGATCGCGGCCGCCGGCGGCCACCACCTGCTGCTCGTGGGGCCGCCCGGTGCGGGGAAGACGATGCTCGCGGCACGGCTGCCCGGCATCCTCCCGGACCTCACCCCCGTGGAGGCGGTGGAGGTGACCTCCGTGCACTCGGTGGCCGGGACGTTCGACCCAGGGAACGGTCTGCTCACCCGGCCTCCCTTCGAGGACCCGCACCACACGGCCACCCCGGCGGCGATCGTCGGGGGCGGCACGGGCCTGGCGCGGCCCGGTGCCGTGTCGCGGGCGCACCGGGGCGTGCTGCTGCTCGACGAGGCGCCCGAGTTCCCCTCCCGGGTGCTCGAGACCCTGCGGCAGCCGCTGGAGCAGGGGGAGTTGGTGCTGCACCGCGCGGGAGGCGCGGCGCGCTACCCGGCCCGCTTCCAGCTGGTGCTGGCGGCGAATCCCTGCCCGTGCGGGATGGCGTCGGTCAACAAGGGGCTCGACTGCGCGTGCACGCCGACGGCGAAGCGCCGGTACTTCGGCCGCCTGTCGGGCCCGCTGCTCGACCGCGTGGACCTGCAGGTGGACGTGCATCCCGTGACCCGGGCCGAGCGCACCGCCCGTACCTCCGGGGAGTCGTCGGTCGAGGTGGCCCGCCGGGTCGCGGAGGCTCGCGCGCTGGCGCGCGAGCGGCTGGCCGGCACGCCCTGGACGACCAACGCCGAGGTGTCGGGGCGGTGGCTGCGGGACCGCTCGCGGGGGCCGGGGGTCCTCGCGCCGATCGAGCAGATGGTGGACCGGGGCGTGCTGAGCCTGCGCGGGGCCGACCGGGTGCTGCGGATCGCGTGGACGGTCGCCGACCTGGCCGGGCGCGGGTCCCCGACCCGCGAGGACGTCTCCCTGGCCGTCACGATGCGTACCCGGGGGAACCATGGGTGAGCCCGTCGTCGCGGCGCCCGGGCGCGGGGCGGCGCCGCCGGTCGACCGGCCGCCGCGCCGAACCGGGTCCGTACCGCCCGTGCCGCCCGCGCTGCCGTTCGACACTGCCGACCCGCGCCTCGCCCGCGCCGCCTGGAGCCGGCTCGTGGAGCCGGGCGACGTGGTGGCGGGGGCACTCGTGGCGCACCTCGGGCCGGGGGACGCCCTCGGCT
>NZ_JBHVFQ010000010.1:0-94567 GCF_042801555.1 Isoptericola sp. NPDC057559
CTCGTTCGAGGATCATGTCAGCACGCTCGATGCCGAGGCGTCAGCCCTCGCGGTGGGCGCGGATCGCGGCGGCGGCCTGCGGCAGCACGTCGGCGAGGTCGCCCACGACGGCGAAGTCGCAGATCTCGAAGATCGGCGCCTCGGGATCGGAGTTCACGGCCACGATGACCTGCGACGCCTGCATGCCGCCGCGGTGGTGCGGGGCGCCGGAGATGCCCGCGCCCACGTAGAGGCGGGGCGCGATGGTCACGCCGGTCTGGCCGATGTAGCGGTCGAACCAGCCTTCGAAGACCGCGTCGCGGGAGGCACCGACCGCGGCGCCGACGGCGTCGGCGAACTCCACGACGGGGCCGAAGTCACCGCTGGTGCCGCGCCCGCCGGCGACGACGACGGCCGCCTCCTCCAGCGACGGGCGGCCCGGGGTGCGCTCCTTGACCTCGCGGGACGTGACGACCACCCCGGACGTGCCGGCGGGCAGCACGACGGGCAGGGCCTCGACGTCGGTGGCGACGGGGGCGGCGGCGGGCTCCGGCACGACGGCGTTGGCGCGGACGGTGAGCACAGCCACGTCGGCGGAGACCACGCAGCGGGTGTCCCAGGCGCCGGCGAAGACGCGCTTGCCGGCCACGACGCGGCCGTCCTCGTCCTCGCCGACGACGGCGGCGTCGATGACCAGGCCCGCGCCGAGCGCGTGCGCGGCGAGCGCGGCGGCCTCCTTGGCGCCGAACGTGGCGGGCGCGAGGACGACGTCGGCGTCGGTGCGGCGCACCGCCGAGGCGAGCGTCGCGGCGACGACGGACGGCAGGTGCCGGGCGGCGTCGCCGCCGGCGGCCCGGAGGGCGTCGGTCGGCACCTCGGCCTGGTGCACGGTCTCGACGCCGTACGCGCCGAGCTGGGCGAGCACCTCGACCGTGGGCGCCTCGAGGGTGACGGCCTCGACGCGGCCCAGGCCGCGGCCGATGGTCAGCAGCTCCAGGGCGCTGGAGCGGACCTCGGTGGCCGGGTCCAGCAGGACGAGGACGGTGCGGTTGCGGGTGGGCACGCGGGTGGGCTCAGACATCTCGCGTCCTCTCAGACCAGCTCGTTGCGGATGAGGTACTCGGCGAGGGCGGCGCCGCCCTCCCCCTTGTCGACCACCAGCTCGACCTCGGGGCGCGCCGGGCGGGGCGCGGCGGCCACGGCCTCCGTGCGGGCGCCCGCGGTGCCGACGGCGGCCGGGTCGAGACCCAGGTCGGCGGCCGACCACTCCTCGACCTGCTTGGCGCGGGCCGCCATGATCAGCTTGAAGTTCGGCATCCGCGGGGTGTTCGCGGTGTCCGCGACGGACAGGACGGCGGGCAGCGGCGCGGTGAGCGTCTCGGTGGCCTCGTCGGTCTCGCGCTTCGCGGTGAGGGTGCCGCCGGCGACGTCGATCTTCTTCGCGAGCGTGATCGCCGGGCGGCCGAGCTCGGCCGCGACGAGCGCCGGCACCACGGAGCCGAGCCCGTCGAGGGCGGCCATGCCGGTGATCACCAGGTCGACGGGGGCGCCGTCCGCCTCCAGCCGGCGCACGCCGGCCGCGAGCGCCGCGGCGGTGCCGAAGTAGTCGGAGCCTGCCAGCGTGTCGTCCGTGACGCGCACGGCGCGGTCCACGCCCATCTGGAACGACTTGCGCAGCGCCACGTCGCCCTCGGCGGGAGCGACGGTGAGGGCGACGACCTCGCTGGCCGCGCGCTCGTCCTCGGGGAGGGCGTCGAGGATCCGCAGGGCCGCCTCGAGCGCGTTCTCGTCGAGCTCGTTGAGGGTGCCGACGCCCGGGTCGCGGTCGACGCGACAGTCGACGAACCGCCGTTCCGCGTTGATGTCCGGCACGTACTTCACGGCGACGACGATGCGCACGGGCGCGACCTCCAGCTCACGGTGGTGACGACCGGCCGCAGGCGCCGCGGCCGACGGTGCCGAGCCTACCCGTGGGTCCGTCGTCCTTTCAGCCCGCACCACCCGGGCACGCACCGAGGAGTCATGCCCCGGCCCCGACGACGCGCCATGGGCCCCCGTCCGTCCCCGGCACCTGGTTGCGGCTCCACCACCGCGCCTCCCAGACCCGCCCGTCGTGGACGACGCGGTCGCCGTCGTCGTAGATCCACGAGCTCGTCCACGTCCGGACCCGCCCCTGCGCGGTGTCCACGGTGGCGCCGAGCTCCGCCCAGGCGCCCCAGGGCGACGACCCGGGCGCGACGCCCTGCGTCCACCACGAGGCGCGGTACACGCGACCGTCGTACGTCACGTACTCGCCGCCCGTGTACGTCGCCGAGCGGCTCCAGACGGGTACGCGGACCAGGCCGTCCCGCACCTCGGCGAGCGCCTCCTCGGCCTCGTCGACCTGGAACTGGTACGGGTACGCCAGCGCCTCGACCCGACGCGCCTGTTCCAGCGGCTCGGCGAGCAGCGCCCAGCTCTCGGGCGTGTGGTCCGCCTCGGCCAGGGAGGCCACGTCGTCGAGCAGCGCCCGCAGCGCGGTGCGGTCGCTCGCCGGCGTGCCGTACACCTCGACGTCCGCGACCTGCATGAGGTAGCCGTCGCGACCGCCCGAGCGCAGCCTGCTGCTGACGACGCGGACGTAGGCGCCGGGCGTGGGTTCGTCGAGCGCGAACGTCCGCGGCGCGGTGCTGACGTCGTCGCCCGTCACGTCCGCGACCGTCGTCCAGCGCCGGCCGTCGAGCGACACCTGCACCCGGTAGTCGACCGCGAACGTGCCCTTCGGGTGCAGCACGACCTTGCTGACGTCGTGCGTGGCTCCGAGCGCGACCGCCGCCCACTCGACCGCCTCGGGGCGCGCGTTGCGCCCCAGGCCGCTGGACCAGCCGTTGTCCGTCCGGCCGTCGGCGAGGAACTTCGACGACCAGCCCCACTGCTCGTGGCTGGCGTCCGGGGTCGACGACGACACCACGACGGTCTTGCCCCGCGCGACGTTCTGCCCCTCGACGTACGGGGCGGGCCGCGGGACCGCCGGAGGCTGCTCGACCGGCGGCGTGCCGGCGTCGTCGTGGAAGACCTCGATCTCCGCGAGGGCCGCGGCGTAGCCGTCGTCGGTGGCGTTCATCGCCGCCACGGACACGCGCACGTACCGCGCCTGCGCGGCGTCGAAGGCGTGCGTCACCCCCGACGACGGCGGTTCCTGGCCGCTCGCTGACGCGACGGTCCGCCACGTCTCGCCGTCCGTCGAGACGTCCACGGTGTAGTCGCGGGGGAAGGTCGCGCCGCGGTCCAGGAGGTTGCCGGCCGGGTAGAGGTCGACGCGGTCGACGGTCTGCGCCCGGCCCAGGTCGACGGTGGCCCGCGCGGTGCGCGAGGCGTCCGACGTCGTCGTGCTCCAGCCGAGGGTGCCGCCGTCGGAGAAGCGCGCGCCGTCTGTGGTGGCGCGGGCGAACCAGCCGCCGGAGCCCACCGAGTCGCTCGCCCGGACCGTCGCGCCGCGCGCCAGGTTGGTGTTCGCCGGGGTCGGCGTCGCCTCGTGGTCGTAGCTCACGGGGAGCGCGAGAAGCACGCCCTCGCCCTTGTCGAGCCGGCGCTCGAGGACGCCGTCCGACAGGCCGACGTCGACCAGGTCACCGGACCGACGGCTGACCTCCTGCAGGGACGAGATCGCGGCGTCGAACCGCAGCCGGACGTCCTTGGCCTCGGTGAAGCTGTTGTTGACCACCATCACGTAGTTGCGCCCGCTCTCGCGGTCGCGCAGGTAGGAGAACGTCAGGTCGTCGTCGGTGAGCGACTGCACCGGGAACGTCGCCGGGACGGGCTCCTGTCCCCAGGTCCGGCCGTGGAGGTAGACCTCCTTGGCGTCGAGCCGCATGAGCGTCGGGCCGAGCGCGTGGATCTCGGCGTTGAGCCGCTGCACGGGCTCGTACAGGTCGGTCTTCTTCCCGGTGGCGGTCATGATCGCCTCGGTGAAGTCCTCGCCGCGGTTCGTCGGCGTCCACCAGGTGAAGTACGAGAGCTGCTTGTACCCGTAGGCCAGCGACATGTTGGCCTCGTACCGCAGCTCGGCCTCGTTGGTGCGGCGGAAGTTGTTCACGACGCCCACGGACTGCAGGTAGAGGCCGGTCTTGACACCGTTCGCGAGCCCGACGCGCCGCACCGACTCCATGTTCGCGAGCATGCTCGTGTAGTCGAGGCTGCCGGGCGCCCACCCGAACGGGTACCGGTCGTACATGAGATAGTCCCGCGCGCCGGTCTGGTCGACCCAGCGCTGCATGTACTCCTCGTACTCGGCCATCGAGGGGTACGCGAAGCCGGGCAGGAAGTTCAGGTGGTGGTAGTACTCGGGCGCGGCGTCCTTCATGGCGTTGAAGACGCGGGCGTACGGCGTCGGGTCGTACGGCTCGTCCAGGACGTAGTAGCCACCGACGCCGGGCACGTTGGTGTACTCGCGCACGAGGTCCTCGATCTCGGCGTCGGTGAGGTTCAGCAGGCCCGGCCCGAAGCGGTGGTCGGCCACGCCGACCTGCATCCCGTGCTCGTGCGCCAGCCGGGCCATCTCGAGATTGGTCGCCTTGTCGGTGAGGTCGCCGGTGTGCACGTTCTGGACGAAGTCGATGCCCGCGTCGGCCAGGTAGCCGTACTGGGTCTCGTCGACGTAGTCCTTCGTGGGCGGCCAGAACACCGTGATCATGAAGTCGTCGCCGGCGCGCTCGACGTCGTCGGCGACCTCGACGGCGATGGTCGCCGAGCGGCCGGCGGCGGGTGCCGCCAGCGTGACGGTCGCGTCGCCCTGCCCGACGGCGGTCACCCGGCCCGTCCGGTCGACGGTCGCGACCGCCTCGTCCGACGACGACCACACGAGCTCCGGTGCGGCGTCCCCGAACGACGCCTCGTACGTCAGCTCCTCGACCGCGCCCGGCTCGAGCAGCAGCGCCGGCTTGCCGATCTCCAGCGTGCCCTCGGCCGGCACGCCGAAGACGGCGACCTCGGAGAGCTGCACGAGCTTGCCGTCGTTGCCGGTCCCGCCGCCGGGCGCGTCCTGGCTGTACCGCTGCGAGACGTCCACGCGCACCCCCGACGCGGTGACCGGCTGGTCCAGGTCGAGGACGACGGGCGCGGCCGGGCGCTGCGCCTGGGTCAGGTGCACGGTGTGCACCGCCTCGCCGGTCGCGTCGAGCAGCGTGACGGCGTACTCGACCGGGAAGTACGCCCCGTAGGGCTCCGAGCCGACGTCGCTCCGGGGGAACAGCACGACGCGCTCGACCTGGGAGGCCGACCGCAGGGACGCCTCCACCCAGGCGGGCGTGGCGGGGTCGAGGACCTGGTCGTAGGGGTTCGTGGTCCACCCGTTGGGCGCGCCCGGGGCCGCCAGCACGCCGTCCACGAGCTTGGCGCGGCTCCACCCTTCGCCCGCCATCTCGTAGGACGACGACGCGGTGACGACGGCCCCGCCGGTCAGGTTCTCGGCGCCGACCGGGGCGTAGGAGCCGATGTCGGCGGGGTCCGCCGTGGCCTCCTCCGCGGCGCCCGCGACGGCCGGCACGCCGAGGACCGACAGGGACAGCGCCAGCAGCACGGCCACGGTCCTGGCCGGGCGGGGGAAACGTCGAGCGGTCACGGCTACTCCTCGTCGAGCGGTCGTCGGTGCACGTCTCAGGCCACGCCGGGGGTTGCAGTGGTTCTGTTGTACACGATAACGACGCCGAGGTGAAAGAGATTTTCACCAACTCGTCGGGAGCCGGTCGCGCCGGACGCCGCTCAGCGCAGCGTCGCGAGAGTGCCCCTGACCGTCTCGAACACGGCCGCGTCGACGACCGTGCCGGCGTCGCGCAGCGCCAGCACGACCGCGCCGACCACCCCGTCGGTCACCGCGCGCACCTCCGGCGGCTCGCCGTCGCCGCCCCGGACGGCGCCGATCCTGACGGGCAGGGTGCGGTGCAGGGCGACCGTGCCGCCGCCCAGCACCACGGGACCGCGCACGCCCGGGAGGGCGACGGCCCCGAGGGTGTGCACGAGGGCGTCCTCCGCGGCGGCGACGATCGCGTCCGCCTCCTCGTCGCCGCCCGCCTCGAAGGCGAGCCGGGCGAAGCGGGCCAGCTCGACCGGTCGCATCGCGTACAGGGCGTCGACGGAACGCCACAGCGCTTCCGCCCGGCCGTCGCGGGACCTCGGGGCCGGCCCGTCGAGCCCGAGCTCGCGCAGGAGCATCGCCGTGAGGGCGGTCGGAGCGCCTCGGCGGTCGAGGTCGGCAAGGGCCGCCCGCACGACGCGGCGCCCGATCCAGAACCCGGAGCCGTCGTCGCCGAGCAGCCAGCCGAGCCCGTCCGCCGTCGCCGTGACCTCCCCGCCCTCCACCCGGATCGCCGCCGCTCCCGTGCCCGCGACGAGCGCGTAGCCGGTGTCGCGGTAGGTGCCGGCGAAGAAGGTGGCGAGGAGGTCCGACCGGAAGTCGGGCGACGCCGTGATGCCCAGGTCGCGGAGCGGCCGGCAGAGCTCCTCCAGCGGCGTCTGGGCGCTCACCCCCGCCGCAGCGAGCGTCACCCCCTCGACGTCGGCCGGGTCGACCCCGGCGGCATCGAGCGCCGCGGCGGCGCTCGCCGCCGCGGACCTCCCGGCGGCGTCGACGCCCACCGAGACCGGGTTCCCGCTCCCGTCGCGGCCGTACCCGACGCACTCTCCGGCGGGGGTCACGACGACGCAGCGGGTGGAGGTCCCTCCGGCGTCGAGGGCGAGCAGCACCGTCATCCGTGACCCACCTGCCACTCGTGCACCATTGCTCCCGAGACGACGTTGCAACTCGTTTTCATCCGACCTCGTTCGGAGATGGTACAGATATTCACATGGACGTGACCGCACTCCACCTGCCGGCAGGCGGGTCCGGGTTCCGGAGCCGGATCCGGGCGAACCTCCCGCACCTGTCGGCGTCGATGACGAAGATCGCCCAGCTCCTGCTGGACGACCCGGCGCTGCCGCTCGAGCTGTCCAGCACCGAGCTCGCCCGGCGCGCCGGCACGTCCGCCGCGACCGTCACCCGCTTCTGCCGGCTCATCGGCTACGAGGGCTACGTCCCGCTGCGGGTCGGCGCCGCGGCCGACGTCGCGCGGTCCAACACCCACGAGGCCGCCGAACCGGACGTCCGGCGAGCCCTCGACCCGGCGGACAGCCCTGCCGACGTGATCCGCACCCTGCTGGGCGCACACGTCGCCGCGCTGCAGTCCACCGCCGACCTCGTCGACACGGCGCTGGTGGAGCGCGTCGCGGCCGCCGTCGCCGCGAGCGACCAGCTCGACATCTACGGCATCGGCGGCAGCGCCACCATGGCCCGCGAGCTCCAGCTCCGCCTGTACGGCATCGGCGTGAACGCGCACGCATGGGGCGAGGTCCACCTCGGCCTGACCAGCGCGGCGCTCCTGCGCGGGTCGACCGTCGCCATCGGCATCTCCCACTCCGGCCGCACCAAGGAGACGATCGACATGCTGTCCCTGGCCAAGTCGTCGGGGGCGCTCGCGGCGGCGGTGACGAGCGACCCGCACTCGCCGCTCGCGGCGGTGGCGGACGTGCACATCACCGGCTACGCGCCGGGCGAGTACCTCCAGCCCGACGACCTCTCCGCCCGGTACGCCAGGCTCTTCGTCCTCGACCTGCTCTACCTCATGGTGGCGCGCCAGGACTTCCGTCGTACGACGACGATGCTCGCGGCGTCGACCGCCGCCATCGCGTCCCACCGTCGCGCCCCGCGCACGACGTCCCGCCGTCCGGACCCCTCCCCCTCGAAAGGAACGACCACAGGATGACTACCGACTACCTGACCCAGGTCCTCGACCGCCTGCACCCGATCGACGAGGACGCGCGCGCGGGCGGCCTCGACCCGGCGATCGACCTGATCGTCACCGCCCTCGAGGGCGGGGGCATCCTCCAGGCGTTCGGCACCGGCCACTCGCAGGCGTTCGCGATGGAGGTCGCCGGGCGCGCCGGCGGCTTCGTCCCGAGCCACGCCCTCTCCTTGCGCGACCTCGTCCTCCGGGGCGTCCGCGAGCCCTCCGCGCTGGAGGGCGCCGACCTCGAGCGGGACAGCAGCATCTCGGACGACCTCTACGACCTCTACGAGATCCACCCCGCGGACGTCTTCCTCATCGCCTCCAACTCGGGGGTGAACGGGTCGATCGTCGGTCTCGCCCTGCGCGCCAAGGCCGAGGGGCACCCCGTGATCGCGGTGACGAGCCTGGAGCACACCCGCGCCGTCGAGCCGAAGCACCCCAGCGGCAAGCGCCTGAGCGACGTGGCCGACGTCGTCCTCGACAACCGGGCCCCGTACGGGGACACCACGCTCGACCTCGGCGACGGCATCGAGGTCGGGGCCGTCTCGTCGATCACGGCGGCGTTCATCGCGCAGCTGCTCACGATCGGCGCCGCCGAGCGTCTCCAGGCGGCCGGCACGGTCCCGCCGGTGTACATCTCGGCGAACATCCCGGAGGGCGACGAGCACAACAAGGCCCTCGAGGAGCGTTACGGGGCGCGCATCAAGCACCTCGCGTGACGCGGGGCGCGCGGCCGGCGGCAACCCCGGGCAGCATGTCCCCATGGAGTCCCGCCCCAAGGTCACGCCGCTGACCCGCCCGCTGGCGCGGCGCAGCCACGTCCCGCCGCTGGGCGTGCACCCGACGCCGGACGGCGGGGTGGACGTGGCGGTCGCGGCGTCGCACGCGGACGGCGTCGAGCTGTGCCTGATCGACGTCGTCGAACCGCACCGCGACCCCCACGACCCCGCCCGGTACGCGGAGCGCCGCGTCCCGCTCGACGGGCCGGTGTACGGCGTCTGGCACGCGCACGTGCCGCACGTGCGGCCCGGGCAGCGGTACGGCTTCCGGGTGCACGGCGCCTGGGACCCGGAGGCGGGCCAGCGGCACAACCCGGCCAAGCTGCTCGTCGACCCGTACGCCCGCGGCCTGGCGGGCGACCTCACCTACGGGCCGGAGCCCCTCGGTGCGGTGAGCGCGCCCCGCGACCCGGGAGAGCCCGACTCCCCCGACGGGCGCTGGTGGGTGGCCGAGCGGTACGGCGCCCCGGACGACCGCGACTCCCTGGCCTTCGTGCCGCACTCCGTGGTCGTCGCCGCGCACGCGGGACCGCCGCCGCTGAGCCGCCCGCGCGTGCCGTGGGCGGACACCGTCGTCTACGAGGCGCACGTGCGGGGGCTGACGGCCACGCACCCGGACGTGCCGCCCGAGCTGCGCGGCAGGTACGCCGGGGTCGCGCACCCGGCCACGATCGCGCACCTGACCAGCCTGGGCGTCACCACCCTGGAGCTGCTGCCGATCCACGCGTTCGCCAGCGAGCCGCACCTGGTGGCCCAGGGGCTCACGAACTACTGGGGCTACCAGACCCTCGGCTTCTTCGCGCCGCACGCCGCGTACGCCACCCGCGCGGCGCGCGAGGCCGGGCCCGCCGCCGTCCTGGACGAGGTGCGCGGCATGGTGCACCTGCTGCACGAGGCGGGCATCGAGGTGCTGCTCGACGTCGTCTACAACCACACGTGCGAGGGCGGCGACGACGCGCTGCATGTGAGCTGGCGCGGCCTCGACAACGCCGGCTACTACCTGCACGACGGCGCCTCCCCGGCCGCGCTGGCCGACGTCACCGGCACGGGGAACTCGCTCGACTTCCGCCGGCCGCGCGTGGTGCAGCTCGCGCTGGACTCGCTGCGGTACTGGGCGGAGGTCGTGGGCGTGGACGGCTTCCGGTTCGACCTCGCGGTGACCCTGGGCCGCACCCACCACGGCTTCTCCCCCGACCACCCGTTCCTCGTGGCGCTGCAGACCGACCCGGTCCTGGGCGGGCTCAAGCTCGTCGCCGAGCCGTGGGACGTCGGCCCGGGCGGCTGGCAGACCGGCAACTTCCCGCCCCCCATGGCGGAGTGGAACGACCGGTTCCGCGACGCCGCGCGCGGCTTCTGGCTCGACGCCCCGCGCGAGGGCTCCCACGGCCGTCCCATGCACGGCATGCGGGAGCTCACCACCCGGCTGGCCGGTTCCGCCGACCTGTTCGGGCACTCGGACCCGCCGCTGATGCGCGGGCCCGTCGCGTCCGTCAACTACGTCACCGCGCACGACGGGTTCACCCTGGCGGACCTCGTGGCCTACGACCACAAGCACAACGAGGCCAACGGCGAGGACAACCGCGACGGCTCGGACCACAACCTGTCCTGGAACCACGGCGTCGAGGGGCACGCGCCCGGCGCCGACGACGGCGAGGGCGGCGGCGACACCGCCACCGAGCCGTGGTCCGCCGTCGTCCCCCTGCGCCGTCGCTCGCAGCGCAACCTGCTCGCGACGCTCCTCCTGGCCGCGGGCACCCCGATGCTCACCGCGGGCGACGAGCTGGGCCGCACCCAGCGCGGCAACAACAACGCGTACGCGCAGGACAACGCGATCTCGTGGGTCTCGTGGGACCTCGAGGACGCTGCCCGCGACCTGCTCGACACCACCCGGTTCCTGCTCGCCCTGCGCGCCGAGCACCCCGCCCTGCGCGCGGACTCGTTCTTCCTCGGGTCCCCTCGCCCCGGCGAGGACGAGACCGACCTGCTGTGGTTCGCGGCCGACGGCGCGACGATGGACCGCGAGGCGTGGGCCGTCGGCGGGCGCCGCGTCGTGCAGATGCTGCGGCCCGGGCCGTCCGAGGGCGACGCGCACGTGCTGCTCGTCCTCAACGGCGCGCTCGACGACGCCGCGGTCACCCTGCCGCCGACGCCCGGCGACGCCCCGTGGGAGCGGGTGTGGAGCTCGTCCTGGGACCGCCCCGAGCCGCCCGAGGACCTGCCGGAGGACGACCCCTCGGACGAGGACGCCGGAACGACGACGACGCTGGAGGCGCTCAGCGTGGAGGTCTTCCTCGGCAGGTAGAACCACCCCGTCGGGCCGTGGGCACGACGCCCGTCCTCTGCCAGACTGCGCGCATGGATGCGGACGTCGTCGTCATCGGTGGGGGCCTGTCGGGGCTCGTCACGGCCACGGAGCTCACGGCCGCGGGCCGCCGGGTCGTGCTGCTGGACCAGGAGCCGGAGGCGTCGTTCGGCGGCCAGGCCTGGTGGTCGTTCGGCGGCCTGTTCCTCGTCGGGTCGCCCGAGCAGCGCGCGATGGGCGTGCACGACTCCGCCGACCTGGCGTGGTCCGACTGGCTGGGTTCCGCCCAGTTCGCGCCCGGAGCCGAGCGCGGCGAGGGCCCCGACCGGCACGGGTACGCCTGGGCGAGGCGCTTCGTCGAGTTCGCGGCCGGCGACCTGCGGTCCTGGCTGCGCGCCAAGGGCGTGGGCTGGTTCCCGCTGGTGCAGTGGGCCGAGCGCGGCGGGTACACGGTGGGCCACGACGACGGCCGGACCGAGCACGGCAACTCCGTGCCCCGCTTCCACGTCACCTGGGGCACCGGCCCGGGCATCATCGCGCCGTTCGTCGCCGCGGCGCTCGCGGCGCGCGACGCCGGGCTGCTCGACCTGCGGTTCCGCCGCCGCGTCACCGGCCTGGTCACCACCGACGGCCGGGTGACCGGGGTGCGGGCCGACGTGCTCGCCGACCAGCCGGTGGCAGGCCTGCCGTTCGGCGGCCGCGGCGCGCCGTCGAACCGCGACGTGGTGGGCTCGGAGGAGATCGCCGCGGGCGCCGTCGTCGTCGCGACCGGCGGTATCGGCGCCAACCACGACCTCGCCCGCGCGCACTGGGACCCCGAGGCCGGCACCCTGCCCGAGCGGATGCTCTCCGGCGTCCCGGACTCCACCGACGGGCTCATGCTCGGCATCGCCGCCGACGCCGGCGGCGCCCTCGTGCACGAGGACCGCATGTGGCACTACCCGGAGGGCATCGCCAACCACTCGCCGGTCTGGACGAACCACGGCATCCGCATCCTGCCCGGGCCCTCGTCGCTGTGGCTCGACGCCGACGGCGGTCGGCTGCCCGCCCCGCTGTTCCCCGGCTTCGACGCGCTCGGGGCCCTGCAGCACGTGACGCGGCGCGGCGACGACCACTCCTGGTTCGTGCTCAACAAGGCGATCATGGAGTCCGAGTTCGCCCTGTCCGGGTCGGAGCAGAACCCCGACCTCACCGGGAAGGACGTCAGGCTCCTCGCGCAGCGGGTGCTGCCGCGCGCCGTCGGGCCGGTGGAGAGGTTCGCGAACGAGTCTCCCGAGTTCCTCTGGGCCGACACCCCCGGCGAGCTCGCCGCGAAGATGAACGCCCTCGTGGACGCCACCCCGGGGTCGAAGGGTCACGTGGACCCCGAGGCGCTCGCCGCCGTCGTCGCCGCCCGCGACGCGCAGGTCTCCTCCGGCCTGGGCAAGGACCCGCAGGTCGTCGCGACGCGCGCCGCCCGCGACTACCGCGTGGACAAGCTCATCCGCGTGGCCAAGCCGCGCCCGCTGACCACGCCGAAGGACGGCCCGCTGCTCGCCGTCCGGCTCTCGGTGCTGACCCGCAAGACCCTCGGCGGCCTGTGGTGCGACCCGTCCGGCCGCGTCCTGCGCGCCGACGGTTCCGTGCTCGACGGCCTGTGGGCCGTGGGCGAGGCCGCCGGCTTCGGCGGCGGCGGCGTGCACGGCCACCGCGCCCTGGAGGGCACCTTCCTGGGCGGGTGCCTGCACACCGGCCGCACCACGGGCCGCGCCCTCGCCGCCGACGCCTGACGCCGAGATCGAGGCGGACGGCTCGAGATCGAGGTCCCGGACATCGATCTCGAGCCCTCGCCTCGACCTCGCGCAGCCCTGTCCACAGATCTGCACCCGGGGCCCCGCTCGCCACCCGCGGCCGCCACGATCGACCCATGCCCAGGACCGCGCCGCGCCGACCCGGCGCACCGACCCCCGACCGCCCCTCACTGCCTGCCGCCGTGCGGTACGACCCCGAGCGGAGGACGGAGCTGCGGGCGCGGACCCGGGACGACGACCTGGTACGACTGCGGCGCGGCGTCTACCTGCCGCCCGCAGACGCGTCGCTCCCGTTCCCCGTCCGCCGCCGGGCGCACGTGCTGGCCCACATGACCGCCGTGACCGAGCGCCTGACGACGGCCTACTGGTTCAGCCACACGAGCGCGGCCGTCGCCTGGGGTTGCTGGACCTGGCGCCTCAGCCCCCAGGTGCACGTGACCCAGCTGACCCGGCCCGCGCCAGGGCCGCCCGACGACGTCCTCCGGCGCCACGTCGCTCCCGTGCCGGGCGGTGATCGCGACGTCCTCGACGGTGTCCCTGTGACCTCGCTCGGCCGCACGGTCGTCGACTGCGCACGGCTGCTCCCCGAGGCCTCCTCGATCGTCGTGGCCGACTCCGCGCTCGCGCTGGGCGCCGACCCGGACGAGCTCACGGAACGGCTCGACCGGTCCGGCGGCGCTCGCGGGGTGCGGCGCGCGCGCCGGGTGCTCGCCGCGGCGGACGGCGCGTCGGAGTCGCCCCTGGAGTCGCTCGTGCGCTGGCAGCTGCTCACCGCGGGGCTGCCGCGCCCCGTGCACGCGGCGCCCGTCGAGACGTGGGCCGGCACGTTCTGGGTCGACCTCGCCTGGCCGGACCTCAAGGTCGCGGTGGAGGTCGACGGCGCGGTCAAGTACGACGGCCGGTCGGGCGACCCGCAGCAGATCCTCCTGGCGGAGAAGCGCCGCCACGACGCGCTCGTCGAGGCCGGGTGGACGATCCTGCGGGTGACGTTCGCCGACCTGCAGGACGTCCGTCGCCTCGTCGCCAGGGTCGAGCAGGCTCTGCGTGCCGCCAGGTCGAGGTGAAGCGCCCGAGGTCGAAGTCCGGAACATCGATCTCGAGCCCTCGCCGCGACCTGGGCGCGCGCCGTGCTGACCGGCTGGCTAGCGTGGAGGCCGTGACGTCTCCGCAGCCCACGCCGCACGTGCCCATCGGACGGATCCCCGTCCTGGACCTCTCCCCCGTCGTCGAGGGAGGACGCTGGCCGGCCAAGGCCGCCGTCGGCGAGGTGGTGCCGGTCGAGGCCACGGTCTTCCGCGAGGGGCACGACGCCGTGGCGGCCACCGCCGTGCTGCTGGCGCCGGACGGCTCGGTGCACTCCACGGCCCCCATGACCGACGTCGCGCCGGGGCTCGACCGGTTCCGCGGCTTCCTGCAGCCGGACGCGCCCTCGGACGGCGCGGCCGACTGGGCCTTCCGCGTCGAGGGCTGGTCGGACCCGTACGCCACGTGGGCGCACGACGCGGTGATCAAGTTCGACGCCGGGCAGGACGTCGACCTGGTGCTCGCGGAGGGCCGGCTGCTGTTCGAGCGCATCGTCGACCCGGCGCTGCAGGCGACCCGGTCGGCGGCGGACGCGGCGACGCTGGAGGCGGCGGCGCACGAGCTCGCCGACGCGACCCGCCCGCCGGAGGCGCGGCTCGCGATGGCGATGACGGCGGCCGTGAAGGACGCGCTGCGACGCTCGCCGCTGCGCGACCTCGTGACGGCGAGCGCCGCGTACCCGCTGCGCGTGAGCCGCCCGCTGGCCCTGGCGGGCTCCTGGTACGAGATGTTCCCGCGCTCCGAGGGCGCGACGCGACGCAAGGACGGGACGTGGCGCTCGGGCACGTTCGCGACGGCGGCGAAGCGGCTGCCGGCCATCGCGGAGATGGGGTTCGACGTCGTCTACCTCACCCCCGTGCACCCGATCGGCACCACGTTCCGCAAGGGCCGCAACAACACGCTGGACCCGCAGCCGGGGGACCCGGGCAGCCCGTACGCGATCGGCTCCCGGGACGGCGGGCACGACGCGATCGACCCGGGCCTGGGCACGGAGAAGGACTTCCGCGGATTCGTCGCGGCGGCCCGGGCCGAGGGGCTGGAGGTGGCGCTCGACCTGGCGCTGCAGTGCTCCCCCGACCACCCGTGGGTGACCGAGCACCCGGAGTGGTTCACGGTCCGCGCGGACGGCACCATCGCCTACGCCGAGAACCCGCCCAAGAAGTACCAGGACATCTATCCGCTGAACTTCGACCGCGACCCTGCGGGGCTGTCGGCGGAGATCCTGCGGATCGTCGAGCTGTGGATCGACCGCGGCGTCACGGCGTTCCGCGTCGACAACCCGCACACCAAGCCGCTGGACTTCTGGGAGTGGCTCCTGGCCCGCGTGCACGCGGCGCACCCGGAGGTGCTGTTCCTGTCGGAGGCGTTCACGAGGCCCGCGATGATGCAGACGCTGGCGCGCATCGGCTTCCACCAGTCGTACACGTACTTCACCTGGCGCAACACCAAGGACGAGGTCGAGGAGTACCTGTCAGAGGTCTCGGGGCCGCAGGGCTCGGTGCTGCGCCCGTCGTTCTGGCCGACGACGCACGACATCCTGCCCCCGTACCTGCAGCACGGCGGCGTGGCCGGCTTCGCGGTGCGCGCGGTCCTCGCGGCGCTCGGCAGCCCCACGTGGGGCGTCTACTCCGGCTACGAGCTGGTGGAGAACGTGCCGCGCCCGGGCGTCGAGGAGCAGATCGACAACGAGAAGTACGAGCTCAAGCCCCGCGACTGGTCGCAGGCCGACGTCATCGGGATCTCCACGCTGCTGCGCCGCCTCAACGAGGTCCGGCGCGCGCACCCCGCGCTGCAGCAGCTGCGCGACCTCACCGTGCACCCGACCACCAACGACCAGGTCGTCGCGTTCTCGCGCCGGGTACGGGCGGAGCACCTGCCGGCGGCGGGCCGGCCGGGCGCCACGCAGGACGACGTCGTGCTGGTCGTGCTCAACCTGGACCCGTGGGGCACGCAGGAGTCCACGGTGCTGCTCGACCTCGGGGCGCTCGGCCTGACGCGGCCCGACGGCGTGGAGGACCAGGCGTTCTTCGTCGCCCACGACGAGCTGTCCGGCGCCACGTACCCGTGGGGCGCGCACCCGTACGTGCGTCTTGACCCGCGCGAGCAGGTGGCGCACGTGCTCACGGTGGGGCTGGCATGACGGGCCGGCGATGACTCGCGACCTGCCGGCCACGGCCCGCGGCGCACCGGTGCCCCGCCCGATCACCCGCCAGGTGCCGGTGCAGGCGCTGCCCACGCGCGCGCAGCCGTCCCCGCCGCCGCTGGACAAGCCGGGACTGTCCGACGACCCGGAGTGGTACCGCACGGCCGTGTTCTACGAGGTGATCGTGCGGGCGTTCTCGGACACGGCCGGCGCGGGCACGGGCGACCTGCGGGGCGTGACGGAGCGGCTCGACTACCTGCAGTGGCTGGGCGTGGACTGCCTCTGGCTGCCCCCGTTCTACCCGTCGCCCCTGCGCGACGGCGGGTACGACGTCGCGGACTACACGTCGATCGCGAGCCAGTACGGCACGGTCGGGGACTTCACGGAGCTGATCGAGGCGGCCCACGCCCGCGGCATCCGCGTGGTGGTGGACCTGGTGATGAACCACACCAGCGACCAGCACCCGTGGTTCCAGTCCTCGCGCGCGGACCCGGAGGGCCCGTACGGCGACTTCTACGTGTGGTCCGACGACGACACCCGCTATCCGGACGCGCGCATCATCTTCGTGGACACCGAGACGTCCAACTGGACGTTCGACCCGGAGCGCCGGCAGTTCTTCTGGCACCGCTTCTTCAGCCACCAGCCGGACCTCAACTTCGAGAACCCGCGCGTGGTGGACGCGATGCTCGACGTGGCCCGGTTCTGGCTGTCGATCGGCGTGGACGGGTTCCGGCTGGACGCCGTCCCGTACCTGTTCGAGGCCGAGGGCACCAACTGCGAGAACCTGCCCGAGACGCACGCGTTCCTGCGCCGGGTGCGCCGCATGATCGACGAGGAGTACCCGGGCCGGATCATGCTGGCCGAGGCCAACCAGTGGCCGCAGGAGGTGGTGGACTACTTCGGCACGGCGGACGAGCCCGAGTGCCACATGTGCTTCCACTTCCCCGTGATGCCGCGGGTGTACTACGCGATGCGCGACCAGCGCGCCCGGCCTCTGCTGGACATCCTGGCGGACACCCCGGACATCCCCGCGCCGGGGGGCCAGTGGTCCACGTTCCTGCGCAACCACGACGAGCTGACGCTGGAGATGGTCTCCACCGAGGAGCGCGCGGCCATGTACGGCTGGTTCGCGCCCGACCCGCGCATGCGCGCGAACATCGGCATCCGCCGCCGCCTGTCCCCGCTGCTCGACAACTCGCGCAAGGAGGTGGAGCTGGCGCACGCGCTGCTGCTCAGCCTGCCGGGCAGCCCCTGCCTGTACTACGGCGACGAGATCGGCATGGGCGACAACATCTGGCTGCCGGACCGGGACGCCGTGCGCACCCCCATGCAGTGGACGCCGGACCGCAACGCCGGCTTCTCCACCGCCGACCCGGGCAAGCTGTACCTGCCGCTCGTGCAGTCCCTGGTGCACCACTACCAGCACACGAACGTCGAGGCCCAGCTCGCGCAGCCGTCGTCGCTGCTGCACTGGGTGCACGGGATGCTCGCGGTGCGGCGCCTGCACCCGGCGTTCGGCACCGGCGACCTCACGGCCGTCGACGCGGACGACGAGGCGGTGATCGCGTTCACGCGCGCGGCGCCGGGCGAGACGCTGCTCGTGGCGGCGAACCTGTCCGCGACGGCGCGGTCGTCGGGGGTGCGGCTGCCCGGTCACGCGGGCTGGTCGCTGACCGACCTGTTCGGCGGCGCCCGGTTCCCCGACGTCGGGCCGGACGGCGAGGTCACGATGACGTGGGGCTCCCGCGACTTCTACTGGCTGCTCCTCACGCCGCCGGCCGGGTCGGCCCCGGGGGGCGAGCGGGCATGACCGCCGTGCGGCCGGCCGCGGACGTCCCCGACCCGAGCGTCGGGGACCTGCTCGCGGCCTGGCTGCCGGGCCGGCGATGGTTCCCCGCGGGCGGCGCGAGCGGTGCCGATGTGCGCGTGGAGCCGTGGCTCGCGGTGACGTTCGACGACGAGCCCGGCGGGGCCGGCGCGAGCGGCCCGGGGGGCGACGTCGTCGTCGTGCTCACGGAGCTGCGCGGCGCCGGGGTGCCCGGCGGCTCCTCGGTGGCGCAGGTGCCGCTGGTGCTCACCGACCCGGCCGACCGAGGGCCGGGGTTCATCGCGGAGGTGCACACCGCGGCCGGGTCGGTCGCGGTGCACGACGGCGGGGCCCACCCCGCCGCGTGGCTCGCGCTGCTGCGCGCGACGGGCGCCGGCGACGGGGTGCCCGACGCCGACCTGGTGGCCGGTGGGCACGTCGTGGCCGGCGAGCAGTCGAACACCAGCGTGGTGCTGCCGGGCGTGCCGTCGCCCGGTTCGTCGGGCGGGATGCTCAAGATCCTGCGGACGGTGACCCCGGGCCCGCACCCCGACGTCGTGGTGCCGCGCGCCCTGACGCGCGCCGGGTGGGACGGCGTGCCGCGCTTCCTCGGGGCCCTGCAGGTGACCACGGGGCCGGGCGTGACCACCGCCCTCGCCGTCCTCAGCGAGCTGGTGCCGCAGGCCCAGGACGGGTTCGAGCTGGCCTGCGAGCACGCCGGGCACGGCGAGTCGTTCGCCCACCTCGCGGCCGATCTCGGGCGCACCGTGGCCGAGCTGCACGTGGTGCTGCGCCAGGCGATGCCGCCGGGCCCCCTGCTCGACCCGGGGACGTTCGTCGGCGGACTGCGCCGGCGGGCGGCGCTCGCCGTGGCCGAGGCCCCCTCGCTGGCCGCGCGGGAGCCGGAGATCGACGCCCTCCTCGACGACCTGCAGGGCCGCCTGCCCCGGCTGCGCCTGCAGACCGTGCACGGCGACCTGCACCTGGGCCAGGCCCTGCACGGCGCCACCGGGTGGAAGCTGCTCGACTTCGAGGGCGAGCCGCAGCGGCCCGCCGCGGAGCGCACCGCGCCCGACCTCCCGCTGCGCGACGTCGCGGGCATGGTCCGCTCGTTCGCGTACGCCGCGGCGGTGGGCGGGGCCCCCGACCCGTACTGGGAGGCGGAGGCCGTGCACGCGTTCCTCGCCCGCTACCGGGCGTCCGCCGACGCGTCGGCGGCGGTGAGCGGACTGGCCTCGCGCCGTCCCCCGGAGCTCGACCCGCCCACGACCGACGCCGTGCTCGCCGCTCTCGTGCTCGACAAGGCGCTCTACGAGGTGGTCTACGAGACGCGGCAGCGGCCGCGGTGGGTGCACATCCCGCTGTCCGCCGTGGACCGGGTGCTCGGGCGTGCCCGCCACGCCCGCTGAGCGGGGCGGGCACGCCCGACCGTCCGGTCTGTCAGAGCAGGTCGTTCGCGCAGCGCACCGCCGCGGCGAACGCGGCGGGCTCGCCTCCGGCGGGCGAGGTGACCCGGAACGTGGTGCTCTGCCCGGCGCGGAGCGTGACCATGCCGGCGTCCACGCGCGCCGCGGGGTCCACCACGTCGGCGTGGCAGAACACGTCGCGCGCGAGCGACGTGGCGGTGACCCGCAGCTCGCAGCCGCCGTCGACGGCCGTCGTCCCGATCTGCAGCGGCCGCGGGTCGAGGCGCTGGCCCACCACCTCCGCGCCGTGCCGCAGGGCCGGGGCGACGCCGGTGTCGGGGGCGTCCGCCGCGGCCACCAGCACCTCGACGGCGGGGTCGGTGAACGTGGCGACGTCGGCGGGGACCGTCACGGTGGCCGCACCGCGCGCCGGCGCGTCGACCTCGAGGGTCGCCTTGGCCAGGACCGACCCGTCCAGCCCCTCACGGGTGACGGTCCAGGTCCCGGCGAGGCGGTCCCCGGTGTCGTTGACGACCACGAGGGCGAGGGCGTCGGTCTCGGGCTCCAGGCCCTCCCACGCGGCGGCCCGCGCCGCCTCGGACACGCGCGGCTGGAACGTCGCCAGCCGCGGCGCGTACGCGGCGCGCAGGGCGTGCCACAGCGGCTTGCGGTGCTCGTCGTGGTCCACCGCGGCCCATGACACCACGGGCCAGTTGTCGTTGAGCTGCCACATGATGGCGCCGGTGTTGTGCGGGGTGAGCGACCGCACGTGCTCGATCCCGAAGCGCACGGCGTGCGCCTGGTTGAGCTGCGTCGTCCAGTGCCAGTCCTCGATCGTCGCCGGGTCGGGCAGGTGCCCCTGCCAGCCGCGCTCGAGCTTGGCGTTGCCCAGGTGCGCCTTCTGGTGCACGAGCATCTGGTGCCCGAACGGGTCGAGCGGCTCGTCGTGCACCACGCGCGTGAGCGTCGACCACGCCGGCGGCCCCTGGAAGCCGAACTCCGAGAGGAACCGCGGCCGGTAGCGCGCGTAGACGCTGTAGTCCTCCCGGTTCCATACGTCCCAGATGTGCATGGTGCCGAAGCGCTCGTCGTTGGGGTGCCGGTAGTCGCCGAACGAGTAGGGGCTCGCCGGGGAGTAGGGGCGGGTCGGGTCCAGCTCCGCGAGCACGCCCGGGAGCAGCTCGCGGTAGTACAGGTCCCCCCAGGGGCGGCCGCCCAGCCGGCCCGCCCAGCCCCAGTCGACCGAG
Source organism: Isoptericola sp. NPDC057559 (assembly GCF_042801555.1). Lineage (NCBI taxonomy): Bacteria > Bacillati > Actinomycetota > Actinomycetes > Micrococcales > Promicromonosporaceae > Isoptericola > Isoptericola sp. NPDC057559. The sequence goes on from NZ_JBHVFQ010000010.1 coordinate 20,336, forward strand.
CCCCAGGTGTTCTCGTTGTTGCCGTTCCAGATCACCAGCGAGGGGTGCGGGCTGAGGCGGGCGACGTTCTCCCGGGCCTCGGCCTCCACCTCGGCGCGCATGGGCGCGTCCTCGCTGTACGCGGCGCAGGCGAAGGGGAAGTCCTGCCACACGAGCAGGCCGCGCTCGTCGGCGAGGTCGTACAGGTCGTCCGACTCGTAGATGCCGCCGCCCCACACCCGCAGCAGGTTGACGTTCGCCTCCAGCGCGTCGTCCACGCGGCGGGCGTACCGGTCCCGGTCCACCAGCGTGAGGAACGCGTGGTCGGGGATCCAGTTCGCCCCGCGCACCAGGACGGTCTCCCCGTTGACGGACAGCGTGAACGGGGCGCCCGACTCGTCGGCCGCGGTGTCGAGCCCGACCGTGCGGAACCCGACCCGCCCCGACCAGCGCGCGTCGCCGCCGGTGCCCGCGGCGACCAGGTCGACGTCGTACAGGGGCTGGTCCCCGTGCCCGACGGGCCACCAGCGACGCACGTCCGGCACCCGGACCGTCACGACGGCGCGGACCTGCCCGGCCGGCACGGTGCCGGACGCCTCGTGCTCCGCCCCGTCCGGCCCGGCGACGCGGACGCGCACGGGCACGTCGCCGTCGGCGCCCTCGCGCTCGATCTCGACGTGCGCGGCGAGGACGCCGTCGTGGCGGCCCGGCTCCCCCGCGACCACGTCGACCAGCGGCCGCACCGAGGCGATGCGCACCCCCGACCAGGAGTCGAGGCCGATCGGCTTCCAGACCCCGGCGCCCGCGACGTCGATGCCCCAGTCCCACCCGAAGGAGCACGCCATCTTGCGCAGCTGGTTGTACTCGTGGTGGTTGGTCGAGGGCAGGGTGCCGTCACGCTCCGCACGGGCCAGGGCCTCGGGCACCGGGGCGGCGAAGGTGACGACGAGGGAGTTGCTGCCCTCCCGCAGGGCCGCCCGGGCGTCCCAGCGGTACGAGCGGTGCATGTTCTGCGTGTCGCCCAGCTCGACGCCGTTGAGCTTCACGGTCGCCACCGTGTCGAGGCCGAGGGCGACGAGGTCGTGCCGCGCGGCGCCCCCCGGCTGCCAGTCGAACGTCGTCGCGTACCGCCAGGACGTGTCGCCGATCCACTGCTGCGCCGCCTCGTTGTCGCCGTCGAACGGCTCGTCGATCAGCCCCTCGCGGTGCAGGTCGAGGTGCGCCTCGCCGGGCACGACCGCCGGGATCCCCGTCGCGAGCGCCGGTGCGACGGCGTCGGGCGCGTCGCTCGCGAGCTCGGCGGCGGTCAGGCTCCACCCCTGGTGCAGGGCGCGGAAGGTCGTGGGGAGGTACGTCATGGAGGAGTCCTTCACAGTTCGCAGGGAGTTCGCAGGGGTCGCAGCGGGCGGACCGGTCGGGCCGCGAGGAGCTCAGTCTGACGGGGGACGGCGCGCCTCGCGCAGCGCACGCACGCCACCGGCGGCCGCCGCTCGGGGTCGAGGTCGCCGCCGTCGGACGGGCCGTCCGTCGGGGCACGCCGTCGTGACGGGCGCGCCCGTCACGACGCGCTCCGGGCGCCCGCCGCGCCCCGCGCCGCGGGCACGCCGGCCTCCTGCCACTCGCCCGCGAAGTGGTCGTAGCACACGCTGTTGTCGATCGCGCCGCGGTCGGTCCCCTCCCGGGTGAGGGTCACCCGGTCGACCCGCTCCGGGTCGGGCGCCGCCGTCGCCAGCAGCTTGGTGTAGTCGTGGTGCGGGTCGAGGATGACGGCGTCGGCCGGGCCGCGCTCGACGACGCGGCCCCGGTACAGCACGACGATCTCGTCGGAGAAGTGCCGGGCCGTCGCCAGGTCGTGCGTGATGTAGAGGACCGCCAGGCGGTCCTCGCGCTGCAGCCGGCCGAGCAGGTTGAGGACGCCGAGCCGGATCGACACGTCGAGCATCGACACGGGTTCGTCGGCGATGAGCACCTGGGCGCCCGGGGCGAGCGCGCGGGCGATGGCGACGCGCTGGCGCTGGCCCCCGGACAGCTCGTGGGGCCGGCGCGCGGCGAGGTCCTCGGCGGGCGTGAGGTTGACCCGCTCGAGCATCTCGACGACCCGTTCGTGCGTCTCCTGCGCCGTGCGGGTGCGCTGGTGGATCCGCAGCGGGCGGGCGATGTGGTGCTCGATCGAGTGGAACGGGTTGAGCGACGCGAACGGGTCCTGGAAGACCATCTGCACCTGGCGTCGGTACAGCGATCCCTGCACCGGGGTGTCGTCGTCGAGGCGGACGTCGACCGTGCCCGAGGTCGGCTTCTCCATGCGGGTGAGGATCTTCGCGATCGTCGACTTGCCGGAGCCCGACTCGCCCACCAGCGCGACGGTGCGGCCGGGGACCAGGTCGAGGCTCACGTGGTCGACGGCGCGCAGCCGCGACCGGCGCAGCCCGGAACGGATCGAGTAGTCCTTGACCAGGTCGGACACGTGGACGCGGGTCATGCTCGGTCCTCCTCGGGGGTGCCGGGGCCGGCGGGCTCGGCGAAGTCGTCGACGCCGCTGCGGATGAAGCCGCCCCGCTCGCCGGACAGGCTCGGGAACGAGCTCAGCAGCGTGCGGGTGTAGGGGTGGCGTGCCTCGCGGTAGAGGCGCTGGGCGGTGTCGAGCTCGACGATCTCGCCCTCCAGCATCACGGCGATCCGGTCGCTGATCTCCAGGAGCAGGGGCAGGTCGTGGGTGATGAACACGACGGCGAAGTCGAGCTCGTCGCGCAGGCGCACGATCTCGCGCAGGATGTCGCGCTGCACGACGACGTCCAGCGCGGTCGTGGGCTCGTCCATGATCATGATCTGCGGCTCGAGGAGCATCGCCATCGCGATCATGACGCGCTGGCGCATGCCCCCCGACAGCTCGTGGGCGTACGAGCCGAGGCGGCGGGGGTCCACCCCGACGCGGGTCAGCACCTCCTCGGACCGGCGCCGCACCTCGCGGCGGGACGTGCCCGGCCGGTGCGCGAGCAGGGTGTCGCGCAGCTGTGCCCGCACGGTGGTCACCGGGTTCAGGGCGTTCATCGCCCCCTGGAAGACCATCGACAGCTTGTCCCAGCGGAACGCGCGCAGCGCGGAGTCCCCGAGGGCGAGCACGTCGACGTCGGAGCCGTCGCGGTCGTGGAACGTGATGCTCCCGCCGGCGATCCGCGCGGGCGGCCGGTGCAGCCGGTTGACCGCGTACGCGAGCGTCGTCTTGCCGCACCCGGACTCGCCGGCCAGGCCGAGGACCTCGCCGCGGTGCAGCGTGAGGCTCGCGCTCTTCACGGCCGTGACCGGCTGCTCCACCTCGTAGACCACCGTGAGGTCGGAGACGGTGAGGACCGGTTCCGACCGACCGCCGGGAGCGGCCGCCTCCTCGTCGCGCAGCAGGGTCGTGGTCATCGTGCGGACACCTCCTTCACGCCGTCGTGTGCGTGGACCTCGTCCGGCCCCTCCGGGCGCGACCGTCGGGACGCGCGAGCGAGCTCGCGCTCCAGCCGGGCGGCCTTGCGGGCACGCTTGCGGTGCTGGCGCAGGTTCTTGAGCTTCGGGTTGATGATCTCGTCGATCGAGAAGTTGATGAGGGACAGCCCCGTGCCGAACAGCGCGATCATCAGTCCCGGCGGCACGAACCACCACCACGCGCCGAGCGAGAGCGCGAAGCCGTTCTGCGCGTAGAAGAGCATCGTGCCGAGCGTCGCGGAGTTGGACGCCCCGAGACCGATGAACGACAGCCCCGCCTCACCGAGGATGGCGGCGATGACCGCGAACACGAACTGGGAGGCGATGACCGGCAGGAGGTTCGGCAGGATCTCCACCACGATGACGCGCCACGGCCGCTCGCCCGAGACCTTGGAGGCCGCCACGTAGTCGCGGTTGCGCACCGAGAGGGTCTGGGCGCGCAGCACCCGTGCCGACGCGGCCCAGCTCGTGACCGCCAGCACGACGGCGATGGTCCACAGGCCGCGGCTCTCGCGGGGCACGAAGCCGGAGATGACGATCACGAGCGGCAGGCCCGGGATTACCAGGAAGACGTTCGACAGCAGGGAGAACGCCTCGTCGGCGAACCCGCCGCGATAGGCGCCGTAGATGCCGAAGAACGCGGACAGGACGGTGGCCAGGACGCCGACCAGCAGGCCGATCTGCAGGGAGCCGCGGGTCGCGTACGCGAGCTGGGCGAGCACGTCCTGACCGGTCTGCGTGGTGCCGAGCAGGAAGTCCGCCGACGGCGGGGTGAGGCCGATGTCGCGGATCTGGGTCGGGTCGCCCACCAGGTACGGGCCGAGGATGCCGAAGAGCGCGATGGCACCGACCAGCACCAGGCCGACGGCCAGCCAGGGCGTCATCGTCGGCAGGAGCATGCGCCAGCCGGAGCGCGGCGCGGCGCCCGCCCGGTCGCGTGCCACCTCCGCGGCCTCCACCTCGTCCACGAGGGACGGTTCGTTCGCAGGGCTGAGGTTCGTCATGTCGTCGCCTCCTTCAGGACCGGGCTCGGGTGCGGGGGTCGATCAGGCCGTACAGCAGGTCGACCACCAGGTTCGCGCCGAGCACGGCGAGCGTGATGACGAGGAACAGCCCCTGCATGAGCGCGTAGTCGTTGTTGGTCACCGCACCCAGCAGCCGTCCGCCGATGCCGGGGTAGGAGAACACCTGCTCGGTGATCACGGAGCCCGAGACGACGAAGCCGAGCGAGATCGCGAAGCCCGCGACCGACGGCAGCACGGCGTTGCGCGAGGCGTACGAGCGCAGCACCTTGCGCGGGGACAGCCCCTTGGCCTCGGCGGTGAGGACGTAGTCCTCGGACAGCGTGGAGACCATCATGTTGCGCATCCCGAGCAGCCAGCCGCCGACCGAGGCCAGCACGATCGTCAGCGCCGGCAGGGCGCCGTAGTGGATCGCGGAGGCGATGAACTCCGCGTTCCAGCCGGGGTCGAGGACGACGTCGTAGCCGCCCTGCAACGGGAACCAGCCGAGCACCCGGGCGAGGAAGTACGCCAGGATCAGCGCCAGCCAGAAGTAGGGCACGGCGGCCAGCAGCGTCGTCGCCGGGATGAGCGAGTCGAGCCAGGTGCCCGGCTTCCACCCGACGAACGCGCCCAGCCCGACGCCCAGGACGGCGGCCATGACGGTCGCGATGCCGACGAGCACCACGGTCCACGGCAGCGACTGCGCGATGACGTCGGTGACCTGTGCCGGGTAGTAGCTGACCGACACGCCGAGGTCGCCGTGGAACAGGTTCTTGATGTAGTCGACGTACTGGGTCCACAGCGGTTCCGAGCTGTCGCCCCCGAGGAGGAGCGCGTACGCCTCCCTGGTCTCCGGCGTCACCGTCCCGCCCCGCTGCTGCAGCTTCGCCAGCAGGATGTCCACCGGGTCACCCGGCAGCAGCCGCGGGATCGCGAAGTTCAGGGTCAGCGCAGCCCACAGGGCCACGACGTAGAAGCCCATCTTGCGCAGGAAGTAGTTCACGAGTGCGCCCTCTCCTCGGGGTCGACGGCCCGGTCCACGTCAGCCCTTCGGCTCGAGGTGCTTGAAGATCTCGGCGGCGTCGAGGGCCGACCAGACCGCGGGGAACGCGTACAGGTCGTCGTCCGACGGCCAGCCGGTGAACTTCGCCGTGTTCCAGATGCTCGTCGTGCCGCCCGTGAGGACGGGGACGTACGGCATGTCGTCGACGATCGCCTTCTGGACGGTGTCGAAGTACGGCTGGCGCGCGGCGGCGTCGTCGAGCGGCAGGGTGGAGAGCTTGTCGAGCGCCGCGTCCACGTCGGGGTTCGCGTACCGGGAGAAGTTGTTGCCGGCCGACTTGCCGACCTTCGCGCCCGAGCTCGAGCTGAAGAAGTAGTTGTAGAGGTAGTACGGGTCGGGCGCCGGGCCCTGCCAGAGCGAGTCGATGACGAGCTGGAAGTTGCCCGAGCCCTTCTTCTCCGTCCACTCGTTCCACGACGACTGGGCGGCCTTGAGCTCGATGCCGGCGGCCTTCGCCTGCGACGTCATCGTGTCGATCGCCGTGATGTAGTCGGTCCAGCCGGTGACGACCTCGACCGTGAGCGAGAGCCGCTCGCCGTCCTTGGCGTAGATCCCGTCGCTGCCCTTGGCCCAGCCGGCGTCCTCGAGGGTCTTCGCGGCCCCGTCGGGGTCGGCGGTCATCGGCGCGACCTTCTCGTCGACGGCGGCGGAGACGAAGTCGTCCTGGCTGGGCGTGAGGGTGAAGGCGGGCGACACCTCGTTCGCCGTCTCCATGAACGCGAGCTTGTCGAGCTGGGTGCGGTCGATCGCCTCGTACAGCGCGTGGCGGACGGCGGGGTCGGTCTGCGGGCCCTGGCAACCCATCTCCGCGCTCGAGCACGTGGCCAGCACCATCTGGTTCTGCCACTGGGTGTAGGCGTCGTAGCTCGGGAAGTTCTTGTGCGTGTTCTGGATGTCGGGGATCGGGCCGGTCTGCCAGTCGACCGTGCCGGCCGCGATCGCGTCGGCGCCGGCCTGGTTGCCGGACAGCGAGAGGAAGCGGACGTTGGTCACGGCGGGCTCGCCGCCCCAGTAGTCGGGGTTGGCCTTGAGGGTGAACGCCTGCGGCTTGAAGTTGTCGAGCAGGTAGGCACCCGTCCCGACGGGCTTCTCGATGACGTCCTCCGTCGGGTTGATGTCCTTCCAGAGGTGCTCGGGGACGATCGGGGTGCTGAGCACGTCGGGGCCCTTGACGAAGGCGGGGTCCTTGAAGGTGAAGGTCACGTGGGTGTCGTCCACCGCCTCGGCGGTCCCCTCGAAGCCGATGTTGTTGATCGCCTGGGTGTCCTTGAGCATCGTGAACGTGAAGGCGACGTCCTCGGCGGTGAACGGCTCGCCGTCGCTCCAGGTGACGCCCTCGCGAAGCGTCACCGACAGGACGGTGCCGTCCTCGTTCCACGACTGCTCGGTGCCGAGCAGGGGCACCGGGTCGGCGACCTGCGCCTTGTTGTAGAAGAAGAGGGGCTCGTAGATGGTCCCGAGCCCGCCGATCTTCGAGGGCGAGAACGGGTTGAAGTTGATCTGGTAGTCGCCGGCCTGGCCCGTGTAGGCGACGAGCGTGCTCTCCGCGCCACCGCCCGAGCCGCCCGAGCCGCCCTCCGAGCCGCCCCCGGAGCACGCCGCGAGGGCGAGACCGAGGGCCGCGACACCGGCGAGCACCGCGCCGCGCCGACGGATTCCTGTCCTGAGGAACATCTGCGGTCCTTTCTCGTGCCGGCACCAGTGCCGGCTCCAGCGGCGCCGTCGTCGGCGCTCGTGGGTATTCTTGCCATGGTTAACTTAAGCGGTCAAGTGCCGTAGGTCACTCGTACTGGAGGCGATACATGCTGCTGGACGGCGTCGCGCAGGTCGTCTCGTCGCGACGTCTGCTCGACCTCGTGCGGACCCGCCGGGCGATCAGCCGCGTCGAGCTGGCCCGGCTCTCCGGGCTCACCTCACCGACCGTCACGCACGTCGTCCGCGGGCTGCTGGACCTCGGGCTGGTGCACGAGACCGGGCTCCAGCAGCGGGGGCGGGGCCAGCCACGCCGCCTGCTGAGCGTCACCGCGGACGCCGGGTACGCCGTCGGCATCCAGGTCGACCTGACCACCACGACGACCGTGGTGGTCGACTTCGCCGGCACGACCGTCGCGAGCGCCGGGCTCCGCGGCTCCGGACGGCGGTCGCCCGACCGGACCGTCGGGACGCTCGTCGACCACGTGGGCGAGCTGCTCACCGGCGCCGGCGTCCCCCGCGACCGCGTGCTCGGCGTCGGCCTCGTGACCCACGGCCCGCAGGACCGCGAGCGCGGGATGCTCCTCACGGCGCAGCCCACGCCCGCCTGGGAGAGGTACCCGCTGACGGCGCGGCTGGCCGCCGGGCTGGGGCTGCCCGTGCTGCTCGAGAACGACGCCACCGCGGCGGCCGTGGGCGAGCTGTGGACGCGGGACCTCGACACCGAGACCTTCGGGCTCGTCTACATGGCGTCGGGGATCGGCGGCGCCGTCGTCGTGGACGGCGTCGCCTACCGCGGGCGCGCCTCGAACGCGGTCGAGATCGGCCACGTGCCGCTCCCGGACGCGCGCGCCGCCTGCGTCTGCGGCAGCCGCGGGTGCACGCAGGCGGAGGCCGGCCCCGGGGCCGTCGTCGCCCAGGCCGTGGCCCGCCGGGAGGTCGCCGCACGCTGGGGCGTGCGGGGACCCGCCGAGGACACGCTCGCCGACTTCGAGCGCGTGGCCCGCGCCGCGCGCGACGGCGACGCGGACGCCGCCGACCTGCTCACCCGCTCGGCCCGCCGGGTCGGCCAGGCGGCCACCGTGCTCGTCAACCTCTTCGACGTGGACACCGTGCTGCTGGCCGGGCCGGCGTTCGCGACGGCGGGGCCCCTGTATCGCCGGGTCGTGGGCGCCGCGCTGTCCGAGCACGCGCTCAGCCGTACCCTCAGCCCGCCCCGGGTCGCGCTGTCCGGTCAGGTCGCGACCGTCGCGGCCGTCGGCGGCGCCCTCACCGTGCTGCGGGGCGCGCCCGACGCCACCCTGCCGCTGCGCAGCACGGGCGCGCCACCCTCCGCCGACCGCACCCTCGAACCGCCCGCAACGATCGGAGCCCTGTGACCACCGACAACGTCGTCCTGCACCGCGACGGGACCGCCCTCGTCCTCCACCTGCCCGCGCACGGCCTCCCGGCCGTCGTGCACTGGGGCGCGGACCCGGGGCCGCTCGACGCGGCCGACGCCGACGCCCTCCTCCGGGCGACCAGCCGCCAGACACCGCCCGGCACCCTCGACGCCGCGTGGCGCCTCCCGCTCGTGCCGCAGGAGTCCGACGGCTGGTCGGGCCGCCCCGGCCTCCTCGCCACGCGCGGCGGCGTGCCGGTGTACCCGCGCTGGGAGTCCTCCGTGGACCGTCCGGACGAGGCGACCGCCGTCGTCACCGCCACCGACACGACCGGCGGGCTCACCCTGCGCACCCGCGCGGAGATCGGCCCCGGCGGGCTCGTCGTCCTCGACCACGAGCTCGTCAACGACGGCGTCGAGCCGCTCGAGGTCGCCTGGCTCGAGGCGACCCTTCCGGTGCCGAAGACGGCCGACCACCTCACCACCTTCGGCGGCCGGTGGACGCGCGAGAAGTCACCGCTCACCACCCCGATGCCGCGCGGGACCACGGTGCGCGAGTCACGCCGGGGCCGCGGCGGCCACGACGCCCCGTGGGTGACGCTCGCCTCGGAGGGCGCACCCCGGGCCGGCGAGGGCCGGGTGTGGGCCGCGCACCTGGGCTGGAGCGCCGACGTGCGTCACCGCGTCGACCGGGTCACCGAGCACGTCTCGCTGCTCGGGGCGGGAGAGCTCCTCCGGCCCGGCGAGATCGTCCTGGCGCCCGGCGCGTCCTACCGTGCGCCGACCGCCTACTTCGCCTGGTCGGACGGCGGCCTCGACGGCGTCGCGGCACGCTTCCACACCTGGCTCCGCGCGCGCCCGCAGCACCCGCGGGCTCCTCGTCCGCTGGTGCTCAACACCTGGGAGGCCGTGTACTTCGACCACGACCCGGAGCGCCTGTTCGCGCTCGCGCGGCGGGCGGCGGAGATCGGGGTCGAGCGCTTCGTCCTCGACGACGGCTGGTTCCCCGCACGCCGGGACGACACCAAGGGCCTCGGCGACTGGGTGGTCGACCGCGACGTCTGGCCCGACGGCCTGGAGCCCCTCGCCGAGCTGGTGCACGGGCTGGGGATGCAGCTCGGTCTGTGGTTCGAGCCGGAGATGGTCAACCTCGACTCGGACCTCGCACGCACCCACCCCGAGTGGATCCTGGCCCACCCGGCCTCCGTGCCGTCCCCCGACGGCCTGTCGTTCCGCACCCAGTACCTGCTCGACCTGGCCGACCCCGACGCGTGGGAGCACGTCCGGGGGCAGGTCTCCGCCCTCGTCGCGGACCTCGGCATCGACTTCATCAAGTGGGACCACAACCGCGACCTGGTCGAACCCGTCCACGGCGGTGCGCCCGGCACGCACGCCCAGACGCTGGCCACGTACCGGCTCCTGGACAGGCTGCGGGAGGACCATCCCGCGCTGGAGATCGAGTCGTGCTCCTCCGGCGGGGCGCGCACCGACCTCGGCATCCTCGCCCGCACCGACCGGGTCTGGGCCTCCGACTCCAACGACCCCGTGGAGCGGCAGGACATCCAGCGCTGGACCGAGCTGGTGCTCCCCCCGGAGCTGGTCGGCGCGCACGTCGGGCCGTCGCCGGCGCACTCGTCCGGGCGCGCCACCGACCTGTCGTACCGCATCGCCACGTCGCTGCAGGGCTCGGCGGGCTTCGAGTGGGACATCCTCGGCTGCACGCCGGAGGAGACCGCCCGGATCACCGCGTTCGCGGCGCTCTACAAGGAGCTGCGCGGGCTCCTCCACTCGGGCACGGTGCGACACCCCGACACGACCGACCCCGCACTCCGGGTGCGCACCGTGGTCGCGCCGGACCGGTCCGAGGCCGTCGTCACCGTGGCGACCGTCGCGTCCCCCGAGGACGCGCTCTCGGAGCGGCTCCGGATCGACGGCCTCGACCCGGAGCGCCGCTACACGGTGCGGCTGCGGGACGAGATCGGGGAGTCACGCTGGGGCTGGATCACGCCCGGCTGGCTCGGCGACGGGCCGGTCGCCCTCCCCGGCCGGGTGCTCGCCGAGGTCGGGCTGCAGCTGCCGACGCTGTGGCCGGTCCAGGCGTTCGTGCTGCACCTCACCGTGGCGTAGGCGGGGGGCCGGTGCTCCCGCGCACCGTCAGGGTGGGGGTCGAGTCGCGGTACGGCCGCGCCTCGGCCCCGGCCATCCGCTCGAACAGCCGCCGGGCCACGTGCGCCCCGTAGCTCGTCACGTCGTGGCTGAGGGCGGTGAGCTGGGGGTACGCCGCCTGGCACAGGGGCGAGTCGTCCCAGGCCACCAGCGAGACGTCCTCGGGGACACGCACCCCGAGCTCGTGCGCCGCGCCCAGGCCCGCGAAGGCCATCACGTCGTTGTCGTAGACCACCGCGGTCACGGGGTCGTCGGCCTCCAGCAGCGACCGGGTGGCGGCGGCACCGGCGTCGGGCGAGAAGTCGGCACGCGCGACCTGCGCGACCACCCCCACGCTCGCCGCCTCGCTCTCGAAGGCGAGGTCGCGGATCGTGGTGTGGCCGAACCCCTCGGTGCCGGACACGCGGCCGATCCTGCGGTGCCCCAGCCCGGCGAGGTAGCGCACGCACTCGCGCAGGGCCGTGGCGTCGTCGGTGTACACCGCGGGCAGGTTCCCCGCGAACTCGGGATCGCCCACGACGACGGCGGGCAGGGCGTCGCGCTCCGACAGCGCCGCGAGCCGGGGGTCGTCCTTGCGGGGGTCGACCACGATCACGCCGTCGACGCGGCGCGCGGCGTGCCAGCGCCGGTGCGCCTGGGTCTCGGCGTCGATGTCGGGCACGACCTGCAGCAGCAGCCCGTACGACCGCTCCGTGAGGACCTGCTCGATGCCGGCGATGAACTGCATGTAGAACGACTCGAACCCCAGGGTCTCCGGGGCGCGGGCGAGCACGAGGCCGATCGTCTCCACCCGCGCGCCGGACAGGGCCCGGGCCGCCTGGCTCGGCACCCAGCCGAGCTCCGCCGCGACCCCGAGGATCCGCGCCCTGGTCTCGTCGGAGACGCCCGGCCGGTCGTTGAGGGCGTAGGACACCGCACCCGTGGACACTCCGGCCCGCCGGGCGATGTCCGCGATGGTGATCCGAGGCATCCGCGCTCCCTTCCCGAGCAGGATGGTATGCCTCGCCGGGCCTCCCCCCGCGCCCGGGCGGGGCCGCGCGTCGCAACGCGCCCGACATTCGTCCGTGGAATCGTGGGCGCATGACGCCGTCGCCACCGCCCGTCGACCCCGAGGTGCTGACCGCGGTCGCGCAGGGCACCCTGCACGACCCGCACGCCGTCCTCGGCCCGCACCTGCTCGACGCCCCGCCCTCCGGCCCTGCCGGCCCCGGCGCGTGGGCCGTCGTGCGCGTGCTCCGGCCGCTGGCGGACGAGGTCACGGTGGTGCTCGGGGAGGACGAGCACCCCGCGCGGCACGTCGCCGCGGGCGTGTGGCAGGCCGTCGTCCCGGCGGGCGCCGACGAGGACGGCGGGCGGCACGCCCCGGACTACCGGGTGCGCACCCGGTACGACGACGACGTGCAGACCGTCGACGACCCGTACCGCTTCCTGCCCACGCTCGGCGAGGTGGACCTGCACCTGATCGCCGAGGGCCGGCACGAGGAGCTGTGGCGGGTGCTCGGCGCCAACCGGCACCGCTACCCGAGCGCGCTGGGCGACGTCGAGGGCACCGCGTTCGCCGTCTGGGCGCCGAACGCGCGCGGCGTACGGCTCGTCGGCGACCACAACCGGTGGACGACGGTGCACCCCATGCGGTCGCTCGGCGTGAGCGGCGTCTGGGAGCTCTTCGTGCCCGGCGTGGGCGCGGGCACCCGGTACAAGTACGAGGTGCTCGGCGCCGACCGCGTCTGGCGGGCCAAGGCCGACCCCCTCGCGAAGGGCACGGAGGTGCCGCCCGCGACGGCGTCCGTCGTCGTCGACTCCGTGTACGAGTGGGGCGACGGGGCATGGATGGAGCGGCGCGCGGCGAGCGACCCGCACTCCGGCCCGGTGAGCGCCTACGAGGTGCACCTGGGCTCGTGGCGGCCGGGGCTGGGCTACCGGGAGCTCGCCGAGGAGCTCACCTCGTACGTGGTCGAGCAGGGCTTCACGCACGTCGAGCTGCTGCCCGTGGCGGAGCACCCGTTCGGCGGGTCGTGGGGCTACCAGGTGACCGGCTACTACGCGCCGACGGCGCGGTTCGGGCACCCGGACGACTTCCGGTACCTGGTGGACCGGCTGCACCAGGCGGGCGTCGGCGTCATCCTCGACTGGGTGCCGGGCCACTTCCCCCGCGACGAGTTCGCCCTCGCGCGGTTCGACGGCGCCCCCCTGTACGAGCACCCCGACCCGCGCCGCGGCGAGCAGCCCGACTGGGGCACCTACGTCTTCGACTTCGGCCGGCGCGAGGTGCGCAACTTCCTCGTCGCCAACGCGACCTACTGGTTCGAGGAGTTCCACGCCGACGGCCTGCGCGTCGACGCCGTCGCCTCGATGCTCTACCTCGACTACTCGCGCCAGCCCGGCGAGTGGGTCCCGAACTCCCGCGGCGGCCGGGAGAACCTCGAGGCGATCGCGTTCCTGCAGGAGGCGAACGCCACCGCGTACCGCCGCTCCCCCGGCGTCATGATGATCGCCGAGGAGTCCACCGCCTTCCCGGGGGTCACGCGCCCCACCGACGCGGGCGGCCTCGGCTTCGGGCTGAAGTGGAACATGGGCTGGATGAACGACGGGCTGCGCTACGTGGCGCACGACCCGATGTACCGGCGCTACCACCACCACGAGCTGACGTTCTCGCTGGTCTACGCGTTCTCGGAGCAGTACGTGCTGCCGGTCAGCCACGACGAGGTGGTGCACGGCAAGGGCTCGCTGCTCCGCCGCATGCCGGGCGACCGGTGGAAGCAGCTCGCCGGGGTGCGCGCCTTCCTCGCCTACCAGTGGACGCACCCGGGCAAGCAGCTGCTCTTCATGGGCCAGGAGTTCGCACAGGACGCGGAGTGGGACGAGGGCTCCGGCCTCGACTGGTGGCACCTGGAGTCCCCCGGCCACGCCGGGGTGCAGCGCCTGGTGCGCGACCTCAACGCCCTCTACCGCACCACGCCCGCCCTGTGGGAGCGGGACTTCGACGCCGCCGGGTTCGAGTGGCTCGACGCCGACGACGCCGACCACGACACGCTCTCGTGGGTGCGCCGCGACGCCGCCGGAGCCCCCGTGGTCGTGGTGGTGAACTTCGCCGGGGTGCCGCACGAGGGGTATCGCCTCGCGCTGCCGGACGGCGGCACCTGGGACGAGGCCCTCAACACCGACGCCGCCGACTACGGCGGCTCCGGCGTCGGCAACCTCGGGCAGGTGCACGCGCAGGAGGTCCCCTGGAAGGGCCGCCGGCACTCCGTCACCCTGCGCGTGCCGCCCCTGGGTGCGCTCGTCCTGCGCCCCGCCGGCTGACCCGGGAACGCATCGAGCGTGCTGGCTTGATCCTCAAACGGCCCGTTCGAGGATCAAGCCAGCACGCTCGACGGCGGCCCCGGGGCGTCAGTACAGGCTGATCGCCAGGCGCTGGCGCGCCTTGACCACGCGCGGGTCGGTCGGGCCGACGATCTCGAAGTACTCCACCAGGCGCACGCGGAGCTTCTCCTTGGCGTCCGCGTCGGCGCCGGGCAGCAGCTCGAGCAGGCGGGCGAGGGCGTCCTCCACCTTGCCGCCGAACATGTCCATGTCCGCGACCCCGAGCTGCGCGTCGACGTCGGCGGGGGCGTCGGCCGCGGCGGTGCGGGCGGCCTGCAGGTCCACGTCGCGGGTGCGCTGCAGCAGCCGCACCTGCGCGAGCCCGGCCACGGCCAGCGCGTCCTTCGGGTCCTGCTTGATCGCCTTCTCGTAGGCGGCGACCGCGGTGTCGAGGTCGTCGCGCTCGATCGCGTCGTACGCCTCCTGGTGCAGCGGCGGCAGCGGCTCCTCGACCGGCTCCGCCTCGACCTCGGCGGGGGGCTTCCCCTCGCCGCCCTGGGCGGGGGCACGACCGGTGACGCCGTTCTGCTCCGCCGCGGCCAGCACCTGGTCGAGCACGCCGCGCACCTGCTCCTCGGGGGCCGCGCCCTGGAAGAGGGGCAGCGGCTGGCCCTGCAGCACCGCGACCACGGTGGGCACGCCCTGCACCTGGAACGCCGCCGCGACCTGCGGGTACGCCTGGGCGTCGAGGCGGCCGAGCAGGAACTTGCCCGCGTACTCCTCGGCCAGCCGGCCCAGCAGTTCGCCGAGCTCGGCGTTCGCCTTGTCGGTCGGGATCCACAGGAGCATGACGACCGGGTAGGTCGTCGAGTCCTGCACCACCTGCTGGAAGTTCGCGTCCGTGACGTCCAGCACGTAGCCGCCGGCGGACGGCGCGCCGCCGGGCTCCCCCGGGGGCGGCGACTGCGGGCGGTTCAGCGCCGACAGGTCGACGGCACCGCGCACGGCGAAGGTCGGGTCGGGCGTGGCGTTGGTCATGGGCGCCATCCTACGAGCGGTCCGTCAGTTCGAGGCCGCCGTGGCGACGTGCGAGTAGCCGAGCGGACGGATCTTCTCGTCCGAGTCCTTCGGCGGCACGTACAGGGCGACCATGTCGGTGTACTCGGTCTTGAGCTCGTTGGTCGGGTCGGCGTCGCCGAGCAGCGCCTTCTGGGTCTCCGAGAGCGCGGGCACCTTGGCGTCCTTCTCCGCCTCGACCGTGGTCTTGCCGTCGAGCACGCCCATGACGAGCGCGCCGCCGTCGACGGTGCGGACCGCGCGCACGTCGTCCTTGCGGGCCGCGAACTTCTTCGAGTACTTCGTGCCCGACTCCTCGAAGCCGTCGACGGACTTCCAGGCCTTCTCGTCCGCGGCGACCGCGGCGACCAGGTCGGCGTCGGGCAGCTCGAAGCCCTTCGCGAACGACGACTTCTTCGCACCGAGGGTGACGATGTCGGCGTACTGCGCGAGCGCGTCGGCCGGGGACGCGGCCAGCGAGTCGTCCTTCGCCGCGACGGCGTCCGAGCCGATGGCGGAGTCGGCGAAGTACGGCATCTCCTGGCCGGGGATGAGCTGCACCCAGGCCCACATCTTGTAGTTCTGCCGGGCGCCGGCCTGCTCGAAGGCGACCAGTCGCGGCGTCTCGAGCTTCTCGGTCGCCTTGGTGATCGAGAAGCTCGTGCGCGGCCAGCCCTCGGTGGTCGGGATGATCATCTGCTGCGAGCTGTCCGGGATGTCCGTGACGAACTCGGCGTTGTCCCGCGTCTTCGCCACGGCGAGCTGGCTCGAGCGCACCTCGTACGCCGGGCCGGTCACGCGTGCCTTGAGCGCCTTGCTGCTGAGCGCCTTGTCGGCCTTGCCGATCGTCGCGGCGACGGACGTGACGACGTGGGTGTCCTGGTCCTTCGTCAGCACCGGGCGGGTGTCGGCCGCGTCCGGCGCGGGCTGCGGGACGTCCTGGGCGCAGCCGGCGAGCAGCGCCGAGGACACGAGGAGGGCGCTCGCGACGGCGAGGCCACGGCGGGTGGTACGGCGGTTCATCGGTTCTCCCCGTCGGTGTCGGTCGGGCGCGCGTCGGCGTCGGAGGCCTGCCCGGCGCCGAAGCCCCAGGTGGCGCGCCAGGCCGCGGCACGGCCGGTGGGCGTGGACAGGTCGGGCCGGGGCTCGGCCTCGGCCTCGGCCGGTGCCGGCTGCTGCGGGCGCACGGCGGGGATCGAGCCGGTGATGGCGCGCAGCATGCGGGTCATGCCGCCGCCCTGCTCGGCGGCCCGGCGGGCCTCCTCCTGCGCGCGCAGCTCGCGGCGGGTCATGCGGAGGGCGCCGGTGGCGGTCGTGGGCTCGGCCGGGACCGGCTCGTGGGGCATCGGCTGCGCCGGGACGGGCGCGTGGGCCGTCGGCTCGGCGGCGACCGGGACGGGCAGGGGATGCGCCTCGCCGGACGACGGCAGGGCGGGGGCGGCGTCCTCCGTCGCGGGCGCGGACTCGGTGAGGTCGTCGCGCTGCCGGCGACGGGAGCGGCGGAGCAGCCGGCCGGCGAGGGGCACCTCGGCGGTGCCCGCGGCCTCGCTCGTCGTGCCGTCCTCGGCCCCGTCCGCGCGGTCCGCACCGTCCGCGTCCTCCGCGGCGGGCGCCTCGGGCGCCGGGGTCGGCCCCGCGGCGCCGAGGGCGCCAGGGCTCACCGGGGCGAACGGGCCGGCCGAGGGGCCGGCGAACGGGCCGTCGTCGTGCGAACCCTCGCTCGCCTCGTGCGCCGAGCCGATCTCGTCGCGGTCCGCGCGCTGCGCACGGACGCGGCGTCCGCCGAGCACGAGGAGGAGCGCGCCGACCAGCACGAGCACGGCGCCCGCGATGACGCCCGGCCACAGGAACGGCGTGGCGACCGCGCGCGGCCACGTGAGCTCCAGCGTGGGCGCCTGCGCGCCCTCGCCGACGCCCGCCGCGAGCAGGGTCCAGCGGCCCGGGCGGTCGCTCCAGCGGAGCGTGACGCTGTTGTCGTCGGAGGCCTCGGCGACCCACATGTCGGAGCCGGCCGGGTCGGGACCCGTCGTCGGCGCCTCGTTGGTCTTCGCGTCCGCGTCGGCGGGCTCGCCCGCGGCGACGGACAGGTTCTCCCAGTCGCTCAGGCCGGTCACGCGCGAGTACGGGTCGTTGCCGACCCAGCCCGCGACGTCGACGTCCCGGCCGATCGCCAGGGTGACCTTCTGCCCCTCGGGGACGGAAGCACTGATGGTGACGTCGTCCCCGACCAGCCCGAGGACCCCGGGGTCGGTGACGACGAACGTGCCGTCGCCGGACGGCTTGGCCGTGGCGGCCACCGTGTCGGTGTCGCGCCAGACCGTGGCGGAGGCGACACCGAGCGCGGCAGCGGCCAGTCCGATGAGGACCAGGACGCCGCCCAGAATGCGTTGCAGCACCGAGCTTTCCCTTCGACGTGGACAGTCCAGCATAGGGACGGCGAGAACGGGTCCGTCCATGTCGGCCCCCTCGCGGGGGGCGGTTCACGAACCCTTCACGACTCGCGTACCTCGGCCGCGCCCCGGCTCCCGGTCGCCCCCACGACCCGAGGCGGCAGGCCCGAACCGGGCCTCCCCACGGCGAGTTCGCCGTGTGAGAGGATGCCTGGCTCGTCCCGTTGGGCAAGTATGTCCCGAGTATCGGCGCCACGGTCGCACCACTATCCTGACGTGGCCGGGACACCCCACCACTTACGGAGGTCTGCACGTGTCCGACGAGCGCACGCTCTTTCCGATCACCATGCGCGGCTACGACCGCGCCCAGGTGGACGGTCACATCGCCCGACTCGAGCAGGCGCTGGAGGAGGCTCGCCGGAACGTCGAGAGCACCGACGCGCGCGCCATGCAGATCTCCTCGGAGCTCGCGCTCGCGCAGCGCCAGCTCCGGGAGAACGAGAAGCCGTCCTACGCCGGGCTCGGTTCCCGCGTCGAGCGCCTCCTGCGGTCCGCCGAGGAGCAGTCGACCGAGGTCCTCACCCAGGCCAACCAGCAGGCCGCCGACATCATGGCCCGCGCCAAGCTGTCCGCGGGCCAGGTGCGCTCGCGCGCCGAGTCCGAGGCGTCGGAGCTGCTCGGCAGCGCCCGCCGGGAGGCCGAGGAGATCCGGTCCACCACCGCCGCCGAGGCCGAGGGCACGCTGCTCGCCGCCCAGCGGCGCGCGGAGGAGCTGGTCGGCTCCGCCGAGCGCGAGGCCGCCCTCATCACCAGCACGCTCTCCGCGGAGGAGAGCGAACGCCGCGCCTCGCTCGAGCGTGAGATCGGCGTCCAGCGGTCCACCGCCGAGCGCGAGACCACCGAGCTGCGCGTCTCCGCCGAGCGCGACACCGCGCAGCAGCGCGCCTCGGCCGCGGCCGAGGCCGCCGCCCAGCGCGAGGAGGCCGACCGCGAGTCGTCCGACCTGCTCGAGCGCACCCGCCGCGAGGCCGCGCGCATCATCGCCGAGGCGAAGCACCAGGCCACCGAGGCGTCCGACGCCGTCACCACCGAGCTCGAGCAGCTGCGCGAGCAGGCCCGTGCCGCGCTCGCCGACGCCGAGCTGGAGATCGCGCAGCGCCGCGAGCAGGTCGAGCACGAGGCCGCCGCCCGGCACGAGACCGCGCGCCAGGAGACCGACCTCCTCGTCCGCGCGGCCGAGGAGCACGCCGCCGAGGCCGAGCAGCGCGTCGCCCTCGCGCTGCAGCAGGCGGAGAAGGTCCGCGCCGAGTCCGACGCCTACGTCAAGGCGCTCGTCGCGGACGGCCGCCGCACCGCGGACGGCATCGTCGCCGAGGCGCGCGAGTTCTCCGAGACGATGGTGAACGACGCCCGCGTCGAGTCGGAGACGCACCGCGCCACCGCGTCCCGGCAGCTCGAGGACCTCACCCGCCGGCACGACTCGATCAACTCCTACCTCGAGGAGCTGCGCGGGCTGCTGGGCGCGGAGAAGAAGTCCGACAAGGGCCAGTCCCCGGCGACGACGCAGGCCCCGGTCGACGTGCCGCCGGCCCCCGTCGCCACCGTCTCCGCCCCGGAGCCGGTCGCCGAGGAGCAGGCCACGGCCCCGCAGGAGCCGGCGGCCGAGACCGCCGGGAGCAGCACCGCCGAGGCCGGGTCGACCGGGGGCAAGGCACCCCGGACCAAGGCCGCCAAGGCCAAGGCCTCGACGACCGAGGAGCCGGCCGCCGACGACGCGGACGCCGAGCCGGAGGCCGCGGCCGCCTCGAAGGCCTGACGCCCCCGCACGCACGACGAGGGCCGGTCACCCACCCGGGTGGCCGGCCCTCGTCGTGCCCGTCCGCGCCGTGCGCGGGCGCCGCTCAGGCGCCCGGCGCGGGCCGGTACTGCCAGGGCCAGCGGGGTGGGTTGGTGCGCTCCGACACGCGGCGGTGCAGCAGGTCCAGCGCTGCCGCGACCGTGGCCGGGTCCTCGACCGCGCTCATGTGGCCGGTGGCGGGCACCACGGTGAGCGCGCCGTCGCGCGCCGCGTGCACCATGTGCTCGGCCTCGACGAGCGGGGTCACCTGGTCCTCGGCGCCGACCACCACCGAGACGGGACCGTCGAAGGTGCGCAGCACGTCGGTGCGGTCGGGGCGGGCCGCCATCGCCCGCTGCGCCCAGGCGACGCCGGACGGCGACTGCGACCGGATCCACGACTCCAGCAGCGGGAAGAGGTGGCGGCGCTTCTCCGTGCTCGTCGACCCCAGCAGCGAGCCGGGCATGCTGAGCACCGGGTCGAGCGTCTGGCCCTCGGTCACGGCGGCGGCGATCCGCAGGCGGTTGGCCCGCGCGGCGTCGAGGTCGGCCGTCGACTTGGTGTCGACGAGGCCGAGCCCCACCACGAAGCCGGGGTGCCGCTCGGCCAGGGCCAGCGCGACGTAGCCGCCCATCGACAGGCCGACGACGACCGCGTTCCCCTCGCCCTGCTCCCGCATCGTGCGGTGCACGGCGTCGGCGACCTCCTCGAGCCGCGGGGGGATGCCCCCGAGGTCGGAGTGCCCCTGGCCGGGCAGGTCCACGCCGATGGCGCGCACCCCTTCGGGCAGGGCCTCGGCCGTCGCCGCCCACATCCGGTGGTCGAGCGGGAAGCCGTGCAGCAGCAGGAGCGGCGTGCCTGCCCCGTCGCGGAGCGCGTACGTCGCCAGGAGCGCGGAGGTGGTGGTCATCGTCGACTCCTCGTCATCGCCATGTCATCCGGGAACCTCGTGCGGGTGCCGTCAGCGCGGCACCGTCTCCGCCTGCCGCACCTCGCCGTCGTAGTGCGTGGGCAGCGGCGCATGGCCGGGCAGCACGTGCCCGACGATCTCGTCGAGCACCCGGCGCACCGCCGGCTCCCCGACCCACAGGTGCTTCGCGCCGTCGACGCCGATCACCTCGGCCTGCGGCACGCGCGCGAACCGGCGCCGCGCCTCCTCCGGCTGCAGGTAGTCGTCGTGCTCCGGGACGAGGACCACCAGCGGGCGCCCGAAGGCGGCCCAGCGGTCCAGGTCGTCGTCCGTGGCGCGGTGCAGCGGCGGGGACAGGAGGATCGCGCCCTCGACGCTCGGGTCGGTGCCGTGCCTGAGCACCAGCTCGGTGCCGAACGACCAGCCGACGAGCCAGGGCCGCGGCAGCTCGCGGAACTCGGCGAGCTCGATCGCCGCGGCGACGTCGAACCGCTCCGCGTCGCCGCCGTCGAACGCGCCCTCGGACGTGCCGCGGGGCGACGACGTCCCGCGCGTGTTGAACCGCAGCACCGCGAGGTCGGCGAGGGCCGGGAGGCGCCAGGCCGCCTTGCGGTAGACGTGCGAGTCCATGTACCCGCCGTGCGTGGGCAGGGGGTGGAAGGTCAGCAGGCTCGCGACCGGGTCACGGTCGGCCGGGAGGGCCAGCTCGCCGACGAGCGTCAGCCCGTCCGCGGTGTGCAGGTCGACGTCCTCGCGCCGTGCCGGGAGCATCGTCAGCGAGCGGATCTGGTGGCCGGTGGGCGGGCCGGCGGGCATGTCGTTCATCACGGCCCAGCGTAGTTCCGCCGGGCGTTCCCGGCCGGTCCGCGGGGGACGCGGGGCGCGCTCAGCGCAGCCGCGCGCGACGCTCCCAGCACGACGAGTGCCAGTGCCGGCGGTCCTCCAGGCCGGCGCTCTCGCCGCCGACGACGTCACGCTGCCACGCCACCACGTGCGGCGTGCCCGCCGGGATCTCCTGCCGGCACGCGGGGCAGCGGTACGCCTTGTCGCCGCCGCGCAGCCGCCGCACGGTCCACTCGCCGTCCGCCGCGCTCTCCCGCCGCACGCCGCCGAGCGCACGGTCGAGGTCGAGCGGCGGGGGCGTGGCGCCCCACGGGCGCTTGCGGGACGGGCGGCTGGACGGCATGCCACCCATTGTCGCCCGGGCGGCTCGCCGGCCGGGCGGTGCCCCGCGGGAGCCTGGACGGGGCGGTCAGGTGAGGCCGTTACAGTGGCCCGGTTCGTCCCCGCCGACCGAAGGACACTCCGTGAAGCTCCGCACGTCCGCCGCCGCAGCCGCGCTGGCGCTGGCCACGGCCCTGACGCTGACCGCCTGCGCCGACGACTCCGGCGACTCCGCCTCGCCGTCCGCGTCCGCGTCGTCGTCGCCCGCGACCGAGGCGCCGACGCCCACCAAGGAGGACGTCGCCGCCCTCGAGGCCGTGAAGGTCGAGGGCGACGCCGGCAAGGAGCCGAAGGTCACCTTCAAGTCGCCGCTCGAGGTCTCCGTGCCGACCACCCGCGTCATCGACGAGGGCAAGGGCGCCGAGGTGACCGAGGGCACGCAGGTCACGATCGACTTCGTGGGTTACCTCGGCTCCGACGGCACGAGCCAGGGCTCGACCTGGCAGCAGAAGCAGCCGGCCACCTTCATCCTCGGCGACCAGAGCTACGGCGTGCTCACCGAGCCGCTCACCGGCCAGAAGGTCGGCGCGCGCGTCCTCGTCGCGTTCCCGACGCAGGACCAGCAGGGCAACGCCGTCACCGCCGTCAACCTCGTCGAGATCACCGACGCGAAGAAGATCCCGACCCGCGCCGAGGGCGAGGCCGTGAAGCCGGCCGCCGGCCTGCCGACCGTGACGCTCGACGACTCCGGCAAGCCGTCCGTGAAGATCCCCGACGGCTACAAGGCCCCGAAGGACCTCGTGGCGCAGACCCTCATCAAGGGCGACGGCGCGAAGGTCAAGAAGACCCAGACCGTCACGGCGCACTACACGGGCTGGACGCTGGACGGCGAGCAGTTCGACTCGTCGTGGGACCGCGGCGCCCCCACCTCGTTCTCGCTGCAGCAGGTCATCAAGGGCTGGACCGACGGCCTCGCCGGGCAGACCGTCGGCAGCCAGGTGCTGCTGGTGATCCCCGCCGAGCAGGCCTACGGCGCCAACCCGCCGCAGGGCAGCAACATCAAGGCCGACTCGCCGCTGGTCTTCGTCGTGGACATCCTCGCGGCGCAGTGACGCCCGAGCGCGGAGCGTGACGTCTCGCACGTCGCGACCACGTCGGCTCAGGTCAGCAGCACCAGGACGGCGGGTCCCCGGTCACGGGGGCCCGCCGTCGCGCGTACCCTCGGTTGCCATGACCTCACCGTCCCCCGAGCCGCCCGCCGGCGCCGCGCCGGCGCCCGAGCGCGAGGTGCTCACCTGGACCCTGCTGCCCGTCGCCATCCGCGAGCTGGCCGAGCGTGTCGTCGCGAGCGGGTTCCGGCCCGACGTCGTCGTCGCGGTCGCGCGCGGCGGCCTCGTGCCCGGCGGCGCGATGGCGTACGCGCTGGGCACCAAGGGGGTGGGCACGCTGAACGTCGAGTTCTACACCGACATCGGCAAGACCCTCGACGACCCGCGCGTGCTGCCGCCCCTCATGGACACCTCCGAGCTGCCCGGCTCCAAGGTGCTCGTCGTGGACGACGTCGCCGACTCCGGCCGCACCCTCGCGCTGGTCATGGACATGCTCGCGAAGCAGGGCGCCGAGGCCCGGTCCGTGGTGCTGTACACCAAGCCGCGCACGATCATCCAGCCGGACTACTCGTGGCGCGACACCGACCTGTGGATCACGTTCCCGTGGTCCGCCGACCCGCCCGTCACCGGCGCGCACTCGGCCGACGTCTGAGAGGTCCCGCACCGGCGAGGGCGCGTCGCCCGTCCCCCGCGGACGACACGTGCACGGAGCAGCCCGTCCGATCCTGGACGGCGGGCACGCCGTGTCGTAGATATACCCCATGGCGACCAGCAGCAGGCTCGGTCAGTACCTCCGAGCGCGACGCGCGCTCGTGCGGCCGGAGGACGTCGGCATCGCGGTCGGTCACGAGCTCCGGCGGGTGCGGGGACTGCGGCGGGCGGAGGTGGCGGTCCTCGCGGGCATCAGCACGGAGTACTACCTCAGGCTGGAGCAGGGTCGGGAGACGCGCCCGTCGGTGCAGGTGCTGAACGCGCTCGCCCGTGCGCTCCGGCTCGACGACGCGGCGCGCACCTACATGCGCGAGCTCGGGGAGCCCCGTCCCTCCGTGCCGGCCGCGCTCGCGGAACGGGTCCCGGACGACGTGCAGTGGCTCATCGACTCGTGGCCGCACACCGCCGCGATGATCCACAACCGGTACCTCGACGTGCTCGCCACGAACGCGCTCGCGCGGGCGCTCAGTCCCAGCTACCGGGTCGGCCGCAACACCCTGGTCTCCCTGCTGACCGATCCGTACGACCGGGACTTCCACGAGGGGTGGGACAGGCTCAGCGCCCGGTCCGCGGCGCTGCTGCGGTCGATGTTCGGCCGGCAGGCCGACGACGCCCGCCTGGCCGCCCTCGTGGCCGAGCTCTCCGCGGTCAACCCGCACTTCCGCGAGGCCTGGGAGCGCAACGACGTGACGTCGGCGTCGACCGGGAGCCTCGCGCTCAGGCACCCGCGGGTCGGACGCATGGTGCTGCGCTACGCGCGGCTCGCGCTGCCCGGGACGGACGGGCAGACCATCTGGCTCTACCAGGCCGAGCCGAACTCCCCGAGCACGGCGGCGCTCGGCAGGCTCGTCCCCTCGGGCTCGCAGAGCTCCCCGCCCTCGGTGGTAGCGCTGGGGCCACGCGGGCGCGGTGAGGGCAGCACTACCGTCGCGTCATGGATCTGAACCTGGCCGGCAAGGTCGCCGTCGTGACCGGGGCGAGCAAGGGCATCGGCCTGGCCGTCACCCGGGCGCTCGTCGCCGAAGGAGCACGGGTCGTCGCGGGCGCCCGCACGATCACCGACGATCTGGTCGCGCTCGCCGACTCCGGGCAGGTGCTGGCGGTGTCCGTCGACCTCTCCACCCCGGACGGGCCGGCCGAGCTCGTCGGCCGCTGCCAGGACCTCGGCGGGATGGACATCCTCGTCAACAACGTCGGGGCCGTCACCCCCCGCACCGACGGGTTCCTCGCGGTCACCGACGACGACTGGTCCCGCACCCTCGGGCTCACGCTGATGGCGATGGTGCGGACCACTCGCGCCGCGCTGCCGCTGCTGCTGGAGCGCGGGGCCGGGAACGTCGTGACGATCGCCTCCGTCAATGCGTTCCTCCCCGACCCGGGGGTCGTCGACTACTCGGCGACGAAGGCCGCGGTCTGGAATCTCTCGAAGTCGCTCTCGAAGGAGTACGGCCCGCAGGGGCTCCGCTTCAACACGATCAGCCCCGGCCCCGTGTCGACACCGCTGTGGCTCGGCGAGGGCGGCGTCGCCGAGACGGTCGCCGCCGCCACCGGGGTGTCGCCGGAGGCCGCGAGGGAGCGGATCATCGCGAGCGGCGGCGGTTTCTCCACCGGTCGTTTCACCGAACCGGAGGAGGTCGCCGACCTCGTCCTCCTGCTGGCCAGCGGGCGTGCCGGGAACGTCACCGGTGCCGACTTCCTCATCGACGGCGGGCTCACCAAGGAGCTCTGAGCACCCGCCCGTCCGCCGCAACGACCTCGCACCGTACCGAAGGAGCGCTCATGTCCAAGACACCGGTCGTGTTCATCCACGGCCTCTGGATCCACGCCACGGCCTGGCAGCCCTGGATCGACCTGTTCGCCGAGCACGGGTACGCACCGAGCGCACCGGGGTGGCCCGGCGACGCCGACACCGTCGAGGGGACTCGCGCCGACCCGGACCGGCTCAACGGCGTCGGCATCGAGCAGATCTGCCGGCACTACGCGGACCACATCGAGGCCCTCGGGACGAAGCCGGTCGTCGTCGGCCACTCCTTCGGGGGCCTCATCGCGCAGGAGCTCCTCGCGAACGGCTTCGCGGTGGCCGGCGTCGCGATCGACCCGGCACCGATCAAGGGCGTCAAGATCTTGCCGTTCTCCCAGCTCCGCGCGGGCTTCCCGGTGCTCGGCAACCCGGCGAACAAGGGCCGCACGGTCTCGCTGACCGCGAAGCAGTTCCGGTACGGCTTCGGGAACGCGGTGACCCCCGAGGAGTCCGACGCGCTGCACGAGGCGTGGACGATCCCCGGGCCCGGTCGGCCTCTCTTCGAGGACGCGACCGCGAACTTCGTACGGAACTCGCCGGCAGCCGTCGACACGCACAGCGCGGTGCGCGGTCCCCTGCTGCTCGTGTCGGGGACCGAGGACCACACCGTCCCGAGCTCCGTGACCCAGGCCGTGCACCGTCTGTACGCCGACAACAGCTCGTCCGTCACCGAGTACCGCGAGTTCGAGGGTCGCGGGCACTCGCTCACCATCGACAGCGGCTGGCGCGACGTCGCCGACGCGACGCTGGAGTGGCTGACCTCGAAGGGGCTCGAGGCAGAGCAGCCCTCGGCGGACGTGTCCTAGCGGCGCCACGGGGCGACAGAGAGAGGCCCGGAACCGCAGCAACCTGCGGTTCCGGGCCTCTCGTCAGCCGTGTCGCGCGAGCGACCTCGGGATCGTCAGAAGTCCCAGTCGTCGTCCTCGGTGGCCACGGCCTTGCCGATGACGTACGACGAGCCCGACCCGGAGAAGAAGTCGTGGTTCTCGTCCGCGTTCGGGGACAGCGCGGCGAGGATGGCCGGGTTCACGGCCGTGTCCTCCTTGGGGAACAGCGCCTCGTAGCCCAGGTTCATGAGGGCCTTGTTGGCGTTGTAGCGCAGGAACGCCTTGACGTCCTCGGTGAGGCCGAGCTCGCCGTACAGGGCGTCGGTGTACTCGACCTCGTTCTCGTACAGCTCGAAGAGCAGCTCGAACGTGTACGCCTTGAGCTCGTCCTGCCGGGTCTGGCTGACCTGCGCCAGGCCCTTCTGGTACTTGTAGCCGATGTAGTACCCGTGCACGGCCTCGTCGCGGATGATGAGGCGGATGAGGTCGGCCGTGTTCGTCAGCTTGGCGCGGCTGGACCAGTACATCGGCGCGTAGAAGCCGGAGTAGAACAGGAACGACTCGAGCATCGTCGAGGCGACCTTGCGCTTCAGCGGGTCGTCTCCGCGGTAGTAGTCGAGGACGATCTCCGCCTTGCGCTGGAGGTTCGCGTTCTCCTCCGACCAGGCGAAGGCGTCGTCGATCTCCCGCGTGGAGATCAGCGTCGAGAAGATCGACGAGTAGCTCTTGGCGTGCACCGACTCCATGAACGCGATGTTGGTGTACACCGCCTCCTCGTGCGGGGTCAGCGCGTCCGGGATCAGCGACACGGCGCCGACGGTGCCCTGGATCGTGTCCAGCAGCGTGAGGCCGGTGAACACGCGGGTCGTCATGAGCCGCTCCGCGTCGGTGAGCGTGTGCCACGACTGGATGTCGTTGGACACCGGCACCTTCTCCGGCAGCCAGAAGTTGCCGACCAGGCGGTCCCAGACCTCGAGGTCCTTCTCGTCCTGCAGCCGGTTCCAGTTGATCGCGGTCACGCGATCGATGAGCTTGAGCTTCCCCGTGGGCGCCATCTTTGTCTCTTCCCCGAATTCCCGATAGTTGCTCGACGCGGTCACAGCATGCAGCTGACGCAGCCCTCGATCTCCGTGCCCTCGAGGGCCATCTGACGGAGACGGATGTAGTACAGCGTCTTGATCCCCTTGCGCCAGGCGTAGATCTGCGCCCGGTTGACGTCGCGCGTCGTCACGGTGTCGGGGAAGAACAGCGTCAGCGACAGGCCCTGGTCGACGTGCTGCGTGGCCGCGGCGTAGGTGTCGATGATCTTCTCGTAGCCGATCTCGTACGCGTCCTGGTAGTAGTCCAGGTTGTCGTTCGTCATGTACGGCGCCGGGTAGTACACGCGACCGAGCTTGCCCTCCTTGCGGATCTCGATCTTGGCGGGCACGGGGTGGATCGACGACGTCGAGTTGTTGATGTAGCTGATCGACCCGGTGGGCGGCACGGCCTGCAGGTTCTGGTTGTAGATGCCGTGCGCCATGACCGAGGCCTTGAGCGCGCGCCAGTCGTCCTGCGTCGGGATCGCGACGCCGGCCTCCGCGAAGAGCTGCGCGACGCGCTCGGTCGCGGGCTTCCACTCGCCGTCGGTGTACTTGTCGAAGTACTCGCCGGTGGCGTACTTGGAGTCCTCGAACCCGCCGAACGCCTTGCCGCGCTCGATCGCGAGGCGGTTGGACGCCGCGATCGCGTGGTAGGCGACCGTGTAGAAGTACAGGTTCGTGAAGTCGACGCCCTCGTCGGAGCCGTAGTAGATCCGCTCGCGGGCGAGGTAGCCGTGCAGGTTCATCTGGCCGAGGCCGATGGCGTGCCCGAGGTCGTTCGCGCGGCGGATCGACGGGACCGAGTCGATGCTCGTCTGGTCGGAGACGGCGGTCAGCGCGCGGATCGCGGTGTCGATCGTCTTGGCGAAGTCCGGCGAGTCCATCGTCTTCGCGATGTTCAGCGAGCCGAGGTTGCAGGAGATGTCGCGGCCGACGTGGTCGTAGGACAGGTCCTCGTGGAACGTCGAAGGCGTCGAGACCTGCAGGATCTCCGAGCAGAGGTTCGAGTGGGTGATGCGGCCCTTGATCGGGTTCGCCTTGTTCACCGTGTCCTCGAACATCACGTACGGGTACCCGGACTCGAACTGCAGCTCCGCGATCGTCTGGAAGAAGTCGCGGGCCTTGATCGTGGTCTTCGTGATGCGGTCGTCGGCGACGAGCTCGTCGTACTTCTCCGAGATGGAGACGTCCGCGAAGGGCTTGCCGTAGACGCGCTCGACGTCGTACGGGCTGAACAGGTGCATGTCCGCGTTCGTCTTCGCCAGCTCGAACGTGATGTCCGGGATGACGACGCCCAGCGAGAGGGTCTTGATACGGATCTTCTCGTCCGCGTTCTCCCGCTTGGTGTCGAGGAACCGCATGATGTCCGGGTGGTGCGCGTGCAGGTACACGGCGCCGGCGCCCTGGCGCGCGCCCAGCTGGTTGGCGTACGAGAACGAGTCCTCGAGCAGCTTCATCACGGGGATGACGCCGGACGACTGGTTCTGGATGTGCTTGATCGGCGCGCCGTGCTCGCGGATGTTGCTCAGCAGCAGGGCCACGCCGCCGCCGCGCTTGGACAGCTGCAGGGCGGAGTTGATGCCGCGCGCGATGGACTCCATGTTGTCCTCGATGCGCAGCAGGAAGCAGGACACGGGCTCGCCGCGCTGCGCCTTGCCCACGTTGAGGAACGTCGGCGTCGCGGGCTGGAAGCGGCCCGACACGACCTCCTCGACGACGTCGCGCGCGACCTGCTCGTCGCCGTCGGCCAGCCCGAGGGCGACCATCGAGACGCGGTCCTCGAAGCGCTCGAGGTACTTCTTCCCGTCGAACGTCTTCAGCGTGTACGACGTGTAGTACTTGAACGCGCCGAGGAACGACTCGAACTGGAAGTCCTTCGAGTACGCGAGCCGGAACAGCTCCTTGACGAAGGTGCGCGAGTACTTCTCGAGGACCGCCGGGTCGTAGTACTTGTTCTCGATCAGGTAGTCGAGCTTCGCGTCGAGCGTCTCGAACTGGATCGTGTTCGGCAGCACGTGCTGCTCGAAGTAGGCGGTGGTGGCCTCGCGGTCCTTCTCGAACTGGATCTGGCCGTCCGCGCCGTACAGGTTCAGCATCGCGTTGAGCGCGTGGTAGTCCAGCTGCACGCCCTGCAGCGGCACCGGGGTGGCCCCCGCGACCTCGGGGGTCGTCGTCGAGCTCACGCCGAGATCAGTGACTGTCGTTGCCAAAATCGTCCCAATCCGTCACGGACGCGCGCGGCGTCCTCAGCCGTCCCCAGGAGTTCGAAGGCGTACAGGTAGGGCACCTGGCACTTCGCGGAGATGATGTCGCCGGCGATGCAGTAGGCAGCGCCGAAGTTGGTGTTCCCCGCGGCGATGACGCCGCGGACGAGCGACCGGTTGTGCGGGTCGTTGAGGAACTCGCGCACGCGCCGTGGCACGGCGCCGCCCTCGTTGCCCCCGCCGTAGGTCGGGACCATGAGCACGTACGGCTCGGTCACCGTGAGAAAGCCGTCCTGCTTGCGCACCGGGATCCGGTGCACGGACATGCCGAGCTCCTCGAGCGCGAGGCGCTGGACGAACCGGTGGGTGTTCTCCGACACGCTGGAGAAATAGACGAGAGAACTCATGCTCAGCCTCCCCCCGGATGCTGCTACCAGACCGACGCGCTGCGTCACCGAAGACGCACGGCGCCCCGGGTCGGGTTCGAAGCCCGGGGCGCCGGCCGTGTGTGGGGTGGGCGGTCGCGACCCGCCCGTGCCGATCTCGGCGTCAGGCCGTGACGGCCTGCTGCGCCGCGACCGCGGCGATCTGGTCGGGGCGGAAGCCCGACCAGTGGGTGTCGCCGGCGACGACGACCGGGGCCTGCAGGTAGCCGAGCCCGCGCACCATCTCGAGCGCCTCGGCGTCCTGGGTGATGTCGACCACCGAGTACTCGACGCCCTTGCGGTCGAGGGCGCGGTAGGTCGCGTCGCACTGCACGCAGGCCGGCTTGCTGTAGACCGTGATGCTCATGTGTCTCTCCCTCTCTGCGCTCCCCTCCCGGGGGGCTTGGTCCGACCCGCGCGGTGGCCCTGCGAGCCGGTCCCAGGTGGGCCCGAGAGGGGCCGGACCAGGGATGACGCCCGTGGAACTACGCCGGTGTGCTTTGTTCGAAGAGCCGTGGGCCCCGCGTGCTTCAAACACTACACCTAGTGGTCGGGGCGCGCGCGGGACCGACATCTAGTGGTTGACATCCGTGTCATTCATCGAACGCCCTTCGCCTGCCGACCCTGACAACAGCCTCCCACGGGCCTCTGACACGGTCCGTCCACAGGCTCCCCAGGGCTCCGTCCCCACCACCCGGAGGCGTCCGCCCGCAGGACCGTGCGGTTCGCGTCCGGATGTCCACAGGCGGTGGGCGACGGGTGTCCACAGCATGTGCGCGACCGGGATCGACCCCGCGCCCGGGCCCGGGCACCCCGCCCGCCCGGTCGACCGCCGGCCACCCTCCGGACAGAACGGACATTCGACGCCCCCGAACGCGAGGAAAACTCGTCGAGATCATCGGCGTGTCGTGCCCGGTGGTGTGTCGCACAGGCGACGGGAGGGGTCACCCGAGCCCGGGGGCCTCGCCTCCGGTCGCGTCGCCGGTCGCGTCGACGACCGGCTGCCAGCCGCGCGGGTCGAGGCCGCCCGGCACCGCGGTGGCGGGGTCGTAGGGCGCGCGGGTGAGGTGGAACGTGCCGACGTCGAGCGCCTCGGCCGGCGTGCCGGGCGCCACGGCACGCAGCCGCTCCCCCAGCCAGTAGCCGCCCTCGACGCCCACCCAGCCGCCGTCGTCCGTGCGGCCGAACACCGTGCTGCGGCCGCCGTCGGAGCTCAGCTCCAGGCGACCGTCACCGCGCGCGGCGAGCGTGTACGCCATCGGGCCCCAGTACCAGGTGCCGGTCAGCGCGAGCACGCCCCGGTCCGCGGCGCCCCCCACGCCCTTCGCGGGCGGGAGCGGCGGCGCGTCGGCCAGCAGCTCCTCGAGGAAGGACGCGTCGCCGAACCCCGCGGTCGAGCTGCCGCACACGGCCCAGGCCTCCCCCGTGGTGGGGTCGGCCCGCAGCGTGGCCGTGAACCCCGGCACCGAGCCGCCGTGGCCGACGGTCCGGCGGCCCGCCCCCGCACCCGCGTGGTGCACCGAGACGCCGAGCCCCCAGGCGGCGGTGAACGGCTGCCCGTCGTCGTCGACCACCGCGCGCGGCGTCGTCATCCGGCGCCGCCACTCGCGCGACAGGACCCCGGCGGCCGCCGCGTCGTCCGTGCCCGCACCCACCAGCCACGACCCGAACCGCACCAGGTCCGACGGCGTGGACCACACCTCGCCGGCCGGGCCGAGCACGCCGTAGGAGGCCACGGGCTCGCGCAGGACGGCGTCGGCGTGCGGGTGCACCGCGTAGCCGACCGCCGCCGCGCCGACCGGCGTCCGACCGGTGCCGGTCAGGCCGAGGGGCGCCCAGACCTCGTCGCGGAGCACGTCG
This sequence comes from Isoptericola sp. NPDC057559, assembly GCF_042801555.1. NCBI lineage: Bacteria > Bacillati > Actinomycetota > Actinomycetes > Micrococcales > Promicromonosporaceae > Isoptericola > Isoptericola sp. NPDC057559. The sequence continues at coordinate 51,768 of NZ_JBHVFQ010000010.1, forward strand.
TCCCACGGCCTACCGTGGGCCTGCTCGAGCAGCCGCCCGAGCACGGCGTAGCCCACGTTGGAGTAGTGGAACCGCTCGCCCGGGTCGCGCTGCGGCTCGACCCCGGAGGCGACCAGCTCGTCCCACGTGCCGGCGCCGTGCCGCTCCCACCACGGCCCGGGCGGCTCCGCCGGCAGGCCCGCGGTGTGCGTGAGCACGTGGGCGACGGTGGCGTCGGGGGCCGGGGCGTCCGGCAGGTGCCGGCCCACCGTGTCGTGGAGGCCCAGCCGACCCTCCGCGACCAGGCGCAGCACCGCCACCGCCGTCATCGGCTTGCTGATCGACCCGATGCGGAACGCCGTGCCCGCGTCGGCGGCCTCCCACCCCGCGGTGCCGGTCCACACGACCTCCCCGCCGCGGCCCACCGCGGCGGACAGCGCCGGCACCCGCCGCTCGCGGCACCTGGAGCGCAGCGCGTCGTCGAACCGGGCGGGAAGGTCGGGCGGGAGCGGCACGGCAGCGGTCATGCCCGCACGCTAGTGCCCTCGCCGGGCGTGCGTCAGGGGGCGACGGCGTCGACCGGGGGCAGCTCGCCGGTGGTGGCCAGCCGGCGGTACCAGTGCGCCGAGTCCTTCCACGTGCGCTCCCCGGTCGGGTAGTCCACGTGCAGGATGCCGAAGCGCCGGGAGTAGCCGTAGCCCCACTCGAAGTTGTCCATGAGCGACCAGGCGAAGTACCCGCGCACGTCCGCGCCCGCGTCGCGCGCGGCGCCGAGGGCCTCGACGTGGTCGTGGAGGTAGGCCACGCGGCGGTCGTCGTGCACGCGCCGCGCCCCGCCGTCGTCCACGAGCTCGTCGTCGAAGGCCGCGCCGTTCTCGGTGACCGCGAGCGGCACGTCGGGATAGGTGCGGTGCAGCCCGACCAGCAGGTCGGTCAGCCCCGACGGCTCGATGTTCCAGCCCATCGCCGTGTACGGGCCGGGCTGCTGGACGAACTCGACGTCCGTGACGCCGATCCACGGGCTGTGCGACGACGCGCCGTGCCCGTCGTTCTCCACGCGCTCGCCGTCGCCGGCGAAGCGCCGCACGGTGACGGTGGAGTAGTAGTTGACGCCCAGCACGTCGAGGGGCTGCCGGATCTGCTCGAGGTCGCCGTCGAGCACGAACGACCAGTCGGACACGTCGGCGGTGTCGGCGAGGAGGTCGGCCGGGTACGCGCCGTCGAGCAGGGGGCCGAGGAACGCGCGGTTGGCGAGCGCGTCGATCGTCCGGACCGCGCCGGCGTCGGCGTCCGAGGCCGGGTCGGCCGGGCGGATCGCGTGCAGGTTCAGCGTGATCGAGACCTGCGCGCCGGGCAGCACCTCGCGGATCGCGCGGGCCGCCAGGCCGTGGGCGAGGTTGAGGTGGTGGACGGCCGCGAGCGCCGCCTCCGGCTCGGTGCGGCCGGGGGCGTGCACGCCCGAGCCGTAGCCGAGGTAGGCCGAGCACCACGGCTCGTTGAGCGTGGTCCAGGCCTCGACGAGGTCGCCGAGCTCGGTCGCCATGTGCCGGGCGTACGCGGCGAACGCCGCCGACGTCTCCCGGTTCGCCCAGCCGCCCGCGTCCTCGAGCTCCTGCGGCAGGTCCCAGTGGTAGAGGGTGACGAAGGGGCGGATCCCCCGCTCGCGCAGGGCCTCCAGGAGACGGCGGTAGAAGGCGACGCCCTCGGGGTTGAGGGGGCCGGTGCCGCCCGGCTGCACGCGGGGCCAGGAGATCGACAGGCGGTAGGCGCCGACGCCGAGCCGGTCGAGGTGGTCCACGTCCTCGGCCCAGCGGTGGTAGTGGTCGCACGCGACGTCGCCGGTGTCGCCGCCCAGGGTGCGGCCCGGGGTGTGGGAGTAGGTGTCCCAGATCGACGGGCCGCGGCCGCCCTCGGCGGCGGCGCCCTCGATCTGGTAGGCCGCGGTGGCGGTGCCCCACAGGAAGTCGGCGGGGAAGGAACGCGTGGTCACAGGGTGATCCTCAGCTCTCCGGGTCCGGTGATGGTGGCGACGCGCCCGTCGGCCCGGACGCTCCAGTCGCCGGGGGCGTCGTCGGTGGTCACGACGACCTCGTCGCCGGCGCGCCGGACGCGGAACCGCGCCGCCTCGCCGTCGGGCCCGCCGGTCGGGACGGGGGTCACGGCGTCATAGCCGTCGGGCAGCGCGACGAGCCGCAGCTCGACGCCCTCGGCCCACGCGTAGTCGGGCCGGTCGGTGCGCGCGCCGACCGGCAGCACGGTGCCGGGCCGCACCAGGACGGGCAGCGAGTCGAGGCCGTGGGTCTCGGTGACCCAGCGCGGCCCGGTCACCGTCTCGGCGTGCCCGCCGTCCGCGCCGTCGACCAGCCGGGTCCACGTGCCCTCGGGCACGTAGTACTCCACGGTGCCGTCCGCGGTGAACACGGGGGCCACGAGCAGCGCGTCGCCCAGCATGTACTGCATGTCCACGCCGTAGGTGCCGCGGTCGGCCGGGAACTCCAGCACCATCGGCCGCATGATCGGCGTGCCGGCGGCGTGCGCCTGCTCCCCCGCGCGGGCGAGGTACGGCATGAGCGACATCTTGAGGTGCGTGAACCGGCGCGCGACGTCCACGGCCTCCTCGTCGAAGGCCCACGGCACGCGGTACGACGACGAGCCGTGGAACCGCGAGTGGCTGGACAGCAGGCCGAAGGCGAGCCACCGCTTGAACACCGAGGCGTCGGGCGTGCCCTCGAAGCCGCCGATGTCGTGGCTCCAGTACCCGAAGCCCGACAGCGCGAGGGAGAGCCCGCCGCGCAGGGACTCGGCCATGGACGCGTAGGTGGAGTCGCAGTCCCCGCCCCAGTGCACGGGGAACTGCTGGCCGCCCGCGGTGGCGGAGCGCGCGAAGACGACGGCCTCGCCGCGCCCGCGGCGCCGCTCGAGCAGGCGGAAGACCGCCTCGTTGTAGAGCTCCGCGTAGTAGTTGTGCATCTTGCGCGGGTCCGAGCCGTCGTGCCAGACCACGCCGTCCGTCGGGATGCGCTCGCCGAAGTCGGTCTTGAAGCAGTCCACGCCCTGGTCGAGGAGCCGCTCCAGGTGGCCCAGGTACCAGGCCGTCGCCTCGGGGTTGGTGAAGTCGACCAGCGCCATGCCGGCCTGCCACAGGTCCCACTGCCAGACTCCGCCGTCCGCGGTGCGCAGCAGGTAGCCGCGGGCGCGCCCCTCCTCGAACAGCGGCGACCGCTGGCCGATGTACGGGTTGATCCAGACGCTCACCCTGAGGCCGCGCTCGTGCAGGCGCGCGAGCATGCCCTCCGGGTCGGGGAAGACGCGCGGGTCCCACTCGAAGTCGCACCACTGGTACTCGCGCATCCAGAAGCAGTCGAAGTGGAAGACGCTCAGCGGCAGGCCCCGCTCGGCCATCCCGTCGACGAAGCTCGTGACCGTGGCCTCGTCGTAGTCGGTGGTGAACGACGTCGACAGCCAGGTGCCGAACGACCAGGCCGGCACGCGCGCGGGCCGGCCGGTGAGCCCGGTGTACCGGCGCAGCACGTCCTTGGGCGTCGGGCCGGCGATGACGTAGTACTCCAGCGCCTGGCCCTCCACGGAGAGCTGGACGCGGGTGTTCACCTCCGACGCGACCTCGAGCGACACCCGCTCGGGGTGGGCGACGAAGACGCCGTACCCCTTGCTGGTCACGTAGAGCGGCACGTTCTTGTACGCCTGCTCGCTGGAGGTGCCGCCGTCCTCGTTCCAGACGTCGACCGACTGACCGTTCTTGACGAAGGGACCGAACCGCTCCCCCAGCCCGTAGACGTGCTCGCCCGGGTCGAGGGTGAGCTGCTCGTGCACCCAGGCGCCGGCCTCGGGCCCCGCCGTCGCGGTCATCGCGCCCACCGACTTGGGCAGGCTCGACGTGAGCACCCGGCCGTCGTGCTCGAAGTCGACGTGCCAGCCGTCGCCGCGGTGCACGCGGACCGACAGCCCGCCGGTCTCGAGCACGCCGGTCGTCTCGTCGACCTTCACCACGGGCCGGAACCCCGGCTCGGGCGTGACCGCGAACTCCGGCCCGCGGTGCGCGGCCCCGGCGAAGTGCTCCACGCGGACCTTGACGACGCCGGGCGCGGGCGAGGTGTAGGTGACGGTCAGCATCGGCCGGTTGAGGGTGTCCCCCCGCCGGGCGACGTGCGCGGTGGGCGCGTAGACGGTCATGCTGCCGGTGGCCTCGTCGACGCGGACGTCGTCGACCTCGACCGCGTACAGCGGCTCGATGCCGCGGCGGGTCTTCCAGTAGCCGTCGGTGAACTTCATCAGGGGTGCACCTACTCCGTGCTGTCGGATTCGATGATGGCGGACGGCCCGCAGGCTCGCCGCGCGAGGGGCGGTGCGCTCACTTCACCGCCCCGGCGGTGACGCCGCGGGTGAGGGTGCGCTGGAAGAGCAGGAAGAAGACGAGCGCCGGGACCAGGGACACGAGGGCCCCGGCGTTGGTCGTGGGGGCGTCCATCATCCGGTCGCCCTGCAGCGACGCCAGCGCGATCGGGATCGTCTGGGTGTCGTGCGTCGTGAGCATGACCAGGGGGATGAAGAACTCGTTCCAGGTCCAGATGAAGAAGAAGATCATCAGCACCATGAGGGTGGGCCGCACGATCGGGAACACCACCTGCCACAGGATGCGCCAGCGCCCGGCGCCGTCGAGCGCGGCGGCCTCGAGCAGCGCGGGCGGGAAGGTGCCGAGCACCGAGGCGAGCAGGTAGGTGCCGAAGGCCGACTGGATCACCGTGAAGATGATGATCACCGACCACTGCGAGTTGGACAGCCCCACCTGCCGCGCCATGTCGAAAAGGGGGTAGATCAGCGCCTCCTGCGGCAGCATGTTCGCGAGCAGGAAGAGCAGCACGATCCCCATGCGGCCCCGGATGCGGCCGACGCCGATCGCGTACGCGTTGAGCAGCGAGAGCACGCACCCGGCCACCGCCACCACGGCGGAGATGAAGAACGAGTTCCACAGCTTCACGGGGAACTCCGTGCGCTGCCAGAAGTTCACGAGGCCGTCGAGGTAGAGGCCGCTCGGGAGGCTGAGCGGGCCGTGCTGCGTGTAGTCCTCGGGAGACTTGAACGCGTTGAGCAGCATGACGAGCAGCGGCGCGAGCACGAGCAGCGCGACGACGACCGCCCCCGCCAGCACGAACCAGCGCGCTGCGCCACGCCGGTGGCGCCCGCCCTCCGGCCGGCGCGGCGCGTCGGTCCGCGGACGGGCGGCCCGCGGGGTCTCGACCGTGGCGGCCATCAGCGCCCCACCTCCTCGGCCCGCTCGGCCCGCGCCTGCAGCGCGAGGATGACGACGGCCACCACCACGATCACCACCGTGAGCACGGTCGCGACGGCGGCGCCGTAGCCCACCCGCGACTTGTCGAAGAAGTTGAGGTACGAGTAGTAGCTCGGCACGAGCGTGGAGCTCTCCGGGCCGCCCCGCGTGAGGACGTAGATCGGGCCGAACACCTTGAGCGCCGCCACCGTGCAGGTGAGCGTGACGACGAACGTCTCCGGGCGGATCTGCGGGATCGTGATCGCGCGGAACCGCCGCCACCAGCCGGCGCCGTCCAGCTCGGCCGCCTCGTACAGCTCGGGGTCCACCCGCTGCAGCGCCGCCATGAAGATCACCACGGGGTAGCCGATCTGCACCCAGACGAGGACGAGCATGACGCTGGGCAAGGCCGTGCTCGGGTCCCCCAGCCAGTTGGGCGGGCTCGCGACGCCCCACGCGCGCAGGATCTCGTTCAGCGCGCCCGTCTGGGCGTTGAGGATCCAGTTCCACAGCACGCCCGCGACCGCGACCGGCAGGATCTGCGGCAGGTAGTACGTCGCCCGCAGGACGGCGGCGACCCGGCCGCCGAAGCGGCGGCCGAGGTAGTCGAACAGCACCGCCGCGAGGACCAGCCCGAGCGCCGTGGGCACCAGCACCATCGCGACGATCATCGCGATCGAGTTCTCGAACGACGTCCAGAAGGCGGCGTCGTGCCAGAGCTCGGCGTAGTTGTCGAACCCGACCCAGGTGAGCGGGGCGAGCCCGCCGCGCCAGGAGAACAGGCTGATGTAGACGTTGGTCACCAGGGGGTACCCGATGACGAGCACGAAGAGCACCGCGCCCGGCAGCAGGTAGACCAGGTAGGGCAGGGAGCCGCGGCGGCGGCCGCGCGCCCGCGTGCGGCGGGGCGCCGCGGCGGCGGCCGTGGTGGTGGCGGTCATGTCGTCACTCGCCCAGCAGGTCGGCCTTGCCGTCCGTGTAGGCCGAGCCGAGCCCGTCCAGCACCTGGTCCGGCGTCTTGGACTGGTTCACCAGCGACTGCAGCTGGCTGACGATGGTGTCGTAGTAGCCCGGCACCGGCCAGTCGGGGTAGAACGCCAGGCCGTCGTCGTCGAGGATGTCCTGGAAGTTCTGGGTGAGCTCGCGCGTCTTCTCGTCCGTGATGGTCGACGCGTCGCCCGCGACCGGCAGGCCGCCGGTCTGCGCCAGCACGTCCTGCACCTCCGGCCGCAGCGTGGTGTCGATGAACTCCTCGGCGAGCGACGGCGAGTCCGCGTGGGTCGGCACCACCCACAGGTTGCCGGACGAGCCGACCTGCAGCGTGTTGCCGGGGAAGTTGAACTGGCCCCAGTCGTCCTTCATCTCGGCCGTGACGCGGCCGAACCACCAGGAGCCGGAGACCATCATCGGGTAGTCGCCCTTCATGAAGGCGACGCCCATGTCCTCGGCCGTGAGGCCCGCGGAGTCGGAGGCGACGTAGCCGTCCTTGATCCACCGGTCGAGCTTCTCGGTGGCGGCCGTCAGCTCCGGGCCGTGGAAGTCCACGTCGCCGTCGAAGAGCTGGTACCGGTCGACGAGGTCGCGGTCCGCGTTCGCGAGCACGAGCTCGTACCAGAGCTGGCCCATCGGGTACTCGGCCCCGGCCTCGGCGAGCGGCGTGACGCCGTCGTCCTTGAACGCCTTCATGACCTGCTCGAGCTCGTCGAGGGTGGTCGGCACCTCGAGGCCGGCCTTCTCGAACATCTGCTTGTTGTAGTAGACGCCCACGAACTCGCCGTAGTTGGGCACCCCGTACCAGTCGCCGGACCCCATGAGCCCGTTCTCGTCGTAGCGCGCGGTGGTCTGCAGCGAGCCGGACAGCTTGTCGGCCCAGCCGTTCTTCTCCGCGGCGTCGGTGAGCGGCGCGATCAGCCCCTGGGCGGCGAGCTGCCCCGCGGTCGCGTTGCCCTTGTTGTACTCCATGACGTCGGGCACGTCGTCGCCGGTGAGCACGATCTTGGCGTTCTTCTGGATCTGCTCGAACGTCTGCTTCTCGACGTCCACCGTGACGTCGGGGTGCTCGTCCTCGAAGATCTCGATGGCCTTGGCCCAGGCCTGGCCCATGGCCGAGTCGTCGTTCTCGTAGTGCCAGATGGTCAGGGTCGTGTCGTCGGTGTCGCCACCGCCGGAGGCCCCGCCCCCGCCTCCGCCGCCGCCGACGCAGGCGGTCAGCGTCAAGGTCGACGCGGCGATCAGGGCGATCGCCCGGGCGGTGCGCGCGCGGTCCAGCATGGGGTCCTCCTCGTCGAGTCCAGCGCCGCGGCGGCCGTGGTCGTCCCCGCCGCGGGAGGCGCCGACGATCCGTCGATGGATCATCGAAGCGCTTCGACGGCGAGTATTGCCCCCGGGTCCGACAGGCGTCAAGGCGGCCGGGACGGGACCGGCGGCCGCGGGCGCCCCTCGCGGGGCAGGACACCGTCGAAGCGATTCGTCCCGCGCGCACTACGCTCTCCCCCATGGGCGACCTCCCCGCGACGACGCACGTCCTGCACGACGACCGCAGCGCCACCCGGTGGGTCGAGGCGTACCCCGTGGGCAACGGCCACCGCGGCGCCGTGTGCGCCGGCCGGGCGGGGGTCGAGCACCTGTGGGTCAACGACGGGACGGCCTGGTCGGGACCGCCCCCGACGGACCCGCTCGCCGGGGCCCGGGCGCGCGGCCCCGCGCACCTCGACCGCGTCCGCGCGGCGGTCGCCGCCGGGGACGTCCGCGCCGCGGAGGCGCTGCTCGCCGAGACCCAGACGCCCTGGGCGCAGGCGTACCTGCCCCTCGCCGAGATCGACGTCGAGGTCGCGCCGGCCGACGACGCCGGGACCACGCCCCCGCGCGTCCGTGGCGTCGCACGGCGCGAGCTGGACCTGCGCACCGGCGTGGCCACCCACACGTGGCGGCACCCGGTCGCCGGCGTCGTCGTCCACGAGACCTGGGCCGACGCCGGCGGCGGCGCGCTGGTGCACGCCGTGCGCGCCGAGCGACCCGTGCGCCTCACCGTCCGCGTCGAGAGCCTGCTCCGCGCCGCGGCGCCGGACCGCGCCCCCGAGCCCACGGGGCCCGCCGCCCTGGTCCGCGCCGTCGACCTGCCGGTCGACGTCCCGCCGTCCCACCACCCCGAGGGCGAGCTCCGCTACGACGCCGACCGCGGCCGCACCGGCCTGGTCGCCGTCGTCGCCCCCGCGGACCCGGGCGCCGCCGTCGCCGACGGCGCGCTGCGCACCGGCGCCGCGCGCACCCACGTGCTCCTCGTCGCGACGGCGACCACGGACCCGCCCGGCGAGCCCGGGGCCGCGCCGGCCGCCGACCGGCTCGCGGCACAGCTCGCCGCGGCGCCGCCCGCGCAGGACGACGCCGACGCCCTCCGCGAGCGCCTGCGCGCCGCGCACGTCGCCGAGCACGCGCGCGTCTACGGGCGGGTGCACCTGGACCTGCCGACTCCCGCCGGGGCGGCCGACCTGCCGACCGCCCGCCGGATCCGCGCCGCCGCGGACCGCCCGGACCCGGGGCTCGCCGCGCTCGCGTTCCACCACGGGCGCTACCTGCTGCTGTCGTCGTCGCGCCCGGGCGGCCTCCCGGCCACCCTCCAGGGCATCTGGAACCCGTGGCTGCCCGGCCCGTGGAGCAGCGCCTACACCCTGAACATCAACCTGCAGATGGCGTACTGGGCCGCCGGCACCACCGGCCTGGCGGAGTGCCACGAGCCGCTGCTCGACTTCGTGCGCCGCCTGGCCGCGGGGCCGGGGGCCGACGTGGCGCGGGAGCTCTACGGCGCCGCGGGGTGGGTGGCGCACCACAACTCCGACGCCTGGGGGCACGCCGCGTCGGTGGGCCACGGGCGGGGCGACGCGCAGTGGTCCGCGTGGGCGCTCGGCGGCACGTGGCTCGCGCAGCACGTCGTGGAGCACCACCGGTTCACCGGCGACGACGCCGCCCTGCGCGCCGCGTGGCCGGCGCTGCGCGGGGCGGGCGAGTTCGCGCTCGACTGGGTGCAGACGGCCGGCGACGGCGACCTCGCGCGCGCCTGGACCAGCCCGTCGACCTCGCCGGAGAACCGGTACGTCGCGCCCGACGGCGACCCGGCGGCCGTGACGACCAGCGCGGCGATGGACGTGGCGCTCCTGCGCGCCCTGGCCGCCGGGTGCCGGGAGGCGGCCGTCGCCCTCGGCGCCGACGACGCCGACGAGCCGTGGCTCGCGCGCCTCGAGCAGGTCGTCGCGGCCCTCCCCGACCCCGCCGTCGGGTCCCGCGGCGAGCTCCTCGAGTGGGGCCGGGAGCTGGCGGAGGCGGAGCCCGAGCACCGGCACCTCTCCCACCTCGTCGGCCTGTACCCCCTGGACTCCCTCGACCCGACCACCACCCCCGACCTGGCGCGCGCCGCGGCCCGCAGCCTGGAGCTGCGCGGCCGCGAGTCGACCGGCTGGTCGCTCGCCTGGCGCATCGCGCTCTGGGCCCGGCTGGGGGCGGGCGACCGCGCCCACGACCAGGTGCTCCTGTCCCTGCGCCCGGCCGACGACTCCGACGGCCGGCACCGCGGCGGCCTGTACCCCAACCTGTTCAGCGCCCACCCACCGTTCCAGATCGACGGGAACCTGGGCCTCACGGCGGGCGTCGCCGAGATGCTGCTGCAGTCGCACCGGCGCGCCGACGGGCGCGTCCGCCTGGACCTGCTGCCCGCGCTGCCGGCGGCCTGGCCCGACGGCGAGGTGACCGGCCTGCGCGCCCGCGGCGGCGCGGAGGTCGACGTCGCCTGGCGCGACGGCGCGGCCTCGGCCGTCGTGCTCCGGGCGCCCGCCGACCGCGCCGTGGAGGTGGTCGTGCGCCAGGGGGCGCCCGCGGCCGGCGACACGGTGGCCGACGACACCCCCGCCGCCGCCGTCGCGCTCGCCGCGGGCGCTACCGTGATCCTCGACCTGACCCGCGACCTGCCGGTCGCGGGTCCTTCCGTCTCGCACGCACCCAGGAGCTAGCCGTGGCCACCATCGAGGACGTCGCCAAGGCGGCGGGAGTCTCGGCGTCGACCGTCTCGTACGTCCTCTCGGGCAAGCGGTCCATCTCCGCCCCCACGCGCCGGCGGGTCGAGCAGGCGATCGCCACGCTGGGCTACCGCCCGCACGCCGGGGCGCGCGCGCTCGCCTCCGCGCGGACGGAGGTCATCGGGCTCATGATCCCGTTGCGCACGGGCATCGACGTGCCGGTGATCATGCAGTTCGCGGGGGGCGTCGTGACCCGGGCCCGCGAGCACGCCCACGACGTGCTGCTGCTGACGCAGGACGACCTCGAGGGCCTGGAGCGCGCGACGATCGGCTCCATGGTCGACGCCCTCGTGGTGATGGACGTCGAGGCCGACGACGCGCGCATCCCCATCCTCACCCGCTCCCGGCAGCCGTCCGTGCTGGTGGGGCTGCCGCGGGACGCGTCGGGGCTGTCGTGCGTGGACCTGGACTTCGAGGCCGCCGGCCGCCTCGCCGCCCAGCACCTCGCCGAGCTCGGGCACCGCCAGGTGGCGATGCTCGGCGCACCGCCGGAGGTCGTGGACCGGCACACGTCGTACGTCGACCGCGTGATGCGCGGGTTCGCCGAGGCGGCGCCCGAGCGCGGCCTGGACGCGAAGGTCGTCGCCTGCCCCGGCGCCCCGGCCGAGGTCGCGCGGGTCGTCGACGAGCTCCTCGCCGAGGCGCCCGGCACGACGGGCCTGTTCGTGCACAACGAGCGCGCGCTGCCGCACGTCCTCAGCCGCCTGGGCGACGCCGGCCGGTCCGTCCCCGACGACGTCTCGGTGATCGCGCTGTGCCCCGAGGACGTCGCGCTCGCGCAGCGGGTGCCGATGACCGCCATCGACCTGCCGGCGTCGACGATCGGCAGCCTCGCCGTGGACATCGTCATGGCCCGGCTCGACGACGGCCTGGGCGCCGAGACGCGCCTGCTGTCCCCCGTGCTGACCACCCGCGGGAGCACCGCCCGCCGCTAGCCGGAGGCGTCGCGACCCCGCCGCTCCCCGGCCGGCGGAAGTCCTGTCCGACCCGTCCGGATCGCCGGACACCATTGCGTCACCCCTCGTGGGGGTGGTATCAATTCGAAGCGCTTCGACGCGGTAGCCACCTGGCGGCCGCCGAGCGCGAGACCCATCACGAGGGAGTGACAGGTGAGCCTCACCCAGGGAGCGCCGCTGCTCGACGGCGCCGCCAGCGCAGCACCGGCACGCGATCGGCCCCGGGCGGCCGACGACGAGGAGGGGCCGCGGCTCCCGAGCGCCCCCCGCCGGGCGGGCAAGAAGCCGTCGCGGAGGATGTTCCTCGTCATCCTGCCGTTCCTGCTGCTCGTGCTGGTGTTCTCGTACCTGCCGCTGGCCGGCTGGGCCACGGCGTTCTTCGACTACCGGCCCGCGCTCGGCCTGTCGGGCAGCGAGTTCGTCGGCCTGCAGTGGTTCCGGATGCTCGTCTCCTCCCCCACGCAGCTCCAGCAGATCGGGCAGGTCATGGCGAACACGCTCGCCATGAGCTTCCTCGGGATCGCGACCTCGCTGCTGCCGGTCTTCTTCGCGATGCTCCTCAACGAGATCCGGGCCCCCTGGTTCAAGAACGCGGTGCAGACCCTCACGACGCTCCCGAACTTCATCTCGTGGGTGCTCGTCTACATGATCGCGTTCTCCCTGTTCTCCACCTCGGGCCTCGTGAACTCGGTGCTGAACGACTGGGGCCTCATCACCACCCCGATCAAGTTCCTCGACACGGGCGAGCACGTCTGGCTCACGATGCTGCTCTGGAGCCTGTGGAAGGGCCTCGGGTGGGGCGCGATCATGTATCTCGCCGCCATCACGTCGATCGACCCGGCGCTGTACGAGTCGGCCCGCATCGACGGCGCCGGCCGGTTCCAGCTCATGCGGTACATCACCTTCCCGCAGTTGATGCCCACCTATGTGGTCCTGCTCGTGCTGTCCATCGCGAACATGCTCAACAACGGGATGGAGCAGTACTACGTGTTCCAGAACGCCTTCAACAAGGAGCACATCCAGGTGCTGGACCTGTACGTCTACAACATCGGCATCACCGGCAACAGCCTGTCGATGGCCACGGCGCTCGGCATGCTGAAGAGCGTCATCTCCGTCGTGCTGCTCGTCACGGCCAACGCGATCGCCAAGCGTGCCCGCGGCACGTCGATCATCTGACCGGGGAGGACCGGACATGTCGATCACCAGCCCCGCCCTGCGGCGCACGCGGGGGGACGTCCCCTTCGCCGTCGTGAACTACGCCGGGTTCCTGCTCTTCGCGCTCCTGTGCGCCTACCCGTTCTACTTCCTCATCATCAACTCGATCAGCGCCAACGACGTCAGCGCCCTCGGCGACGTCCGGCTGTGGCCCGAGGGGCTGCACCTGTCGAACTACACCCAGATCCTGCAGCTGAACGGCCTCACCGCGGCCACGATCGTGTCGGTCGCGCGGACCGTGATCGGCACGGCGTGCACGGTGCTGGCCTCGGCGTTCCTCGGCTTCATGTTCACTCAGGAACGGATGTGGAAGCGCTCCCTCTGGTACCGCCTCGTCATCTTCACCATGTACTTCAGCGCGGGACTCATCCCGATGTACATCACGATGAAGACGCTGGGGCTCACCAACTCGTTCTGGGTCTACATCCTCCCGGTCGTCGTGCAGCCGTTCAACATCATCCTCGTCAAGACGTACGTGGAGTCGATGCCCCGCTCGCTGCAGGAGGCGGCCGAGATCGACGGCGCCGGCACGATCCGGGTCTTCTTCCGCATCATCCTGCCGAACATGACGCCGATCCTCGCCACGGTGGCGATCTTCACGGCGGTGGCGCAGTGGAACTCGTTCCAGGACACGCTCCTGTACATCACGGACCAGAAGCTCTACTCGCTGCAGTACCTGCTCTACACGTACACGAACCAGGCGAACAGCCTGGCGCAGGCGGCGCAGAACGCCCAGGGAAACCTCGGGGCCATCGCGTCGGCCGCCACCACGCAGACGCCGACGTCGATCCGCATGACGGTCGCGGTGCTCGTGGTGCTGCCGATCATCTTCATCTACCCGCTGTTCCAGCGGTATTTCGTCAAGGGAATCATGCTCGGCGCGGTCAAGGGCTGACCGTGTCTCATCGCGCACGAAGGGGTGTCATGAAACTCAGGAGATCCGTCGCCATGGTGGTGGTCCCGATCCTCGGGGCGCTGTCGCTGGCGGCCTGCACGGCCGCCGGCTCCGACGACGACACGTCCGGCCCGGTCAGCATCGACCAGGATTGGTCGAAGGCGGACCCGATCACCGTCGACGTCTACGACGGCCTGGCCAACTACATGGGGATCCAGGGCGGCTGGTTCGGCAAGATCGTCAAGGACAAGTTCAACATGGAGCTCAACATCATCGCCCCCAACGTCGCGGGCGGCGGTGACACCCTCTACAACACCCGCGTCTCGGGCGGCGAGCTGGGCGACCTCGTCGTCGTCGACAAGGGCAAGCAGCTGGACGAGCTCGTCGAGGGCGGCCTGCTGCTGGACGCCTCCGACTACTACGGGTCGATGAAGAACGTCGCGACCTACGACCCCGCGGTCCAGCACCTCAACGACGGGAAGGACGGCGTCTACGGCTTCCCGACGTCGGTCTCGTCCCTCAAGCCGACCGAGTCGTCCGAGGGCATCGACCCGACGTTCGGCCCGTACCTGCGCTGGGACCTGTACGGCGACGCGGGCTACCCGGAGATCGGCACCCTCGAGGACCTCCTGCCGGTGCTGAAGACGATGCAGGACGCGTACCCCAAGACCGAGGACGGCAAGCCCGTCCACGCCATCTCGCTCTTCAAGGACTGGGACGGCAACATGATGGTCACGGCGAAGCAGCCGGCGACCCTCTACGGGTACGACGAGATGGGCTTCGTCCTGGCGAAGGCGGACGGCTCCGACTACCAGAGCATCGTCGACTCGGACTCGCAGTACGTCCGGGCCCTGAAGTTCTACTTCGACGCCAACCAGCTCGGCCTGGTGGACCCGGAGTCGACCACGCAGAACTACGACACGATGTTCTCGAAGTACCAGAACGGCCAGGTGCTCCTCTCGTGGTGGCCGTGGCTGGGCCAGTCCGCCTACAACACCGAGCAGAACATGGCGGACGGCAAGGGCTTCGAGCTGGTCCCGATGGCCGACCAGCGGATCTTCTCCTACGGCGCCGAGGTCTACGGCGGCAAGCAGATCATCGGCATCGGGTCGAAGGCGGAGGACCCGGCCCGCCTGGCCGCGTTCGTCGACTGGCTGTACTCGCCCGAGGGCGTCCTCGCCAGCGCGTCGGAGACGCAGGGTGCCGCCGGCCCCGAGGGCCTCACCTGGGAGAAGGACGACGACGGCGCCCCCGTGCTCACCGACTTCGGCACGAAGGCGATCCTCGAGGGCGGCGCCGACGTGCCCGCCGAATGGGGCGGCGGCGCGTACAAGGACGGCGTCTCGACGCTCAACGTCTCCACCGTGCTGCCGATCGACGAGAACCCCGACACCGGCTTCCCGTACAGCTACAAGTACTGGCCGAGCTACCAGAAGACGACCAGCAACAAGCTCACCGACGACTGGTCGTCCCGGATGGGCGACGCGACGTCGACCATGGAGTACCTGCAGAAGAACGACCAGGTCGTCGTGGCGCCGGGGTCGAGCTTCACCGCCCCCGCGGACGGCTCGGAGATCGAGGCGATCCGCAGCCAGGCCAAGGCCGCCATCATCGAGGGCTCCTGGAAGATGGTCTTCGCCAAGGACCAGGCGGAGTTCGACTCCCTCCTGGCGGGGATGCAGAAGACGGTCGACGGGCTCGGCTACGCCAAGGTCCTCGAGTTCGACATGGCGAACGCGAAGGCGCAGAACGACGCCCGCGTCGGCGTCGCGAAGGAGTTCGGGTGACGCCCACCCGGTGACGGGTGAGGGTGACCCGTGACGGTCTCCACCCCGCACGGCGAAGGGCTCGGGCGCAGCGCCCGAGCCCTTCGTCGTCCCTGCCGCGCGGGTCGTCACTGCCCGGAGTGCGGGCTCACCGGCTCGAGCTCGGACGGGTGGGCCTGCCGGCGGCGGAACACGCCGTGCAGCACGAGGGCGCAGACGTACGCCCCGAACGAGAAGCCGATCGTGCCGGCGAGGAACAGCGTCTGGGGCAGGACGTAGGCGACGCAGGCCGCCCCCACCGGGATCAGCACCAGGCCCAGCGTGCGCGCCGGCTCGGCCAGGGGCAGCAGCAGCGCGTTGCGCAGCGTGCCCCGCAGCGGCGCGTCGAACCAGGCCACGAGCGCGAGGCCGTACAGCAGCGCCGCGAGCAGGTACCCGGCGCCGAGCAGGGCGAGCGCCCCGGCCACCGCGCTGAGCACGCTGCTCATCGAGAGCCAGAAGACGCCGCTGAACACCAGCATCGCCGCCGGGACCCCCAGCGCCACCAGCACCGCCGTGCCACGCCAGGCGTTGCGGCGCAGGGCGACGACGAACCCGCGCACCAGGTGGCCGCGCTCGTCGTCGGCGTACCGCAGCGTCACCTCGAGCAGCGCGGACGTGGCTGCCCCGACGGTCACCACCGGCAGGCACGCCACGAGGTACAGGACGTTGAGCACCACGAACAGGATGAACGTGGTCAGCCCCTGCACCCCGCGGCCGTCCGGGTCGATCCTCACCGCGCGGACCCCCCGGCCGTCGCCCCGACGACGAGGCGGGCCCGGGCCGGCAGGTCGACGCTCGACGGGCCGGCCGCGACGAGGTACTCCCCGGCCCGGACCCGGAGGTCCCCGTCGAGCATCCCCTCGGTCCCGCCCTGGGTCCACAGGGCCAGGCGCGCGACGTCGAACGGGACGTCGACCGTCGCCTCCTCGCCGGGGGCGAGCCGCACACGCCGGTACCCGAGGAGCAGCCGGACCGGCGCCTCCCCCTCCACCGCCGGGCCGCCGAGCGAGTAGACCTGCACCAGCTCCTCGGCCGGCCGCGCGCCCACGTTGCGCACCGTGACGCGCGCGGTGATCGCGCCCGCGTCCGCGCCGGCCGGCTGGAGCGGCGCGTGGTCGCGGGTCGGCGCCGGCGCGGGCACCACGGTGCTCGACAGGTCCAGGCCGGCGTACTCGACCTCCGCGTAGGTCAGGCCGTGGCCGAACGCGAAGGCGGGCGTGCCGGCGCGGCCCGCCGGGAGGTGGCGATAGGTGACCTGCTGGCGGCGGGTGTCGTAGTCGAAGAGGTCGCCCGCCTGCTCCGGCCGGGCGGGCCAGGTCTGGGCGAGGCGGCCGGCCGGTTCGACCGCACCGGTCAGCACGTCGGCCAGCCCGTGCCCGAGCTCCTGACCGCCGTGGCTGCTCCACACGACCGTGGCGGCGTCCTCGGCCCCGGGCCCGAGCACGTACGGGTAGCTCGACACGACCGCGAGGACGGCGCGCGGGTTGGCGCCGGAGGCCGCGCGCCACACCTCGACCGCGGCCTCCGGGAGCAGCAGGTGCGGGCGGTCCTGCGTCTCCCGGCCGCCCAGGTGAGGGTCGTTGCCGACCGCCACGACGACGGCGTCGCAGCGCGCCGCGACCTCGGCGACGCGCGCGAGCCCCGACTCCAGCACGCGCGGCACGAAGCGGGCCGCGTCCTCGGGCGTCCGGCCCTCGGCGCACAGCACGCCGGTGCCGCGCTGCACCCGCACCCAGCGCCCGGACCCCAGGTGCAGCAGCGACCAGGAGCCGTCCGCGTGCACCAGCCGGCGGAAGCTCTCCTGCACCTCCCAGCCGCCCACCCGGTCGGCGTCCGCGCGCAGCGGCCAGGCGGCCCCGGTGAGCAGCCGCCCCGACGCCCCCGAGCGGAGCGTCAGTACCCCGTCGCCCCAGTCGGTCACCTCGAGGCGCGTGCCCTTCCCTGCCTCCGCGGCGGACGCCGCGACCCTCGCCCCGTCCTCGGACACCGCGACGTAGGTACCGGTGCCCGCCACGCGCAGCGCGACCACGTCGGCCCCGGTCGCCACCTCCACCCGGTCCGCGCCGAGCGCGTCGCGCAGGCCGCCGGCCGGGGTGACGGCGTACGGCGGCGTGCCCGAGTACCAGTCCGTCAGGACGTCGTCGGCGAGCGGCCCGACGACGGCGACCGAGCCCGGCGCGGCCAGCGGCAGCACGCCGGCGTCGTTGCGGAGCACGACGACGGCGCGGCCCGCCGCCTCCCGGGCCAGCCGGCGGTGCTCGGGCGGGTCGATCTCGCCGTGGTCGGCGTACGGGTCGTGCTCCCCGTCCAGCTCGCCGGTGCGCACCCGGAGCTCGAGCATGCGCAGCACGGCCCGGTCGACGTCCTCCATGGTGAGCAGCCCGCGGGCGAGCGCCTCCTCGATGCGGCGCACCGTGGGGCCGCGGTCGGCGTCGTCGTCCGTGAACGAGTCGACGCCGGCCCGCACCATCGCCGCGTCGCCGGCCGCCCGGTCCGCCGCCGCCTGCTGCAGCGTCACGAGGAACGCGGGCGCCGCCGCGTCCGAGACGAGGGCGACCGACCCGGCCGCCCACGACCGCAGCTCGTCGAACAGCTCCGCCTGCAGGTGCGCGGGCACCCCGTTGACCTGGTTGTACGACGGCATCACGGCGCCCGCGACCCCCGCCTCGACCGGGCCGCGGAAGGCGGGCAGCTCCTCCTCGTGCAGGGTGCGCGGGGTGAGGTTCGAGCTGGTGGACGACCGGTCCGTCTCGTTGTTGTACGCGAGGAAGTGCTTGAGGGTCGGGACGGTCGCCCAGACGCGGGGATGGTCCCCGCGCAGGCCCTGGGCGTACGCCGTCGCGAGGTGCGCGGTGAGGTGCGGGTCCTCCGAGAACCCCTCCTCGTTGCGGCCCCAGCCCGGGTGCCGCAGCGTGTTCACCACCGGCGCCCACACGTTGAGGCTCACCGACGGGTCGGCCCGGTGCTTCGCGCGCACCTCGGCCGCCACCGCCTCGCCGACGCGACGCAGCAGGCCGGTGTCCCAGGTGGCCGCGAGGCCCACGGGCTGCGGGAAGACGGTCGCGCGGCCGAGCCACGCCACCCCGTGCAGCGCCTCGCAGCCGGTGTGGAACGGGGCCAGGCCGAGCCGCTCCACGGCGGGGGCGTGCTGGTGGAGCATCGCGACCCGCTCGCCCGGCTCGAGCCGGGACAGCAGGTCGCGGGCGCGCTCGGGCGCGGGCAGGCGGTGGTCACGGAAGGCAGGCACGTCCACGGGTCCTCCTCGGGGTGCCGCGGCGGTGCGGCACGGGCGGGCGCGTTCGGTGTCGACTGGATATCGAAGCGCTTCGACCCACGCTAGCGACACCGGCCCCGCAGAGCAAAGAACCCTTCGAGCACGCGCGCGGGCACCCACGACGCCGAACGGACGGCGTCGACCAGCGGGACGCCCGCGGCGACGGTGGAGCGCACGACGTCGACCAGGTGCGCGGTCCCGCCCGCGATCGAGCCGCCCTCGGGCGACTCCGGGTCGGCGAGCCGGGCGACGCCGTCGCGCACGGTGACCGCCATCGGCCCCAGCTCGTACGAGCCGTCCGCCATGCCGGCCGCCGCCATCGCGTCGGTGACCAGCACGACCTGGTCGGCGCCGACCGTCTCGACCACGCTGCGCACGGTGGCCGGCGCCAGGTGCACGCCGTCCGCGACGAGCTCGACGACCAGGTCGCCGCGGGCGGCCGCCGCCAGGCAGGCGGCGATCGGGCCCGGCGCGCGGTGGTGCAGCGGGCGCATGCCGTTGAAGAGGTGGGTCGCCGTCATCTCCCGCTCGGGCGCCTCGTCGGCGGCGGCCAGCGCGGCGAGGCCCGCGGCGACCTGCGCGACGAGCGCCTCGGCCTGCTCGGTGGTGGCGTCCGTGTGGCCCAGCGACGGCACGACGCCGCCCTCGACCAGCGCCTCGGCCACGCCTCCGGGGCCGGTCACCCCGTCGACCTCCGGGGCGACCGTCATCGTCCGCAGGTGCCCGCGCGCGGCCTCGACGAGGTCGCGGACCAGCCCGGTGTCTCCGGGCACGAGGTCGTCGGGGCTCTGGGCGCCGCGGCGCTCGTGGGACAGGAACGGACCCTCGGCGTGGATGCCCGCGATCTCCCCCGCCTCGGCGAGCCCGGCGAGCATCGCCGCCTGCGCCAGGAGCGCGTCCCGGCCGGCCGTGACGAGCGACGCGAGCATCGTGGTGGTGCCGTGCCGCCGGTGCTCCAGCACCGCGACCATCGCCTCCTGCGCGCTGGCCGCGTCCGGGAAGCCGACCCCGCCGCCGCCGTGGTCGTGCAGGTCCACGAGCCCGGGCAGCAGCACCGTCTCCGGGTCCGGGGCGGGCGCCGCCGCGACGGCCGCGGCCACCGCGGGGTCGGCGTGCTCGGCCGCCGCCGCCGGGCCGACCCATCGGACGACGCCGTCGGCCACGACGACCGCACCGTCGTCGACGACGTCGTGCGGGGTCACGACCCGACCGCGCAGCACGACCAGCTCGCCGGGCACGGGGACAGGGGCCGGGGAGGTCGCATCACTCATGCGCCACATCCTGCCGCACCCCTCCCGAGTTGCGAAACCTTCCTGACAAACCCGGTCAGAAGAGGCGGGAGTCGACGTCGTCGACGCCGCGCATCGCGTCGTAGTCGAGGATCAGGCACTCGATCCCACGGTCCGTGGCGAGCACGCGGGCCTGCGGCTTGATCTCCTGGGCGGCGAACACGCCGCGCACCGGGGCCAGCAGGGGGTCGCGGTTCATCAGCTCGAGGTACCGGGTCAGCTGCTCGACGCCGTCGATGTCGCCGCGGCGCTTGATCTCGACCGCCACCGCTCCCCCGCCGCCGTCGCGGGCGAGGATGTCGACCGGGCCGATCGCGGTCATGTACTCGCGGCGCACCAGGGTGTGCCCCGTGCCCAGGCGGTCGATCTGCGCGGCGAGGAGCTCCTGCAGGTGCGCCTCGACGCCGTCCTTCACCAGGCCGGGGTCGATGCCGAGGTCGTGGGCGGAGTCGTGCTCCACCTCGTGCAGCTCGATCTCGAGGCGGTCGTCCGACTTCTGGTGCTGCACCGTCCAGACCTGGGTGACGCCGCGCTCGCGCGCCTCGTCGTCCGGGTCGGCGACCGAGGTCGCGCACGGCGGGCTCATCCAGTTCAGCGGCTTGTACGAGCCGCCGTCGGAGTGCAGCAGCACGCTGCCGTCCGCCTTGACGACGAGCAGCCGCGTGGCGAGCGGCAGGTGGGCGGTGAGCCGGCCGGTGTACCGGGCCGAGCAGCGGGCGACGACGAGACGCACGGTCCCCCTCTTCGTTCGTGGCAGGTGCTGTGGCGGTGCTCTACAGGACCAGGTCGCGGCGCCCGGGAGGCGCGGACTCGAGCCAGGAGGCCAGGCCGGCGTACGCGCCGGACGACATCAGCAGCTCGAAGTCGGTGCCGTCGTAACGGCAGCGCACCAGCACCTGGTCGGGCTGGCCGGCCTGGTCGAGCGGGGCCCGGCCGGTGATCGACAGGCGGTCACGGTGCCAGACCCGCGCGGGGCGCGGGGCCAGCGACCAGCCGCGCCACCAGTCGATACGGCCCACGGCGTAGTGGGCGATCCCCACCATCCACGCGGCCTGCGGGTCGTCCGCGGGCCGGGCGTGGCAGGGGAAGGAGCCGACCCTCCGGGAGAGGGTCCGCAGGCGGGAGGCACCGGCGGCGAGCACCAGTCCGAGCGCGACGACGATCCCGATCGCGACCCAGACGACGTACGCCACCGGCACCTGCCTCAGCGGAGCGCCGGCTCGCGGCCGGACAGCTCCGAGACCTCGTCCACGACGATCGTGACGAGGTTTCCGTCGACGGAGACGAAGCCGCCGGTCACGTGCGCCTCGACCGCCGTCCCGTGGGCCGTCGACACCTTGACCGTGCCAGGCCGCAGCACCGCGAGGAGCGGGGCGTGGCCGGCGAGGATGCCGACCTGGCCGTCGACGGACGGGGCGCTGACCTCGCGCGCCGCGCCGGACCAGACCTTGCGGTCGGCCGCGACGAGGTCCACGTTCAGCTCTGCCATCTCCATGTCCTCTTTCCGATCGTGCGGGGTTCGTCATGAGTCGCGTCGGTCCCGCCGGGAGGGCGGGCCCCCCGGCGGGACGACGCGGCGGGACGAGACCGTCAGGCCCCGTACTCCTTCTGGATCCGGGCCCAGTTCTCCTCGAGCATCTCGAGGCCACCGATGTTGTAGAACGCCTGCTCGGCGATGTGGTCGAACTCGCCCTCGGCGATCTTCTTGAACGCCTCGATGGTCTCGCTCAGCGGCACGGTGGAACCCTCCACGCCGGTGAACTTCTTCGCCATGTAGGTGTTCTGGGAGAGGAACTGCTGGATGCGACGCGCACGCGCGACGACCGTCTTGTCCTCCTCCGAGAGCTCGTCCACACCGAGGATCGCGATGATGTCCTGGAGCTCCTTGTTGCGCTGCAGGATCGACTTCACCTGCGTCGCCACGTCGTAGTGCTCCTGGCCCACGTAGCGCGGGTCGAGGATGCGCGACGTCGAGGTCAGCGGGTCGATCGCCGGGTACAGACCCTTCGACGCGATCTCGCGGGAGAGCTCGGTCGTCGCGTCCAGGTGGGCGAACGTGGTCGCCGGCGCCGGGTCGGTGTAGTCGTCCGCCGGCACGTAGATCGCCTGCAGCGAGGTGATCGAGTGACCGCGCGTCGAGGTGATGCGCTCCTGGAGGAGGCCCATCTCGTCGGCGAGGTTCGGCTGGTAGCCCACCGCGGACGGCATGCGGCCCAGCAGCGTCGACACCTCGGAGCCGGCCTGCGTGAACCGGAAGATGTTGTCGATGAAGAGCAGCACGTCCTGCTTGCGCACGTCGCGGAAGTACTCCGCCATCGTGAGCGCCGACAGGGCGACGCGCAGACGCGTGCCCGGCGGCTCGTCCATCTGGCCGAAGACCAGGGCCGTCTTGTCGAAGACGCCGGCCTCCTCCATCTCGGCGATGAGGTCGTTGCCCTCACGGGTGCGCTCGCCGACGCCGGCGAACACGGAGACACCGCCGTGGTCCTGCGCGACGCGCTGGATCATCTCCTGGATGAGGACCGTCTTGCCGACGCCCGCACCACCGAAGAGACCGATCTTCCCGCCCTGGACGTACGGGGTGAGGAGGTCGATCGACTTGATGCCGGTCTCGAACATCTCGGTCTTCGACTCGAGCTGGTCGAAGGCCGGGGGCTTGCGGTGGATCGGCCAGCGCTCGGTGACCTCGAGCTTCTCCCCCTCGGCGAGGTTGAGGACGTCGCCGGTCACGTTGAAGACCTTGCCCTTGGTGATGTCGCCGACCGGCACGCTGATGGGCGAACCGGTGTCGGTGACGACGGCGCCGCGCACGAGGCCGTCCGTCGGCTTGAGCGCGATGGCGCGGACCAGGCCGTCGCCGAGGTGCTGGGCGACCTCGAGCATGAGGGCGAAGGACTTCTCGCCCTCGCCCTGGCTCGACAGGTCGATGTCGACCGTCAGGGCGTTGTAGATGTCGGGGATCGCGTCCTCGGGGAACTCGATGTCGACGACGGGGCCGATCACGCGCGCGACACGGCCCACGCCGGGTCCGCTCTGGTGCTCGACCGGGGCTTCCACGGTGGTGGCGGTCATTGCTTGCCTCGCTTCGAAAGGAACGTTGCGGATGTCAGTACGGTCGTCAGAGCCGGCTCGGCTGAAGCCGTGGCCGGCGTCATGACGCCGCGAGGGCGTCGGCACCCGAGACGATCTCGCTGATCTCCTGGGTGATGTCCGCCTGGCGGGCCTGGTTCGCCAGGCGTGTGTAGGTGCGGATCAGGTCCTCGGCGTTGTCCGTCGCCGTGTGCATCGCCCGCTGGCGCGCGGCCAGCTCGGACGCCGCGGCGTCGAGCATGAAGCTGAAGATGCGGCTGCGGACGTAGCGCGGCAGGAGCGCGTCGAGGACGCTCTCCGGCGACGGCTCGAAGTCGTACAGCGGGAACGCGTCGTGCTCACCGGGCACGGCCACGCCCTCGACGACCTCGAGCGGGAGCATGCGCACCACGCGCGGCCGCTGCGTGACCATGTTGACGAACTGCGTGTACACCACGTGCAGCTCGCCGACGCCACCCTCGGCCGCCGGGGCGAGGAACGCCCCGAGCAGCCCGTCGGCGATCTCGCCGGCGACGTCCGAGTCCGGGCTGTCCGACCCGTACGACCACTGCCCCGCGAGCTCGCGCCCGCGGTAGCGGTAGTACGACACGGCGCGACGGCCGGCCGCGTACAGGTCGACGACCTTCCCGTCCTCCTGCAGCTGCGTCACGAGCCGCTCCGCCTCGCGGATGATCGACGCCGAGTAGGCGCCGGCCATGCCGCGGTCGGACGCGATCACGAGGACCGCGACGCGGTTCGTGTCGTGCCGCTCGCTGGTGAGCGGGTGCTTGGTCGACGTGTGCGTCGCCACGGCCGACACCGCGCGGGTGATCGCCCGCTCGTACGGTGCCGCCGCGGCGGTCCGCGCGCGCGCCTTGCCGATGCGGGAGGCCGCGATCAGCTCCTGCGCGCGGAACATCTTCTTCAGCGACTGCGTCGACTTGATCCGCTGCTTGTAGATGCGCTGGGATCCACCGGCCATGCTCAGGCCTTCTTCTGCACGACGAGCTGCTCCTGCTCGACGTCGGTGGACTCGTCGCCGGCGTCGCCGCCGACGAGCGGGGTGCCGTCGGCCTTGAGGAAGCCGTTGCGGACGTCCTCGACGGCCGCGGCCAGCGCGTCCTCCGTGTCCTGCTCGAGCTTGCCGGTCTCGGCGATCGTGGAGAGCACCGAGGTGTGCCGACGCAGGTGGTCGAGCATCTCGGACTCGAACCGCTTGACGTCCTCGACGGGGACGTCGTCCAGCTTGCCCTTGGTGCCGGCCCAGACGGACGCGACCTGGTCCTCGACCGGGTACGGCGTGTACTGGGGCTGCTTGAGCAGCTCCATGAGCACCGCGCCACGAGCGAGCTGACCGCGCGAGGCCGCGTCGAGGTCGGACGCGAACATCGCGAACGCCTCGAGCGAGCGGTACTGCGCCAGCTCGAGCTTCAGCGTGCCGGAGACCTTCTTCATCGCCTTGATCTGCGCGTCACCACCGACTCGGGAGACGGAGATGCCGACGTCGACCGCCGGGCGCTGGTCGGCGTTGAAGAGGTCCGACTGCAGGAAGATCTGGCCGTCGGTGATGGAGATGACGTTGGTCGGGATGTAGGCCGACACGTCGTTCGCCTTCGTCTCGATGATCGGCAGACCGGTCATCGAGCCCGCGCCCAGCTCGTCCGAGAGCTTCGCGCAACGCTCGAGCAGGCGGGAGTGCAGGTAGAAGACGTCACCGGGGTACGCCTCGCGGCCCGGCGGGCGGCGCAGCAGCAGCGACACGGCACGGTAGGCCTCGGCCTGCTTCGACAGGTCGTCGAAGATGACCAGCACGTGCTTGCCCTGGTACATCCAGTGCTGGCCGATGGCCGAGCCGGTGTACGGGGCGATGTACTTGAAGCCCGCGGGGTCGGACGCCGGAGCCGCGACGATCGTCGTGTACTCGAGCGCGCCGGCCTCCTCGAGGGCGCCGCGCACGGAGGCGATCGTCGAGCCCTTCTGGCCGACGGCGACGTAGATGCAGCGGACCTGCTTCTCCGGGTCGCCCGACTCCCAGTTGGCCTTCTGGTTGATGATCGTGTCGATCGCGATCGCGGTCTTGCCGGTCTGCCGGTCGCCGATGATCAGCTGGCGCTGACCGCGGCCGATCGGGATCATCGAGTCGATCGCCTTCATGCCGGTCTGCAGCGGCTCGTGCACCGACTTGCGCTGCATGACGCCGGGAGCCTGGAGCTCGAGGGCGCGGCGGCCCTCGCTCTCGATCTCGCCCAGACCGTCGATCGGGTTGCCCAGCGGGTCCACGACGCGGCCGAGGTAGCCCTCGCCCACGGGGACGGACAGGACCTCGCCGGTACGGCGGACCTCCTGCCCCTCCTCGATGCCCGTGAACTCGCCGAGGACGACGACGCCGATCTCCCGGACGTCCAGGTTCAGGGCGAGGCCGAGCGTGCCGTCCTCGAAGCGCAGCAGCTCGTTCGCCATCGCGCCGGGGAGGCCCTCGACGTAGGCGATGCCGTCGGCGGCGACGGTGACGCGGCCGACCTCCTCGCTGACCGCGCCCTCGGGCTCGTACGACTTCACGAAGCTGTCCAGAGCGGCGCGGATCTCCTCCGGCCGGATCGTCAGCTCAGCCATTGCTCTCTCCTGTCGTGGCCGCGACTCGCGCGGCCTCACGTTCTGCGTAGCCGACCGGGGGCCGGCGCTGGGCCTTGGAAGGGTTAGCCGGCCAGCCGGCGACGGGCGTCGGCCAGGCGGGACAGCACGGTGGAGTCGACGACGTCCGCGCCGACCTGGATGCGCAGGCCACCGATCACGGTCGCGTCGACCGTGACGTTGAGCTGCACGGCACGCCCGTAGGCCCGCTCGAGCAGACCGGCGAGCCGGTCCTGCTGGGACTGGCTGAGCACGCTGCCGCTGGTGACCGTGGCCACGAGGCGACGGCGGCGCTCGGCCGCGATCTCGCCGTACCACAGCAGCGTCGCCACGAAGCGACGGCCGCGGAGGGTCGTGGTGGCCCGGCGGGCGAGCGCCAGCGTCACGACGTCCACCTTGCCCGTGAGCAGGGTGTCGACGAGAGCCGCGCGACGCCCGGGGTCGGTCGAGCTGTCCGAGAGCACCTGCCGCGCCTCGCGCTGGCCGACCAGGGCCCGCGTCAGCCGGAACAGCTCGTCCTCGACGGTCTCGAGCGCGTCCCGCGCCTCGGCGGACGCCAGCAGGGCGTCGAGCCCGAGGCGCTCCACGGCGTCCACGAGGTCCTTGTCGCCGGCCCAGCGCGACCGCGCCAGACCGGTGACGAGGTCCACGACCCGCTCGTCGAAGCCGCCGGCCAGCACGCGGCCGGCGAGAGCCGCACGGTCCTCGGCGTCGCGCGACGGGTCGGCGAGCGACCGGCGCAGCGGCCCGGAGGAGTCCAGGGCGTCGACGACGACGAACAGCTGCTCGCCGAGCGTCTGCGCGTCGGCCCCCGCGGACCGCAGGACCGGCTCGAACCGCTCCTGTGCCGCGCCGAGGGATGCTCCGCTGGTGCCCCGCATCAGCCCTCCTTGCCGACCGGCGCCGGCTCGCCCGCAGCCTCGAGCTCGTCGAGGAAGCGGTCGACGACGCGCGACTGGCGCGCGGAGTCCTGCAGCGACTCACCGACGATCTTCGACGCCAGCTCCGTGGCCAGCTCGCCGACCTCGGTGCGCAGCGAGACCGCCGCCGTCTGGCGCTCGGCCTCGATCTGGCGGTGCGCCGTCTCGACGATGCGCGCGGCCTCGTCGTGCGCCTTGGTGCGCAGCTCCGCGACGATGGCGGTGCCCTCGGCACGCGCCTCCTCACGGGTCTTCGCGGCGTCCGCACGAGCGTCGGCCAGCTGCTGGTGGTACTCCGCCAGCGCGGCCGCGGCCTCTTCCTGAGCCTGCTCCGCCTTGGCGATGCCACCCTCGATCTTCGCGGTGCGCTCGTCCAGCACGGCCTGGAACTTGGGCAGGACGTACCGGTAGAACACGATCCCGACGATGATCACGATGATCAGCGACCACACGATGTCGTACGTGTGCGGCAGCAGGATGTTCTGCTCGGTCCCCTCGGCGGCGAGAACCGCCGGCGCGGGGGTGTTCAGGGAAGAGGTCATCATCACGGAACGATGAAGCCGGCCACCAGGCCGAGGAGCGCGAGCACCTCGACGAAGGCGATACCGATGAACATCGTGGTACGGAGCTGGCCCGAGACCTCGGGCTGGCGAGCCATGCCCTCGATCGTCTTGCCGATGAGGATGCCGAGGCCGATGCCCGGGCCGACCGCCGCGAGGCCGTAACCGACGGTGCCGATGTTTCCGGTGACCTCGGCGAGGGTGGTGACGTCCACTGGGTTTCCTTCCGTTGGGCGCCGGGCCTCGGGTGGCCCGGCGTCTCTTTGTGGGTGCAGGTGGTGAGCTGGTGTCCGGCTCAGGCCGGGTACCGCGTGACGGTCAGTGCTCCGCCTCGACGGACATGTTGAGGTAGACGGCGGTGAGGATCGCGAAGACGTAGGCCTGCAGGGCCGCCACGAAGACCTCGAAGAAGAAGAACGCCGCGCCCGCCACGAACGTGCCCGCGCCGAACAGCTTCATCGCGCCGGCGGAGTCGAAGAGGAAGAACGACGTCGCGGCGAAGCAGATCGCGAGCATGAGGTGCCCGGCGACCATGTTGGCCAGGAGTCGGATGACGAGCGTCGCGGGGCGCAGGACGAAGACCTGGAGCGCCTCGATCGGCACGAGCAGCACGTAGAGCGGCTTCGGCACGCCCGGCGGCAGCAGCGAGTTCTTGAGGAACCCGCCCACGCCGTGGGCCTTGACGCCCGCGCCCAGGTACATGACGTACGTCCACGCCGCCAGCACGATCGGCAGACCGATGACCGACGTTCCCGCGATGTTGAGGAACGGGATCACGGCGGCGATGTTCATGACCAGGACGGTGCAGAAGATCGTCGCGAGCAGCTTGAAGTACTTGCGACCGTTCTCCTGGCCGAGGACCTCGATCGCGATCGAGTTCCGCACGAAGTCGAGGACCATCTCGACGCCGTTCTGGAACCGGCCGGGCACCAGGCGGGCGCGCCGCGCCGCGATGCAGAAGACCAGCAGCAGGACGGTGGCCATGATGACGCGGACCAGCATGATCCGGTTGAACTCGAAGGGGGTGCCCTCGAAGAAGATCGCCGGCGGGAAGAAGTCCGCGATCGTCGGCGCGTGGAACTCACCGTCACCTTCGGCGGCGAGCAGCAGGGGGATCGCTGGCGTAGACAGGGGGTTCTCCCGGAGGTCGTACGGTCCGGACGCTCCACCGCTGGGCGGGCACGCCATCGGACCTGGCCGTCATGGATTCGCGAACAGCCTACCGGATGTTCACAGGTGCTCCGACACCGCAGAGCAGATTTTCTGGCAAGATCACGCGGCTTGTGAAGAAGCGCACGATGTTGCCCTCGGCGACGGATCGTCGCCCGGCGCAAGCACCCTGGTCAGAGCAGCGCGGTCACGGCTGCACGTAGGGCACCCGCCCGGCGTTCACGGCCCGATAGTCCAGCAGCGCGGAGCCGATCGCTCCCACGGCGAGCACCGCGATGAGCACCCACGGGTCGTAGAACGTCGCACCCTTGAGCAGCGCGAGCAGCACGATGAGGACCACGATCTTGGCCACCCAGGCCCCCATGACGAACGCCGCCATGCGCGCCGGGCTCGAGCCGACGGTGCGCATCATCGACCAGATCGTCGTCGCGCAGAAGAACGCGGCGATCCCCGCGCCGACGAGCGCGCCCCACAGCCCGGGCAGCCCCGCGACCAGGAGGCCGATGCCACCGCCCAGCACCACCAGGGCGCCGACGAGCAGCAGCGTGTCCCGCAGCGCCACCCGCAGCACGGCGCGCTCCGCGGTGGTCGCGTGCTCCCCCGCGGCGGCGTCCGCTCCTGCGGCGTCCTGGGCGGGGTCGGGCGTCGGGCCGGAGGTGTCGGGCGTCGTCATCGCGGGCGTCCTTCGTGCGTCGTCAGGGTGGGCGCGACCGGGGTCGCGGGGGTCGGCGAGGAGGCCGTGGCCGGGGCGGCCGCGGGGTGCGCGGCCGGCGGCGCGACGGCCGGGTGGCTGCCGGTGGCCACGTCGTCGTCGAGGAAGCGGCCGCGCGTGCGCAGCGGGCCGAGGGTGAGCAGCAGCGCGACGACCACGGCGACGCCGAGCCCGACGAGCACGGCCCGCCAGTCCCACATCACCAGCGCGGCCGCGCCGAACGAGAACACGGCGGCCCACACGTACAGGATCAGCACCGCGCGGCGGTGGGAGTGCCCCAGCGCCAGCATGCGGTGGTGCAGGTGCATGCGGTCCGGGTGGAACGGCGACTTGCCCGCGGCGAGGCGGCGCACCACCGCCATCCCCATGTCCAGCAGCGGCAGCAGCACGACCGCCACCGGCAGCAGCAGGGGGATGAACAGCGGCACGCGCTGCGCGCCGGAGAGCGCGTCGCCGGTCGAGACCGCGTCGACGTTGCCCGTGATCGTGATCGCGGCGCCGGCGAACACGAGGCCCAGCACCATCGAGCCGGAGTCGCCCATGAAGATGTGCGACGGGAAGAAGTTGTGCGGCAGGAAGCCCAGGCACGCGCCCACCAGGACGGCCAGCATCAGGGTCGCGAGGTTCGCGTAGTTCTCCGGGGTGGCCTGCTGCGTGAGGCCGTACGTGTAGAGCAGGAAGGCGGCGCCGCCGATGGCCATCACCCCCGCGGCCAGGCCGTCCAGCCCGTCGACGAAGTTCACGGCGTTCATCGCCACCACGACCACGAGGATCGTGGCGAACAGCGACAGCCGGGACGACGTGATGAACAGCCCGTCCGGCGTCGGCAGCGACGTGAGCTGCACCTGCTGCCACGCCATGAAGCCCGCCGCGAGGGCCTGCCCCGCGAGCTTGGTCATCCAGTCCAGGTCCCACACGTCGTCGGCCCAGCCCAGCAGGCACACGATCGTCGCGCCGCCCACGATGCCCCACGCCTGCGGCCCGGTGGCGAACACCCCCGCGAGGAACGGCATCTGCGAGGCCAGGACGACCGCGACGACGATGCCGAGCAGCATCGCCAGGCCGCCCAGGCGGGGCGTGGGCCTCAGGTGCACGTCGCGGTCGCGGACCGCGGAGATCGCGCCGGTCCGGCGCGCGACCCACCGTGCGCCCGGGGTGGCGAGGTACGTCACCGCCGCCGAGACGAGCATCAGGAGCAGATAGGCCCTCACCCGGCCGGCTCCTCCGCGGGCGAGCCGGCGGGCTCGTCGGTGGTCGGGGCGGCGGCCTCGTCGGAGGCGTCCGGGGCGCTCGCGTCGACGGCGTCCGCGGCGGGCTCGGGGGCCGCCTCCTCCGCCGCGTCGTCCGCCGTCCCGTCCGTCGCGTCGTCCTCGGGCTCGTCGACCTCGTCGACGCCCCGCACGGGGGCGACCTCGTTGAGCGCCTCGAGCGTGATGGCGCCCTGCCGCACGACGCGCAGCCGCGCGCCGGTCGCGTCCACGATGGTCGACGCGACGCCGCCGGGCGCGTCGCCACCGTCGAGGTAGGTGCTCACGGCGTCGCCGAGCTGGGCGCGCGCGTCGGCGACGTCGAGCGCGGCCGGGCTGCCGGAGGCGTTGGCGCTGGACACCGCGAGCGGGCCGGTGCGGCGCAGGAGGGCGAGCGCGGCGGGGTGGTCGGGCATGCGCAGCGCGACGGTGCCGTGCGTCTCCCCCAGGTCCCACTGCAGCGACGGCTGCGCCTGCAGGATGATCGTGAAGCCGCCGGGCCAGAAGGCCTCGACCAGCTTGCGCGCGTCGCCGGGGACCTCGGTGGCCAGGCCGTCGAGGGTGCGCACGTCGGGCACGAGCACCGGGGGCGGCATCTGCCTGCCGCGACCCTTGGCCGCGAGGAGGGCCGCGACGGCCTCCGCGTCGAAGGCGTCGGCGCCGATGCCGTAGACGGTGTCGGTCGGAAGCACCACCAGGCCGCCTCGCGAGACCGTGTTCACCGCCTCGTCGATCGCAGGGCCCCAGGTGTTCGGGTCGGTGACGTCGTGCACGCTGCTCACGGGGATCAGTCTGTCACGGTTCGACCGGCCGCCCGCCGCGCGTCCGGAGCGGTCCCGGCGCCGGAACGCCGGGCCACGACCATCCGCGGGCGGCCGGTGAGGTCGTCGAGGGTCTCCGCGGGGCCGAAGCCGCCGGCGGCCGCCACCATGGCGCGGGCGTCGGCCGCCTGGACCTCGGCGTGCTCCATGACGTAGAGCCCGCCGGGCCGCAGCAGCCGGGCCGCGGCAGCCGTCACGCCGCGCGGGACCTCGAGCCCGTCCTCCCCGAGCCCGTACAGGGCCACGGCCGGGTCGTGCTCGGCCACCTCGGGGTCGCGCGGGACGGCGCCGGGCGGCACGTAGGGCGGGTTGGAGACGACCACGTCCACGGAGCCGTCGAGGTCGCGCAGCGCCGTGCGGGCGTCGCCGCGCACCAGGTGCACGACGTCGTGGGTGACGTCGGGGGCGGCGTCGTGGGCGGCGTCGTGGGCGGCCGCGCGCGACGCCGACGCGACGTTGCGCGCCGCCCAGCCGTGAGCCGCGCCGTCGAGCTCCACCGCGTGCACGCGGGCGCCGGGCACCTCCGTCGCGACGGCCAGGGCGATGGCCCCCGACCCGGTGCACAGGTCGACGACGACGGCCGCGCCGTCGCGCGCCACGGCCCGCGCCGCCTCGTCGATCGCGACCTGCGCCACCTGCTCGGTCTCCGGCCGCGGCACGAAGACGCCCGGCCCGACCGCCAGCTCGAGGTGGCGGAACGGCGCGACGCCCGTGAGGTGCTGCAACGGCTCGCGGGCCGCCCGCCGGTCGACGTCGGCGGCGAACCGCGCCGCGACGTCCGCCGGCAGGTCCCGGTCGAGCACCGCCAGGCGGCGCACCTCGGCCCGGTCGACGCCGAGGCCGTGCGCGAGCAGCACCTCGGCGTCCACCCGCGGGCTCGGGACGCCGGCCGCGGCCAGGCGCGCCGCCGCCACGCG
Source organism: Isoptericola sp. NPDC057559 (assembly GCF_042801555.1). Classification (NCBI taxonomy): domain Bacteria; kingdom Bacillati; phylum Actinomycetota; class Actinomycetes; order Micrococcales; family Promicromonosporaceae; genus Isoptericola; species Isoptericola sp. NPDC057559. The sequence goes on from NZ_JBHVFQ010000010.1 coordinate 83,584, forward strand.
GACGGCCGCGCCCGCCGTGGCCGGCGCGGCGGGCGCCGGGTCAGTCACCGGAGCCCGCCGCCGCCAGACGCGCCGCCTCGTCGGCCTCCACGGCGGAGCGCACCACGGGGTCGAGGTCGCCCGCGAGCACGTGGTCGAGGTTGTACGCCTTGTACCCGGTGCGGTGGTCCGCGATGCGGTTCTCCGGGAAGTTGTAGGTGCGGATGCGCTCGCTGCGGTCGACGGTGCGCACCTGCGAGCGGCGCACGTCCGCGGCAGCGGCGGCGGCGGCCTCCTGCTGCGCGGCGAGCAGCCGGGCGCGGAGCACGCGCATCGCCTGCTCCTTGTTCTGCAGCTGCGACTTCTCGTTCTGCATCGAGACGACGATCCCGGTCGGCACGTGGGTGATGCGGACGGCGGAGTCCGTCGTGTTCACCGACTGACCGCCCGGCCCCGACGACCGGTAGACGTCGATGCGCAGGTCGTTCGGGTCGATCTCGACCTCGCCCGGGTCGTCGACCTCGGGCAGCACCAGGACGCCGGCCGCCGACGTGTGGATGCGGCCCTGCGACTCGGTGACGGGGACGCGCTGCACGCGGTGCACGCCGCCCTCGTACTTGAGGCTGGCCCACACGCCCTCGGCCGGGTCGGACAGGCTGCGCGCCTTGACGGCGACCTGCACGTCCTTGTAGCCGCCCAGCTCGGTCTCGGTCGCGTCGAGGACCTGCGTGGCCCACCCGCGCCGCTCGGCGTACCGCAGGTACATGCGCAGGAGGTCGCCGGCGAAGAGCGCGGACTCGTCGCCGCCCTCCCCCGCCTTGATCTCGAGGATGACGTCGCGGGCGTCGTCGGGGTCGCGGGGCACGAGGACGCGGCGCAGGCGCTCGGCGGCCTCCTCGGCAGCGGCACGCAGGCCCGGCAGCTCCGCGGCGAACGCCGCGTCCTCCGTGGCCAGCTCGGCGGCGGCCTCCGCGTCGTCGCGGGCCTGCTCCCAGGCGCGGTACGCGGCCGCGACCTGGTTCAGCTCGGCGTAGCGGCGCCCGAGCGACCGGGCACGGCCGGCGTCGGCGTGCACGGCCGGGTCGGCGAGCTCGCGCTCGATCTCGGTGTGCTCCTCGAGCAGCGGCCGCGCGGCCGCGAACGAGTCGGTCATCGGTACTCCCGGTCCGGGCGCGAGGCGAGAGCCGACCCGGGCTCTGGACGACCTCACCGGGACACGGACTACCTCGACGGGTGGCGAACTACCTCGGCAAAGCAGAAGCGCCGGTGGTCCGTCGTCCGACTGCCCCTGGAGAGGTTGTCGGGCGGACCACCGGCGCTGTCAGGCAGCTAGTCCTTCTTGCCGTAGCGCGCCTGGAAGCGGGCGACGCGGCCACCGGTGTCGAGGATCTTCTGCTTGCCCGTGTAGAACGGGTGGCAGGCGCTGCAGACCTCGACGCTGATCTTGCCGGAGGTCGCGGTGCTGTGGGTCGTGAACGTGTTGCCGCAGGTGCAGGAGACCTGGGTGACGACGTACTCGGGGTGGATACCGGACTTCATGATGCTCCTTGGTGAGATGCCGCCGGGTCGCCCCGCAGGACCGCGGGCCGTGAACCGGAAGGCCGACGAACTATTGTGCCAGAACGCTGAGCGCCTGGAGAAATCTCGGGTCGAGCCCGCCGCGACCCGGTGCGGGTCCCGGCGGGCCCGGTCGGCCGAGGTGGGTCAGATCGTCTCGCCCGGGTTCTCGTCCGAGAGCCCGGCCGGCGTCGTCTTCTGCACGTGCAGCAGGAACTCGACGTTGGTCTTGGTCTTCTTGAGCTGGCCGAGCAGCAGCTCGATCGCCTGCTGCTGGTCCAGCGCACCGAGCACGCGGCGCAGCTTGTAGGTGATGCCGAGCTCGTCCTTCGACATGAGGATCTCCTCGCGGCGCGTGCCGGACGCGTTGACGTCCACGGCCGGGAAGATCCGCTTGTCGGCGAGGTTGCGGGACAGGCGCAGCTCCATGTTGCCCGTGCCCTTGAACTCCTCGAAGATCACCTCGTCCATCTTGGAGCCCGTCTCCACGAGCGCCGACGCGAGGATGGTCAGCGAGCCGCCGTTCTCGATGTTGCGAGCCGCGCCGAAGAACTTCTTCGGCGGGTAGAGCGCCGCGGCGTCCACACCACCGGAGAGGATGCGGCCCGACGCCGGCGCCGCCAGGTTGTAGGCGCGCGACAGGCGGGTGAGCGAGTCGAGCAGCACGACGACGTCCTGGCCCAGCTCGACCAGGCGCTTGGCCCGCTCGATCGCGAGCTCGGCGACGATCGTGTGGTCCGACGCGGGGCGGTCGAACGTCGAGGCGATGACCTCGCCCTTGACCGTCCGCTCCATGTCGGTGACCTCTTCGGGCCGCTCGTCCACGAGCACCACCATGAGGTGGACCTCGGGGTTGTTCGCGGTGATCGCGTTGGCGATCTGCTGCATGATGATCGTCTTGCCGGCCTTGGGCGGCGCGACGATGAGGCCGCGCTGGCCCTTGCCGATCGGGGCGACGATGTCGATCACGCGGGGCGTGAGGCGCGTGGCCTCCGGGTTCTCCAGGCGGAGCCGGTCCTGCGGGTACAGCGGCGTCAGCTTGGTGAACTCCGGGCGCTGGCGGGCCTCGTCGATCGTCATGCCGTTGACCGAGTCGAGCCGCACCAGGGCGTTGAACTTGCTGCGGACGTTCTTGCCCGCCGGCGGCTCCTCGCCCTCACGGGGCTGGCGGATGGCGCCGACGATCGCGTCGCCGCGGCGCAGGCCGGCCTTCTTGACCTGGTTGAGCGAGACGTACACGTCGCCCTCGCCGGGCAGGTAGCCGCTGGTGCGCACGAACGCGTAGTTGTCGAGGATGTCGAGCACGCCGGCGACGGGCAGCAGCACGTCGTCCTCGCGCACCTCGACGTCCTCGAGGCCCGCGACGTCGGGGCCGTTGCCCCGGCCGCTGCGGCTGCGCTTGCGGTCACGACCACGGTCGCGGCCGCGACGGCGGCGCGAGCCGCGCTCGTCCTCGAGGTCGGCGCGGCGCTGACGGTCGTCGCGCTGGCCGCCCTGCTGGCCCTGCTGGCCCTGCTGGTTCTGCTGGTTCTGCTGGTTCTGCTGGCCCGAGCCGCCCTCGTTCGAGCGCCCCTGGCCGGAGCGCTGGCCGTCGCCGTCGCCCTGGTCGCGGCCGGTCTGGCCGCCCTGGCCGCCGTTGTTCTGGCCGCCGTTGCGGCGCCCGCCCCGCTCGCGCGGAGCGGCCACGGCGTCGGCGAGCTGCGCCAGGCGCGCCTCGCGGTCGGAGTCGGAACGCTGCTCGCCGCGCTGCTCGGTGCCGCGCGCGGGCTGGGCGGCGGGGGCCGTGTCGGCCGCCGCGCGCTGCTGCGGCGCGGCGTCACCCTCGGCGGTGCCCGCCGAACGGGTGGCGCGGCGCGACCGGCGCGGAGCCTCGGAGCCCTCGGCACGGGGCGCGCGGGCGTCGGACGACGCGGGCTGCTCGGCCGGCGCCTGGGCCGGGGCGTCGCTGCGGACCGTGGGGGCCACGGCGGTCGCCGCGGCGACCGGGGCACCCGCGGTGCGCGCGCCCTGGCCGCGCGCGGACCGGATCGCGTCCTGCAGGTCGCTCTTGCGCATCCGGGACGTACCCTTCACGCCCATGCCGGAGGCCAGCGCCTGGAGCTCGGCGAGACGCATCGAGCTCAGGTTCCCGGATACGGCGGAGCCGTTCCGGCTGTCGGTGGTGTTCGTCACGAAGGACCCTTCCCCCTCGTATGCGGCCCTCAGATGTCACGGGCCGGGGTGGCTGCCGTCCTGGCGCGGGGAGCGTCGGGACGCGTGGAACCTCGCATCAGTGGTACGACGACGTCGGCTGGCGGGGTTGTGTTTCGCCTTCTCGCGGGACTGCCGCGGCGGGTCGTGCACCGCATCACAACCACCGAGGCACCAGGCTCCGACCGGGCACGCGAGCGTGCCGTGCGGTGGGAGGGAGTGCCCTCGCGGTCGATCCCGAAGGCTCACCGCATCATATCACCTCGCGCCCGGCGGGAGGCCGACACGCCGCCCCCCGCGAGGCGCGGCCCGGCGCCCCCTCCCCCGGTCACCCGCCGCGCGACCGCGCCGCCCGCGTCGACGCCCGGGCGCAGCACACGCCAGCCCGCCACGTCGTCGATCAGCTCGGCCAGGACGCCGTCGAGGCGCGCCGTGCCCTCCCCCGACGTGAGCACGAGGACGGTGGGCCCCGCGCCCGAGATCGTGGCCGCGAGCCCCTCCGCCCGCAGCGCGCGCAACAGCTCGGCGGACCCGGCCATCACCGCGGCGCGGTAGTCCTGGTGCAGACGGTCCTCGGTGGCGTCGAGCAGCAGCTCCGGGCGCCGCGCCAGCGCCTCGACGAGCAGGCCCGCGCGGCCGGCCGTGAACGCGGCGTCGCCGTGCGGCACCTCCGCCGGGAGCACGCCGCGCGCGCGGCTGGTGGCCAGGCGGTGGTCGGGCACCAGCACCGTGGCCTCGATGCGCTCGTCGACGTCGAGGTCGACGGCCCGCGGACCGTCCGCCGACCGCCAGGCGAGGGTCGCCCCGCCGCGGATCGCGGGCGCGGCGTTGTCCGGGTGCCCCTCGAACTCGGTCGCGATCCGCAGCACCGCGTCCGCGTCGAGGACGTGCGGGTCGGCCAGCAGCGCCCGGGCCGCGACGATGCCGGAGACCACGGCCGCCGACGACGAGCCCAGCCCCCGAGCGTGCGGGATCCGGTTGACGCAGCGCAGCCGGAGCCCGGTGCGGGGTGCCCCCGCCAGGTCGAGCGTGTGCCGCAGCGCGCGCACGACGAGGTGGTCCTCGCCGTCGGGCACCTCCCCCGCGCCCTCCCCCTCGACCTCGACCACGACGTCGTCGCTCGCGAGGAGCTCGACCTCCAGGTCGTCGTGCAGGGCGAGGGCGAGTCCCATGGCGTCGAACCCCGGGCCGAGGTTCGCGCTGGTGGCCGGGACGCGCACGAGGACATGGTCGGCGCCGAGCTGCATCGTTCCCCTCCCCGGGGTCCGGTCGAAGCGGTGTCAGGCAGAGCTGGCTAGTCCAGGCCGAGCGCGCCGGCGACGGACACGACGTCGGCGCTCACGCGGGTGGGCACGACCTCGCCGCCGTCGGGCGTGCGCAGCGCCCACTGCGGGTCCTTGAGGCCGTGGCCCGTGACCGTCACGACGACGCGCGCGCCGGCCGGGACCAGGCCGCGGTCGGCGCGGGCGAGCAGGCCCGCCACGCCCGACGCGGAGGCCGGCTCGACGAAGACGCCCACCTCGGCCGACAGCACGCGGTGCGCGGCGAGGATCTCCTCGTCGGTGACGGCCTCGATCACGCCGCCCGACGTGTCGCGGGCGGCCTCGGCCTGCTCCCACGACGCCGGGTTGCCGATCCGGATGGCGGTGGCGATCGTCTCCGGCTCGTCCACGGGGTGGCCCTTGACGATCGGCGCGGCGCCGGCCGCCTGGAAGCCCCACATCTGCGGGGTGCGCGTGGCGACCGCGCCGAGCCCGGCCCCGGCGTCCAGGCCCGCGTACTCGCGGAAGCCCTTCCAGTACGCGGTGATGTTGCCCGCGTTGCCCACCGGCAGGCAGTGGATGTCGGGGGCGTCGCCGAGCGCGTCGACGATCTCGAACGCGGCGGTCTTCTGCCCCTCGATGCGGTCCGGGTTGACGGAGTTCACGAGCTCGACCGGGTACACCTCGGCGAGCTTGCGTGCGGCCACGAGGCAGTCGTCGAAGTTGCCGTCCACCTGCAGCAGGCGCGCGCCGTGCGCGACCGCCTGGCTGAGCTTGCCCATCGCGATCTTGCCGTCCGGCACCAGGACGGCGCAGGTCATGCCGGCGCGGGTGGCGTACGCGGCCGCCGAGGCGGACGTGTTGCCCGTCGAGGCGCACACCACGGCCCTGGCGCCGCGGCCGGCTGCGGCCGAGATCGCCGCCGTCATGCCCCGGTCCTTGAAGGACCCGGTCGGGTTCATGCCCTCGACCTTGACGTACACGTCCGCGCCGGTGCGCTGCGACAGCGCGGGGGCGGGCACCAGCGGGGTACCGCCCTCCCCGAGCGTCACGACGCGCTCGAGCAGGTGGGCCGGCATCCGGTCGGCGTACTCGGTGATGACACCGCGCCACTGGTGGGCAGGCATGGTCAGGCTCCCTCGACTCGCAGGACGGACGTGATCTCGTGCACCGCGTCGAGGCCGCGCACGGCCGCGACGGTGGCGGCCAGCGACGCCTCGCGGGCGGCGTGCGTGGTGAGCAGCAGCGCCGCGGTGCCCTCGGCGACCCCGACGGCGTACGGCTCGTCCGGGGCCTGGCGCACGGTGTCGATCGACACGCCGTGGTCGGCCAGCACCTGCGCCACCTGCGCGAGCACGCCGGGGCGGTCCGCCACGACGAGGCGCACCTGGTAGCGGGTCACCGCGGCGTCGTGCGGCAGCACCGGGAGCGAGGCGTAGGCGGACTCGCGCGGGCCGCGGCCCCCGACGATCCGGTCGCGCGCCGCCGAGACGAGGTCGCCGAGCACCGCCGACGACGTGGGCCGCCCGCCCGCGCCCTGTCCGTAGAACATCAGCGGCCCGGCGTCGTCGGCCTCGACGAACACCGCGTTGAAGGCGCCGTGCACGGCCGCGAGCGGGTGGGCCGAGGGGACGAGCGCCGGGTGCACGCGCACGGAGACGCCCTCGGCCGTCTGCTCCGCGATCGCCAGCAGCTTCACCACGTGCCCGGTCTGCTGCGCGGCCGCGACGTCGGCGGCGGTGACGCCCGTGATGCCCTCGCACGCGACCTGGGACAACGAGACGCGGGTGTGGAAGGCCAGCGACGCGAGGATCGCGGCCTTGGCCGCCGCGTCGTGCCCCTCGACGTCGGCCGTCGGGTCCGCCTCCGCGTAGCCGAGGCCCTGCGCCTCCTTGAGGGCCTCCTCGAGGTCCAGCCCGTGCGTCGTCATCTGGTCGAGGACGTAGTTGGTGGTGCCGTTGACGATCCCGAGCACGCGGCGCACGTGGTCGCCGGCGAGCGACTCGCGCACCGGGCGGACGATCGGGATCGCGCCCGCGACCGCCGCCTCGAACGACAGGTCGACGCCGGCGGCGTCGGCGGCCTCGAAGAGCTCCGGGCCGTGCTCCGCGAGGAGGGCCTTGTTGGCCGTCACGACGCTCGCGCCGCCGGCGATCGCGCGGTGGATGAGCCCCCGGGCGGGCTCGATGCCGCCCATGAGCTCGACGACGAGGTCGGCGCCGTCCACGAGGGACTCGGCGTCCTCGGTGAGGAGCTCGCGCGGCACGACCGTGCCCACGCCGTCGCGCGGGCGGCTCGCGTCGCGCACGGCGATGCCCACCAGCTCGAGGCGCGTCCCCGCGCGGGCCGCGAGCTCGTCGGCGTGCCGGACGAGCGCCTGCGCCACCTGCGTCCCGACCACGCCGCAGCCGAGGAGGGCGACGCGCAGCGTGCCGGGGACGGGGCGCGGGTCGGCCGGGGGCGCGGGGACGGGGGCTGCAGGCACGGGAGAACCTTCGGAACGAGATGCCGGGACGGTGGTCAGGATAGCCGCGCCGCGTGGCGGCCGGGCCGCCCGTCCACGGGCGGCCCGGCCACGGTCGGAAACGGTCAGCCGAGGTCGAGGGCGAGCAGGTCGTCGACCGTCTCGCGGCGCACGAGGACGCGCGACGCGCCGTCGGCGACGGCCACCACGGGCGGCCGCGTCAGCAGGTTGTAGTTCGACGCCATCGACCGCCCGTAGGCGCCCGTCGCGGCGACCGCGAGGAGGTCCCCCGCGCGCACGTCGCCCGGCAGCATGACCTCGTGCACGAGGATGTCGCCGCTCTCGCAGTGCTTGCCGACCACCCGCGCGAGCACCGGCTCGGCGTCCGAGGTCCGGCCCACGAGCTCCGCGTGGTACTGCGCCTCGTACAGCGCCGGGCGGATGTTGTCGCTCATGCCGCCGTCGACGGACACGTAGGTGCGCACGCGGCCGTCGTCGAGGGCCACCGGCTTCACCGTGCCGACGGTGTAGAGCGTGAGCCCCGCCGGGCCGACGACCGCGCGCCCCGGCTCGATGGAGATCCGCGGCAGCGGCGTGCCGAGCTCCGCGCAGACGGCGGCCACCGCGCCCGCCACGTCCTTGGCGATGCGGTCCGGGTCCAGCGGAACCTCCCCCGGCAGGTAGGCGATGCCGTAGCCGCCGCCGAGGTCCACCTCGTCGACCAGCACGCCGGTGCGCTCGGCGAGCTCGGCGCGCAGCCGCAGCACGACGCGCGCCGCCGCCTCGAAGCCCGCCGGGTCGAGGATCTGCGACCCGATGTGGGAGTGGATGCCCAGCAGGTGCAGCTCCGGCCGCGCGACGACCGCGAGCAGCGCCCGCAGCGCCGGCGGGTCGCCCGCCTCGCCGTCGAGGGCGCCCCGGTTCACCGACAGCCCGAACTTCTGGTCCTCGTGCGCCGTGGAGATGTACTCGTGGCCGCCCGCGTGCACGCCGGTCGTGACGCGCACCATGACGGGCGCGACGACGCCGCGGGACGCGGCCAGCGCCGCGACGCGGTCCACCTCCACGAGGGAGTCGACGATGATCCGGCCGACGCCCGCGTCGAGCGCGGCGAGGATCTCGTCGTCCGACTTGTTGTTGCCGTGCAGCCCGATCTCCGCGCCGGGGACGCCGGCGCGCAGCGCGACGGCGAGCTCGCCGCCCGACGCGGTGTCGACGCGCAGGCCCTCCTCGCGGGCCCAGCGCGCCACCGCGACGGTGAGCAGCGCCTTGCCGGCGTAGTACACGTCCACGCCCGTGCCGACCTCCGCGAACGCGGTCGCGAACGCCGTCCGGTACCCGCGGGCGCGGGCCCGGAAGTCCGCCTCGTCGAGCACGTAGGCCGGGGTGCCGTGGGTGGCCGCGAGGTCGGCGACGGCGACGCCGCCCACCTCGACCGCGCCGTCGGCGCGCCGCCGGACCCCGGTCGACCAGGGCACGCCGAGGACGCCGGGCACGGCCGGCGACCCGGTCACATGCGCTCCGGCGCGGACACGCCGAGCAGCTCGAGCCCGTTGGCGAGCACCTGGCGCACCGCGTCGTTCAGCCACAGGCGCGTGCGGTGCGTGTCCGTGACCTCCTCGTCCGGGTACGGCGTCACGCGGCACTCCTGGTACCACTTGTGGTAGTCCGCGGCGAGCGACTCGAGGTAGCGCGCGACGCGGTGCGGCTCGCGCAGCTCGGCGGCCTGGGACACGATCCGCGGGAACTCGGTGAGCGCGCCCACCAGCGCCGCCTCGGTCTCGTGCGTCAGCAGCGCCGGGTCGAAGGCGTCCGAGCCGTCCGCGGCGACGCGCACGACGTCGCGGTCCGCGGCGTTCCGGTCGACGGCGCAGGTCCGCGAGTGCGCGTACTGCACGTAGTAGACGGGGTTGTCGTTGCTCTGCTTGAGCATCTCCTCGCCCGACAGCGACAGCGGCGAGTCGGCCGGGTAGCGCGCGAGCGAGTAGCGCAGCGGGTCCGAGCCGAGCCACTCGATGAGGTCGTCCATGTACAGCGCGTTGCCGCGGCGCTTGCCCATCCGCTCGCCGCCGATGTTGACGAGCTGGCCGATGAGCACCTCGATGTTCGCCTCCGGGTCGTCGCCCGCGCACGCGGCGATCGCCTTGAGGCGGTTGATGTACCCGTGGTGGTCGGCCCCGAGCAGGTAGATCTTGCCCGGGAACCCGCGGTCCTTCTTGGACAGGTAGTAGGCGGCGTCGGCGGCGAAGTACGTGGGCTCGCCGTTCGCGCGGATCATCACGCGGTCCTTGTCGTCGCCGAAGTCCGTGGTGCGCAGCCACACCGCGCCGTCGACGTCGAACACGTGGCCCTGCTCGCGCAGGCGCGCGACGGCCTGCTCCACCGCGCCGGACTCGTGCAGCGTGCGCTCGGAGAACCACACGTCGAAGTGCACGCCGAACGCGTCGAGCGTGCGGCGGATCGCCTCGAGCTGCGCCTGGTAGCCGAGCTCGCGCGCGGTCGTGGCGGCCTCGTCGGCCGGCAGGTCGAGCAGGTCGGGCTCCTGCGCCAGCACCTCGGCGGCGCGCTCGGCGACGTACTCGCCGGGGTAGCCGCCCTCGGGCACGTCCTCGCCCTTGGCCCGCGCGACGATCGACGCGCCGAACTTGTCCATCTGCGCGCCGGCGTCGTTGATGTAGTACTCGGCGGTCACGTCCGCGCCCGCGGCGCGCATGATCCGCACGAGGGCGTCACCGAGCGCGGCCCAGCGGGTGTGGCCGATGTGCAGCGGGCCCGTCGGGTTGGCCGAGATGTACTCGAGGTTGTGCACCTGGCCGGCGAGGGCGTCGGTCCGGCCGTACTGCTCGCCCGCGGTGACGATCGTCCGGGCGAGCTCGCCCGCGGCGCCGGCCTCGAGCGTGATGTTGAGGAAGCCCGGCCCGGCGACGTCCGCCGCCTTGACGCCCGGCGTCGCGACGAGGCGGGCCGCCAGGTCCTCCGCGAGCGCGCGGGGGGTGGTGCCGGCCTTCTTCGCGAGCTGCAGCGCCACGTTGGTGGCCCAGTCCCCGTGCTCGCGCTGCCGGGGTCGCTCGACGTGGACCGACGCCGGGACGGCGTCGGTGGGCAGGGCGAGGGTGCCGTCGGCCACGGCCGAGGCGAGGGCAGCGCTGAGTGCTCCGGAGAGCTCGTCGGGGGTCACCGGGCGATTCTACAAAGCCCGCGGCCGGCGGCGTGCTGCCGGTTGCCACCCGGACCTCCAGGTGCTGGTAGTGTCGTGCACCGTGCCGAGCGGTTCCTCGCCGGCGCCCGCGCCTGTAGCTCAGTGGATAGAGCGTCTGCCTCCGGAGCAGAAGGTCGGGGGTTCGAATCCCTTCAGGCGCACCGCAGCACAAGAACGGCCCTGGTCATCGACCAGGGCCGTTCTTCGTCGTCTACCGACCTCGACGTAGCGATCGGTGGGGGTGCCGGCGGGGGGCGACGGGCGCTGGGGGAGGCAGGGGGGGGCCGGGGGGGCCGCGGGGGGGGGGCCGGGCCCGCCAAGCGGGCCGGTGGG
>NZ_JBHVFQ010000010.1:94577-151062 GCF_042801555.1 Isoptericola sp. NPDC057559
CTCCGCGGACCACCCACCCCTCGGTAGCGAGCGGTCGCCGCCCGGCGGCGGGACGACGACCGATCGCTACGTCAGGGTCGGCACGGCGGCTCAGCGGGCGGGGACCAGGCCCGGCATCGCGTCGAGGTCGAGGTCCGGGTTCTTCTCCTGGGTGCGGACGAGCGCCTTCGCCTCGGCGTCGGTGTCCACCGACGGCATCGAGCCCGGCAGCGGCTTGCCCGCGCTCTCCTTGACGAAGCACACGGCGACCGCGCCGACGACGGCGAAGCCGATGAGGTAGTAGGCCGGCGCCATGCTGGAACCGGTGGCCTGGGTGAGCGACTCCACGATGAGCGGCGTCGTACCGCCGAACACCGCGAGCGCCACGTTGTAGGCCAGACCCATCGAGCGGTAGCGCACGGCCGTCGGGAACATCGCGGGCAGCGTCGCCGCCTGGACGCCCACCATGCACGCCACCGGCACCGCCATGAGGCACAGCCCCAGCAGCGTGGACCACACGTGGCCCAGGGCCAGCAGCAGGAACGCCGGCGCCGCGAGGACGGCCAGGGAGCCCGCGCCGAACCACAGCAGGGGGCGGCGACCCACCCGGTCGCTGACCGGGCCAGCCACGAGGATCATCACGGCGAGCAGCACCAGCACGGGCACCGTCAGCAGGGTGCCGGACGTGGCGTCGTAGCCGAGCGTGTCGGTGAGGTAGGTCGGCATGTAGCTGGTGAGCGCGTAGCCGGCCGTGTTGGCCACGGCCACGAGCACCATGGCGACGACGAGCGGGCGCCACTGCGAGCGCAGCGTGACGTCGGCCGCGGGGGCCGGCGCGGTCCCGCCGTGGTCCTTCGCGGCCTCGGCGGCGACCTGCTGCGCCTGGAAGGCCGGGGACTCCTCGATCTTCAGGCGGAACCACACGGCGAACGCGCCGATCGGGCCCGCGATCAGGAACGGGATGCGCCACCCGCCGTCGAGCATCGCCTGCTGGCCGAGCGTCACCTGCAGCACGGTCACGACGACGGCACCGAGGGCGAAGCCCAGGTAGCTGCCGAAGTCGAGGAACGACGCGGCCCAGCCGCGGCGGCGGTCGGGGGCGTGCTCGGCGACGAAGGTCGTGACGCCGGCGTACTCGCCGCCGGTCGAGAAGCCCTGCGCCAGCTTGAGCAGCACGAGCAGCAGCGGCGCGGCGACGCCGAGGACGCCGTAGGTGGGCAGCAGGCCGATGAGGAAGGTCGAGCTGGCCATCATCACGAGCGTGAAGGCGAGCACCTTCTGGCGGCCCACCCGGTCGCCGATGCGGCCGCACACGATGCCGCCGAGCGGGCGCGCCACGTAGGTGGCGGCGAACACGCCGAGGGAGAAGAGGATCTGCACGCCGGACGACGCCTGCGGCAGGAACACGGCACCCATGGTGACGGCGAGGTAGCCGTAGACGCCCACGTCGTACCACTCCATGAGGTTCCCGACGGCGGTGCCGCCGATCGTCTTCTTGAGCATGGAGTTGTCGACGACGGTGACGTCGGAGACGCGCAGCCTGCGGCGCGCGGCCGCGGTCGCGGAGGTGTTGCCGGGCAGTTCCTGAGGTCGTACGGCGGTCATGTTTCCTTCCGTGGCCGGCGCGGCGGCACGCGGTGTGTCGCAGCGGCCCGGCCCGTGACAGGGAGCCGGCGTCCACCCCGCGGGGCGGACGCCGAGCCCGAACATGGGCGGCCACGTTACCGATTCTTGACCCCGATGCAAGTTCACCGGGGCAATCATGGTGCGGGACCGGCACCTGGGCCGGCGCCGTCACCTGCGACGACACCGTTCCTTGGCACGCCGTTCGTGAACCCCACCACAGGGCCTCCCGACGGCGCCGCGGCGGGCCTCGTCCCGCTCCCTCGTTGGACCCTGCGCCCGCCGGGCGTTACGTTCTCGGGGCAGCCCGGAGCACCGGGCGGCGACGACGCCGGCAGCCGATGCCTGCCCGCATGCCTGCAGCCGGAGGACTCCCCCGCATGATCGACCACGAGGTCCGCGTCTACCGTTCCGACGAGCCCCTGCCGCGTACCGAGCAGCTGGCGTGGAAGATCGCGGAGGTCGCGGCCGAGCAGCTCGAGCCGACGCCCGAGGTCACCGACATGGTGATCAACCGCGTCATCGACAACGCGGCCGTGGCGACGGCGTCCCTCGGCCGCGCGCCCATCCTCGCGGCCCGCGCGCAGGCGGAGGCGCACCAGGTCTCCCGGGGCGGCGCCGGCGCCACGATCTTCGGCTCGCCCGCCCGCACCAGCCCCGAGTGGGCGGCGTGGGCGAACGGGGTCGCCGTGCGCGAGCTCGACTACCACGACACGTTCCTCGCGGCCGAGTACTCGCACCCCGGCGACAACGTGCCGCCGATCCTCGCCGTGGCGCAGCACCTGGGCCGCAGCGGCGCCGAGCTGCTGCGCGGGATCGTCACGGGGTACGAGGTCCAGGTGGACCTCGTCAAGGGCATCAGCCTGCACGCGCACAAGATCGACCACGTGGCCCACCTCGGCCCGTCGGCCGCGGCCGGCCTCGGCACCCTGCTGGGCCTGCCCGCCGGGACGATCTACCAGGCCGTCGGCCAGGCCCTGCACACGACCACCGCCACCCGGCAGTCGCGCAAGGGTGAGATCTCCACGTGGAAGGCCCACGCCCCCGCGTTCGCGGGCAAGATGGCGGTGGAGGCCGTGGACCGCGCCATGCGCGGACAGACCTCCCCCAGCCCCGTCTACGAGGGCGAGGACGGCGTGATCGCCTGGCTGCTCGACGGGCCCGACGCCCGCTACACCGTGCCGCTGCCGGCCGCGGGCGAGGACCGTCGCGCCATCCTCGACACGTACACCAAGGAGCACTCGGCCGAGTACCAGGCGCAGGCCTGGATCGACCTGGCGCGCCGCCTCGGCACCGAGCGGCCCGAGCTGCGCGACCCGGCGAACGTCCGGTCCGTCGTGCTGCACACCAGCCACCACACCCACTACGTCATCGGCTCGGGCTCCGGCGACCCGCAGAAGTACGACCCGACGGCGAGCCGCGAGACCCTCGACCACTCGATCCCGTACATCTTCACCGTCGCGCTGCAGGACGGCGCCTGGGACCACGTGGCCAGCTACGCGCCGGAGCGCGCCGGCCGCCCCGACACGGTGGAGCTGTGGCGCCGGGTCACGACGGCCGAGGACGCGGAGTGGACCCGCCGCTACCACTCGGTCGACCCGGCCGAGAAGGCGTTCGGCGGGCGCGTGGAGATCGAGCTCGCGGACGGCTCGCGCGTCGTGGAGGAGATCGCCGTCGCGGACGCGCACCCGCTGGGCGCCCGCCCGTTCGCCCGGGAGCAGTACGTGGCGAAGTTCCGCACCCTCGCGGCCGGCGTGCTGGCCGACGAGGAGACCGAGCGGTTCCTCGACGTCGCCCAGCGGCTCCCGGAGCTCACCGCCGCCGAGCTGTCCGGGCTCACCGTCACCCCGCTCGCCGACGCGCTGGCGGCGCACCCCGTCGCGCCCGGCATCTTCTGAGGACCCGGAGGGGACCCGCCGTGCTCTACTCGTCCACCACCCCCGCCGCCAAGCGCGCGGCGTTCCGCGAGCGCCTGCGCTCGGGCGAGCTGCTGCAGCTCCCGGGCGCGTTCAACCCGCTCGCGGCGCGGCTGATCCAGGACAAGGGGTTCGACGGCGTGTACGTCTCGGGCGCCGTCGTCGCCGCCGACCTGGGGCTGCCCGACGTCGGCCTGACGACGCTCACCGAGGTCGCCGGCCGGGCCGGCCAGGTCGCCCGGATGACCGACCTGCCGACGCTCGTGGACGCGGACACCGGGTTCGGCGAGGCGATGAACGTCGCGCGCACCGTGCAGGCGATGGAGGACGCGGGCGTCGCCGGCATGCACGTCGAGGACCAGGTGAACCCCAAGCGCTGCGGTCACCTGGACGGCAAGCAGGTGGTGGACGAGCCGACGGCGCTGCAGCGCGTGCGCGCGGCGGTCGCCGCCCGCCGGGACGAGAACCTGCTGGTGATGGCGCGCACCGACGTGCGGGCCGTCGCGGGCCTGGCGACGGCGATCGACCGGGCCAAGGCCCTGGTCGACGCCGGGGCGGACGCGATCTTCCCCGAGGCCATGCGCGACCTCGCGGAGTTCGAGGCCGTCGCGAGCGCCGTCGACGTCCCCGTGCTCGCCAACATGACCGAGTTCGGCAAGTCCGAGCTGTTCACCACCCGGCAGCTGGCCGACGCCGGCGTGGCGCTCGTGATCTATCCGGTCTCGCTGCTGCGCCTCGCGATGGGCGCGGCCGAGCGCGGCCTGGACGCCCTGCGGGCCGAGGGCTCGCTCGCGGGGCAGGTCGAGCACATGCAGACCCGGGCCCGGCTGTACGAGCTCGTGGACTACGCCGGCTACTCGTCGTTCGACACCGGCGTCTTCGACTTCACCCTGGACGACAACCTGCACGGCTGACCGCCGCACCATCGCAGCAAAGGAGCATCGATGACAGAGCACACCGGGTCCGAGCCGGAGGTCCGCCGCGGGCTGGCGGGGGTGGTCGCCGACGTCACGGCCATCTCCAAGGTGGACCCCGAGACGAACTCCCTGCTGTACCGGGGCTACCCGGTGCAGGACCTCGCGGCCACCCAGCCGTTCGAGGCCGTCGCCTGGCTGCTGTGGCACGGCGAGCTGCCCACGTCCGACGAGCTCGCGGGCCTGCGCGCCACCGAGCGGGAGCACCGGCCCCTCGCCGACGACGTGCGCGCGGCGATCGACCTGCTGCCGGTCACGGCGCACCCCATGGACGAGCTGCGCACCGCGGTCAGCGTGATCGGCGCGCGGGAGGCCGCCGGGCTCACCGCCCTGGAGGCCGCCGCGGACCCCGAGGTCAACCTCGCCCGCAGCGTGCGCCTCTTCGCCGCGCTCCCCGCGGTCGTCGCCTACGGGCAGCGCCGGCGCCGCGGCCTGGAGCCGGTGGCCCCGCGCGACGACCTCGACTACGCCGCGAACTTCCTCTGGACGACCTTCGAGGCCGAGGCGGACCCCGTGGTCGCCGACGCGTTCAGCCGCTCGATGACCCTGTACGCGGAGCACTCCTTCAACGCCTCCACGTTCACGGCGCGCGTCATCACGTCCACCCTGAGCGACCTGCACTCCGCCGTCGTGGGCGCGGTGGCGGCGCTCAAGGGCCCGCTGCACGGCGGCGCCAACGAGGCCGTCATGGAGACGCTGGCCGAGATCGGCTCGGCCGACCGGGCGGCGGCGTGGCTCGACGACGCCCTCGCCGAGAAGCGCAAGATCATGGGCTTCGGGCACCGCGTCTACAAGCACGGCGACTCCCGCGTGCCGACCATGAAGGCCGCCCTCGACACGCTGGTCGAGCACTACGACCGCGCCGACCTGGGCGCCCTCTACGACGCGCTCGAGTCCGAGTTCGTGGCGCGCAAGGGCATCTACCCGAACCTCGACTACCCGTCGGGCCCGGCGTACCACCTCATGGGGTTCGACACGGCCACGTTCACGCCGCTGTTCGTCGCGGCCCGCGTCACGGGCTGGACGGCGCACGTGATGGAGCAGCAGGCCGCCAACGCCCTCATCCGCCCGCTGTCGGCGTACGTGGGTCCCGAGCGCCGCGAGGTACCGCCCGCGACGTCGTGACGGTCGGCGGGCAGGCGCCGGCCGGCCCCGCCTCGTCGTTCGGCGGGGCC
The DNA here is from genome assembly GCF_042801555.1 of Isoptericola sp. NPDC057559. NCBI lineage: Bacteria > Bacillati > Actinomycetota > Actinomycetes > Micrococcales > Promicromonosporaceae > Isoptericola > Isoptericola sp. NPDC057559. The sequence continues at coordinate 100,245 of NZ_JBHVFQ010000010.1, forward strand.
GCCGGCGCCTATGCGGCGCACCGCCCGGACTACGCGCGGGCGGCGGTGCGCTGGGCCCTCGAGCCCGCGCCCGGCCCGCGCGTGCTCGATCTCGGCGCCGGGACCGGCAAGCTCACCGCCATGCTGCTCGACCCGGCGGTCGTCCCCGGCGCGGAGGTCGTCGCCGTCGAGCCCGACCCCGCCATGCTGGGGGAGCTGCGACGGTCCTCCCCCGGCGCCCGCGCCCTGCCCGGCAGCGCCGAGGAGATCCCGCTGCCGGACGGTTCCGTCGACGCCGTGCTGGCCGGCAACGCCCTGCACTGGTTCGACATGGCGGCCGCGGGCCCGGAGATCGCGCGCGTGCTCGTCCCCGGCGGCGTCCTCGCCGGCCTGTGGAACCTCCTGGACGACGGCGTCGGGTGGGTGGCGGGGCTCGCCCGTGTGGCGGGGAGCGCCGTGGTCGGGCCGCGCGACACGCCCGCGGCCTGGCGGGCGGCGACGTCCGCCCTGATGCCCGGACCGGACGTGGCGCCGTTCGACCCGCCCGAGCGTGCGGAGCTGCCCCACGAGCAGCGCCGCACCGCGGGCTCCCTGGTCGCCACGCTCGCGACGCGCGCCGGCGTGCTCGTCATGCCGGAGGCTGAGCGGGCGGGGACCACCGGGCGGATCCGCGCCTACCTCGCGGACCGGCCGGAGACGGCGCGGGGCGAGTTCGTCCTGCCGATGCGGACCGGCGTGCTGCGCGCCCGCCGCCGCTGAGCCGCCCGGCGAGCCGTCGTGCCGCGGCGCGGGCGACCGGGCGGTCGGGCGGTCGGTCGGTCGGCCACGTCACCGCGGCGCACTAGGCTCGACGGCATGTCCGCCGACTACTCCGACTTCGAGTTCGAGCGCCGGTTCTTCGTCCGCGAGCTCCCCGACGCGCTGCGCGACGCGCCCGCCCTCATCGTGCAGTCCTACTTCCTCTCCGACGGCGGGTACGCGCTGCGGGTGCGCGTGCAGGCCACGGGCGTCGAGGCCCGGCTGGGCGCGGACAGCGACGCGCGCGACGTGCTGGAGCTGTACGGGTCCCGCGTCGACTTCGCCGCCGTCACGGTCAAGGGCCCGTCCGTGGGCGGCACCCGGTACGAGGCCGAGCGCCAGCTGGACCCGCTGGTCGGCGTCGAGCTGGTGCGCCGCGGCGGCGCCCAGGTCGTCAAGACCCGCTACGCGGCCTGGCTCGGCGCCGACGGCTGGTCGATCGACGTCTTCGGCGGCGCCAACGCGCCCCTGGTCGTGGCGGAGTGCGAGCGCTCGGGCCCGGTCACCGACCTGCAGATCCCCGACTTCTGCGTCACGGAGCTCACCGACGACCGCCGGTTCTCCAACGAGTCCCTCGCCGTGGACCCGTTCCGCGGCTGGTCCGCCGCGTACGCGCAGGAGCTCGCCGCCCAGGGCCCGCGCTTCCGCGACGACTTCGGCGGCAACACCACCATCACCACCTGACGGCCGGTCGGCGCGATCGCGACGGTCGCGACGGTCGAGGCACCCTCGCCCTGCCGACGCGGCGCGCCCGGTGCGACAGCGGGACGCGACCACGCGTTTCCGGACGAGCGGGGCGGTCGAGGTCCGTCGCGCGGTCGTATCCTCCCGAAGCGGAGCGCCCGCTGGGGCGCGTGAACGCGACGCGCGAAGGTCCTCGGCCGCCCCGCGAACCCCGCCACGACACCGCTCAGAACCGGAGCGGCGCGCTCAGTGCCAGACGGAGACTTCCTCGACGCCCGGCCGGTACTCGAAGTGCCAGGGCTCGTAGTTGCCGGAGCCACCACGCTGCGCCCACGGCGGGTTCTCCCAGCCGTAGGCGGGGCCGTTCTCCCACAACCAGCCGTAGACGTCGCTGGTGCGGTACTCCTGCCCGCACAGGTCGACGGCGAGCCCCCAGCCGTGCATCGACGAGCCGGGCTGCGCCGCGAGGTACCCGCGGCTGGCCTTGACGGCGTACTGGGTGGACAGCGAGCGGTAGCTGGCGACGAGGCACAGGTCGCGGCCGAAGCGGGCGCGGAAGGCGTCGTTGAGGCCGCTGAGGGCGACGGCGGCGTCGGCCCGGAGCTTCTCGCCGTCCTGCCAGATGTTGCAGAGGGAGTGGTCGGCCAGCTGGCCGTTGGTGCCGTCGATCGGGGCGTCGGCGTCGCAGTCCGGCAGCGGGCTGCGCTCCGCGCTCCGGCTGGCGGCGGAGGCCTCGACGCGCACGTCGCGGGGCGCGGCGGCGATCGCGCTGGACGTGCGGGGGGTGTCCACCCCCTGCTCGAGGAGGGCGAGGGTGGAGGGGCCGGTCGGCTGCGTGTCGAGGTCGAACGGGGTGCCGCCGTGGCTGGCCTGCGCGTCGGTGACGAGGGGCGCGGCGATGGTGGCCGCGGCGAGCGAGCCGAGGACGGTCAGGCGCGTGACCCAGGCGTGGCCGGCGGGGGCGGCGTGCCGCCCGTCGCCGCGCGAGGACGACGAGCGCTTGCGAGGCTTCTTGCCGGCGCGGGCGAGCTCGGCCTCCCGGATCTCCCGGCGTGAGCGCGGCGCGGCTGCGTCACCCTGCGACGTCGCCTCCACAGCACCTCCGCGCTCGTACCGGGACGGCCGCCGTGGCCGCCCGGGTCTCCGGACCCGAACACGGACCGCCCGTCGCCGCGTGTCCCGCACGCGGCCGCAAGGGCGATCCGTCACGGAACCATAACGGGGTCGCGCTCCCCCGCCAAGTCCCGGTCCGCCCCGTGGTTGCCCGCGGCGCGCGCCCTCTCGGGTGGGAGGGTGTCCACCCTGGTCAGGGTCGCCGCTGCATCGCGTCCCGGACCTCGCCGACGAGCTCTTCGAGGATGTCCTCGAGGAACACGACGCCGAGCACCCCGTCCGGCCCCTCGACGCGCGCGAGGTGGGACCCGGAGCGCTGCATGGCACGCAGGGCGTCCTCCACCTCGTCGCCCGGCCGCACGGACGCGAGCGCGCGCACGCGCCACGCCGGGACGGGCAGGTAGCGGTCGCCGTCCGCCGCGTAGAGCACGTCCTTGAGGTGCAGGTAGCCCCGCAGGGCGCCGCCCGTGCGGTCGGCGTCGTCGTCGTCCGCGTCGCCTCGCACGGGGAAGCGGCTGTAACCGGTGCGTGCCACGAGGTGCTCGACGTCGTCCGGCGTGGTCTCGGGCCCCACCACCACGAGCTCGTCGAGGGCGACCATGACGTCCCCGGCGGTCCGCGACGAGAACTCGATCGCGCCGGCGAGCAGCCCCTGCTCGTCGCGGAGCACGCCCTCGGCCTGGGAGTGCTCCACGATCGACTGGACCTCCTGCGCGGTGAACGCGGAGGCGACCTCGTCCTTGGGCTCGACGCCCGCGAGGCGCACCGCGTGGTTGGCGACCCAGTTGAGCGCGGAGATCACCGGGCGCACGGCCCGGCCCAGCAGCACCAGCGGCGGCGCGAACCAGAGGGCCGCGGTCTCGGGGCCGGCGACGGCGAGGTTCTTGGGCACCATCTCGCCGAGCACCACGTGCAGGTACACGACGATCGCGAGCGCGAGGACCAGCGAGACGGGGTGCAGCAGGGCCACCGGCACCCCGACGGCCTCGAACGGCACCTCGAGCAGGTGCGCCAGCGCGGGCTCGGCCACGATGCCCAGACCGGTGGAGCAGACCGTGACGCCCAGCTGCGCGCAGGCGAGCATCAGGGACACGTGCTCCATGGCCCACAGGGCGGTGCGGGCACGGCGGTCGCCGGCCTCGGCCCGCGGCTCCATCGCGCTGCGGCGCGCGGAGATGACGGCGAACTCGGCGCCGACGAAGAAGGCGTTGCCGGCGAGCAGCAGCACGCCGAGCAGCAGGGCGGTCCCGGTGGTCATCGGCCCTCCCCCCGCGCGTCGTCGGCGTCGTCGTCGGGCGGGTCGGCGAGGACGCGCAGGCGCTCCACGCGACGCCCGTCCATCGCCTCGACCCGCAGCAGCACGTCGCCGCAGCGGACCTCGTCGCCGCGCTCGGGCACGCGCCCCAGCTCCGCCATCACGAGGCCGCCCAGCGTCTCGTAGGCCGGGCCCTCGGGCACGACCAGGCCGGTGCGCTCCTCGAGCTCGTCGGGGCGCAGCACGCCCGGCACGACCCACGACCCGTCGGTGCCGCGCACGACGCCGGCCCGGCGGGGGTCGTGCTCGTCCGCGACGTCGCCCACCAGCTCCTCCACGACGTCCTCCAGCGTGACGATCCCCGACGTGCCCCCGTACTCGTCCACGACGACGGCCATCTGCAGGCCCAGCCCGCGCAGCTCCACGAGGAGCGGGCCGAGCCGCACCGTCTCGGGGACGCGGGGCGCGTCGACCATGAGCGCGGCGGCGGGCACCTCCCCGCGCCGGTCGTGCGGGACGCCGACGGCCCGGCGCAGGTGCACCAGGCCTACGACGTCGTCCCGGTCCTCGCCGATCACGGGGAACCGCGAGTGGCCGGTGCGGCGGGCGAGGGCGACCACCTCCGCCGCGGTGGTGTCCCGCTCGACGACGGCCATGCGCATCCGGTCGGTCATGACGTCGCGCGCGGAGAGCTCGTCGAGCTCGAGGGAGTTGGTCAGGAGGGTCGCGACCGACTGGTCGAGCGTGCCCTCCTGCGCCGAGCGGCGCACCAGCGACAGCAGCTCCGACGACGAGCGGGCCCCGGAGAGCTCCTCGCGCGGCTCCACCCCGACCCGCCGCAGCAGCGCGTTGGCGGATCCGTTGAGGACGACGATCAGGGGCCGGAACAGCATGGTGAAGACGCGCTGCACGGGGACCACGAGCCGCGCCGTCGCGTGCGGGGCGGACAGCGCGAAGTTCTTCGGGATCAGCTCGCCGAACAGCATCGAGAACGCGTTGACGACCACGAGCGCCAGCACGACCGCGAGCACGCCGGCCACGCCCTGCCCCATCGCCGTGGCGGCGAACGCGTCGGCGAACAGGGACAGCAGCGCCGGCTGGGCGGTGTAGCCCAGCAGGATCGTCGTGATGGTGATGCCGACCTGGGCGGAGCTCAGCTCCGTCGACAGGTGCTTGAGCCCGGCGCGCACGGCCCGGTCCCGCCGGTCCGACGGGCGCGCGGTCGTCGTGTCGCCGCCGGGCCGCGGACTGTCGCCCTCCTCGTCGTCGGCCCCGAGGACGGCCGGGTCGAGGGTCACGAGGGAGAACTCGCTGGCCACGAACACCGCGGTGCCCGCGGTGAGCGCGACGCCCAGCACGATCATGAGCACGTCACTCAGCACGAGCGGCTCCGGAGGGTGCGGCGCGGCGGCACCGAACGGTGCGGCGGCGGGGTGGCCAGGCGGATCGGCGCGGGCGGCCGCGCGCTATATCGGCTCTCGTCCATCGTGCTCGATGCTATCCGGCGGCCGGCCCCGGGCGAGTCGGCGTCCACCCCGGACAGCGTGTGTACAGCGCTCCCCCAGGCTCGCGGTGCAAGATGGCACCATGACCACCGCGACCCCTCCGAGCACCCCGGGCACCTCGGGCACGTCGGGCCAGCAGAACGCCACCGTGCTCGTCGTCGAGGACGAGCCAGCGATCGCGGCCGCCATCGCGCAGCGGCTGTCCGCCGAGGGCTGGCGCGTCGAGGTGGCGCGCGACGGCCTCGCCGGCGTGGACGCCGCCTCCCGCCTCCACCCGGACGCGATCGTGCTGGACGTCATGCTGCCCGGCATCGACGGACTCGAGGTCACCCGCCGCATCCAGGCGGACCACCCGATCCCGATCCTCATGCTCACCGCCCGGGACGACGAGACCGACATGCTGGTGGGCCTCGGCGTCGGCGCGGACGACTACATGACCAAGCCGTTCTCCATGCGTGAGCTCGTGGCCCGCGTCAAGGCGCTGCTGCGTCGCGTCGAGCGCGCCCAGCAGGCCGCCGTCACGACGCCCGCCGACCCGCCGATGGTCATGGGCGACGTCACGATCGACCGGGCGCAGCGGCGCGTGCACCGCGGGGGCGACGAGGTGCACCTGACGCCCACCGAGTTCGAGCTCCTGGTCATGCTCGCCAGCTCCCCCAAGACGGTGCAGACGCGCGAGCGGCTCCTGGCCGAGGTGTGGGACTGGGCCGACGCGAGCGGCACCCGCACCGTGGACTCGCACATCAAGGCGCTGCGCCGCAAGCTCGGGCCCGACCTGATCCGCACCGTGCACGGCGTCGGCTACGCCTTCGAGCCGCCGGAGTCCTGATGGACGCCGGCCCCGGCGGACCGGACGACAGGCCCGGTCCCCCGCCGCGGCGCAAGGAGCACCACCGGCTGCCCGACGTCCGCCCGCTCGACCCGCTGCGGTCGCTCAAGACGAAGCTGGGCGTGCTGGTCGTCGCGACGGTGACGTTCGCCGTCCTCATCACGTGGATCGGCCTGCAGAACGAGCTCGGCCCCACGCGCACGCTCCCCCTGGCGATCTTCCTGTCGCTGGTCATCGTGCAGCTCCTCGCCCGCGGCATGACGTCGCCGCTGCGGGACATGACGGCGGCCGTGCAGGCGATGGCGGCGGGCGACTACTCGATCCGCGTACGCGCCACGAGCCGCGACGAGGTGGGCCAGCTCGCCGAGGCGTTCAACGTCATGGCAGCCGACCTGGACGCCTCCGACCGCGTGCGCCGCGAGCTCATCGCCAACGTCTCCCACGAGCTGCGCACGCCCGTCGCGGCGCTGCAGGCACAGCTGGAGAACATGGTGGACGGCGTCACCGAGCCGACGCCGTCGGCGCTCGAGCTGTCGCTGGAGCAGACGGAGCGGCTCACCCGGCTCGTCACGTACCTGCTGGACCTGTCGCGCGTGGAGGCCGGGGCGTCCGCCCTCGTGCTGAGCGAGTTCTCGGTGGGCGACTTCCTCGAGGAGACGGCGCAGGCGATGTCGATGGTCGACGCCGCCAAGGGCCTGAGCTACGTCGTGGACGTCACGCCACCGGACCTCACGCTCGAGGGCGACGTGGAGCGCCTGCGCCAGGTGGTCACCAACCTGCTGCAGAACGCGATCCGGCACTCGCCGCACGCCGGCACGGTGCGGCTGGACGCCTACCCCGTGGACGACGACGTCGTCCTCGAGGTGAGCGACGAGGGACCCGGCATCGCCCCCGAGGACCGCGGCCGCATCTTCGAGCGGTTCGCCAGCGGCGCGGCCGCCGGCCGGCCGCACGCCGCGCCGCCCGCCGGGATGGCGAGCGGCGGGACCGGCATCGGCCTGGCGATCGTCCGCTGGGCCGTCGACCTGCACGGCGGGCACGTCGAGGTCGCCGACACCGCCCGCGGCGCGACGATGCGCGTCACGCTCCCCGCCCAGGCCCGGCCAGCACCCGGCGTCACGACCGAGTCCGACGACTGACCGTCGCCCCGCGCACCGGCCGCCGTCACGGCGTGACGTTGCTCACACTCGTCCGTCACGTCGTGCCAGGCCTGGTCCGCCCATGACGCCGGACAACGGAGTCATCGGGTCGACCCGAGGAGCCGTTGCCCCCCGCATTACCGGACGGTCACGATGCCGCCCCGGGGCCCCCGGAACGGCCGTCTGACGCCGCTCGGCCTCCCCGGCGACACGCCGCGAAGGGCATAGGCTGGGACCTGCGTGCGGCACCGCCGTGCGTATTTTCCGGTCGAACGAGTTGCAACGGTGTGAAAGTGGGCGATCCGCGCGTGGTGTCCCCGAAGGACGGGTCAGAGTCGATCAGCGTGGCGAGCGCGTTCGGAGCCAACGAATGGCTTGTCGACGAGCTCTACGAGCAGTACCTCAAGGACAAGAACGCGGTGGACCCCGCGTGGTGGGACTTCTTCGCCGACTACGAGCCCGGCGAGCACGACGGCGCCGCGGCCGACGCGGCGCCCGCGCAGCCCGCGGCCCCGGTGACGCAGGCTCCCGCCCCGGCAGCGCCCGCGGCGCCCCAGGCGGCCCCCGCCCCCGCGAGCGGGTCCGGCACCGCCGCGGCCGAGGCCGCGAAGGCGGCCAGCAAGGCCGCGAAGGCGGCACCCGTCCCGGCCGACCCCGAGGTGAGCGCGGTCCGCCCCGTCGCCGAGGCCCTCCCGGCCACGGCGCCCTACGCGGAGGTCGCGAAGGCCTCGCCGAAGGCCGCCGAGGACGACGCCACCGACGACGTGCAGAAGCTGCGCGGCCCCGCGGCCCGCGTCGTCACCAACATGGAGGCCTCGATCGAGGTCCCGACCGCCACGTCGGTGCGCGCCGTGCCCGCCAAGCTCATGGTGGACAACCGGATCGTCATCAACAACCACCTGGCCCGCGGCCGCGGCGGCAAGATCTCGTTCACGCACCTCATCGGCTTCGCCCTCGTCGAGGCGCTGTCCGACATGCCGGTGATGAACGCGCACTACGAGAGCATCGACGGCAAGCCGCACGTGGTGCACCCCGCGCACGTCGGCTTCGGCCTCGCGATCGACCTCGCCAAGCCCGACGGCTCGCGCCAGCTCCTGGTGCCGAGCGTCAAGAAGGCCGAGGAGCTCGACTTCGCCGGCTTCTGGGCCGCGTACGAGGACCTCGTGCGCAAGGCGCGCGGCGGCAAGCTCGGCATGGACGACTTCGCCGGCACCACGATCTCGCTGACCAACCCGGGCGGCATCGGCACCGTGCACTCCGTGCCGCGCCTCATGGCCGGCCAGGGCACGATCATCGGCGTCGGCGCCATGGACTACCCCGCGGAGTTCGCGGGCGCGTCCGAGGAGCAGCTGGCCCGCATGGCGATCTCGAAGGTCATGACGATCACGTCGACCTACGACCACCGCATCATCCAGGGCGCGCAGTCCGGCGAGTTCCTCAAGGTCCTCGCGGGCAAGCTGCTCGGCCTCGACGGCTTCTACGACCGCGTCTTCGCGGCCCTGCGGGTGCCGTACGAGCCGGTCCGGTGGGTGCGCGACAACACGGTGGACGCCGACGTCGAGGCCGCCAAGCCGGCCCGCATCGCCGAGCTGGTCCACTCCTACCGCTCGCGCGGCCACCTCATGGCGGAGACCGACCCGCTCGCCTACCGCCAGCGCAAGCACCCCGACCTGGACATCCAGAACCACGGCATGACGCTGTGGGACCTGGACCGCCGCTTCCCGACGGGCGGCTTCGGCGGCAAGACCAAGGACACGCTGCGCGACATCCTCGGCCTGCTGCGCGACTCGTACTGCCGCACCATCGGCGTCGAGTACATGCACATCGCCGACCCGGCCCAGCGCAGGTGGCTGCAGGAGCGGCTCGAGTCGGGCTACGCCCGCACGCCGCGCGAGGACCAGCTGCGCATCCTGCGCCGCCTGAACTCCGCCGAGGCGTTCGAGACCTTCCTGCAGACCAAGTACGTCGGCCAGAAGCGCTTCTCGCTCGAGGGCGGCGAGTCCGTCATCCCGCTGCTGGACGCCATCCTGTCGAAGGCCGCCGAGGGCGGGCTCGACGAGGTCGGCATCGGCATGGCGCACCGCGGCCGCCTCAACGTGCTGGCGAACATCGCGGGCAAGAGCTACGGCCAGATCTTCAAGGAGTTCGAGGGCCAGCTCGACCCGAAGAGCGTGCAGGGCTCCGGCGACGTGAAGTACCACCTCGGCACCGAGGGCGTCTTCACGGCCGAGACCGGCGCGACCACGAAGGTCTACCTCGCGGCGAACCCGTCCCACCTCGAGGCGGTCGACCCGGTGCTCGAGGGCATCGTGCGCGCCAAGCAGGACCGCATCGACCTGGGCGGCGACGGGTTCTCCGTCCTGCCGATCCTCATCCACGGCGACGCGGCCTTCGCGGGCCAGGGCGTGGTCCCCGAGGTGCTCAACCTCGCGCAGCTGCGCGGCTACCGCACCGGCGGCACGATCCACGTGATCATCAACAACCAGGTGGGCTTCACCACCGGACCGTCGTCGTCGCGCTCCACCACCTACGCGACCGACGTCGCCAAGGGCTACCAGGTCCCCGTCTTCCACGTGAACGGCGACGACCCCGAGGCCTGCGTGCGCGTGGCCGAGCTCGCCTTCGCCTACCGCGAGCAGTTCGACCGCGACGTCATCATCGACATGGTCTGCTACCGCCGCCGCGGCCACAACGAGGGCGACGACCCCTCGATGACGCAGCCGCTGATGTACAACCTCATCGAGGCCAAGCAGTCGGTGCGCAAGCTCTACACGAAGAACCTCGTGGCGCGCGGCGACATCACGGTCGAGGAGGCCGAGCAGGCGCTGCAGGACTACCAGTCCCAGCTCGAGCGGGTCTTCACCGAGACCAAGTCGGCGGGCGCGGCCACGACGCCCGACGGCGACGACGAGATCCTCGGCCTCGAGCGGCCCGAGTCGCAGCGCGAGGGCGCCGGCGACATGGTGGGCTGGCAGACGGCCGTGCCGCACGCCGTGCTCGAGCGCGTCGGCGCCGTCCAGGTGTCGGCCCCCGAGGGCTTCACCGTGCACCCGAAGCTGGCCCAGATGCTGGAGAAGCGCCAGCTCATGGCCAAGGAGGGTGGCATCGACTGGGGCTTCGGCGAGCTCGCCGCCTTCGGGTCGCTGCTCATGGAGGGCACCCCGGTGCGCCTCGCCGGGCAGGACTCGCGCCGCGGCACGTTCGTGCAGCGCCACGCCGTGCTCCACGACCGCAACACGGGCGCCGAGTGGACCCCGCTGCTGTACCTGGCGGGCGACCAGGCGAAGTTCTGGGTGTACGACTCCTCGCTCAGCGAGTACGCGGCCCTCGGCTTCGAGTACGGCTACTCCGTGGAGCGCCCGGACGCCCTGGTGCTCTGGGAGGCGCAGTTCGGCGACTTCGTCAACGGCGCCCAGACGGTCATCGACGAGTTCATCTCGTCGGCCGAGCAGAAGTGGGGCCAGAGCTCGTCGCTGGTCATGCTGCTGCCGCACGGCTACGAGGGCCAGGGGCCGGACCACTCGTCCGCCCGCATCGAGCGCTTCCTGCAGCTCGCGGCCGAGAACAACATGACCGTCGCGCAGCCGTCCACGCCGGCGTCGTACTTCCACCTGCTGCGTCAGCAGGCGTACGCCCGCCCGCGCCGCCCGCTGGTCGTCTTCACGCCGAAGCAGCTGCTGCGCCTCAAGGCCGCGGCCTCCAGCGTGGAGGACTTCACGACGGGCACGTTCGAGCCGGTCCTGCCGGACCCGACCGTGGACGCCGCGCAGGTGGACCGCGTGCTGCTGAGCACGGGCCGCGTGTACTACGACCTGCTCGCCGAGCGGACCCGCCGCGAGGACACCCGCACCGCCCTGGTGCGCCTGGAGCAGCTCTACCCGTTCCCGGAGGAGCAGATCCGCGCGCAGCTCGCGCAGTACCCGGGCGCCGAGGTCGTGTGGGTCCAGGACGAGCCGGAGAACCAGGGCGCCTGGTCCTTCCTCCACCTGGCCTTCCCGGAGGACATGCCGCGCGTGCGCGTCGCGTCCCGCCCGGCGTCCGCCGCCACCGCGCCCGGCACGGCCAAGCGGCACAAGGAGCAGCAGGAGGTCCTGCTCGCGCAGGCCTTCGACCGCGTCTGACGCGCCGCGCACGGGAACGACGAAGGGCGCCCCTCCACCTGCGGGTGGAGGGGCGCCCTTCGTGCTGCGACGTCCGGTGCGGCGGCGAGGTCCGGCGGGACCTCCGCCTCACCACCTGTCGTGCACGTGCTCCTTGATCGCCTCGTCGTAGATCTCGCGCACGCCGGAGGTGAACAGCGGCCCGAGCACCTCGGCGGAGCCGGCGGCCGCGTTGAGCCGCGCCTGCTCGGCGCTGCGCGCGCCGGGGATGACGGTCGAGACGCCGGGCTGCTGCCAGACCCAGGCGATGGCCGCCTGGGCGGGCGTGAGGTCCTGCCCCGCGGCGGAGCCCGCGAGCTCCGTGAACCGTGCGGCGGCGTCGACCCCGACGTCGAACGGGACGCCCGCGAAGGTCTCCCCGACGTCGAAGGCCTTGCCCTCGCGGTTGAACGTGCGGTGGTCGTCCTCGGAGAACGTGGTCTCGTGCGTGTACCGGCCCGACAGGAGGCCGGACGCGAGGGGCACCCGCGCGATGACCCCCACGCCGGCCGCGGACGCCGCGGGGAGCACCTGCTCGAGCGGCTTGAGGCGGAACGCGTTGAGGATGATCTGCACCGTGGCGACGCCCGGCCGCGCGATGGCGGTGAGCGCCTCGTCGACCGTCTCGACCGAGACGCCGTACGCGGCCGTCACGCCGTCGGCGACGAGCGTGTCGAGCGCGTCGAAGACCTCGTCGTCCGAGTACACGGCGGTGGGCGGGCAGTGCAGCTGGACGAGGTCCAGCGTCTCGACGCCGAGGTTGCGGCGCGACCGGTCGGTCCACTCGCGGAAGTTCGCCAGCACGTAGTTCTCCGGCACCTGGTCCATCCGGCGGCCCATCTTCGTGGCCACGGTGAGCCCGTCGTCGCGGTGGTCCGCGAGGAACGCGCCGATGGTCTGCTCGCTGCGCCCGTCGCCGTAGACGTCCGCCGTGTCGAAGAAGGTCACGCCGGACTCGAACGCGGCATCGAGCACCGACCGGGCCTGGTCGTCGTCGACCGAGCCCCAGTCCGCCCCCAGCTGCCAGGTTCCCAGGCCGACGACCGACACCAGCCGGCCGGTGCGGCCGAGCACCTGCTTCTCCATCGTTCCCCCGTTCGGTGGCACCGCCGTCGTCGACGTCGGCGCGGACCCCTCGCGCGCGCGAGGAGACGTGTCGTCAGATCTGGCTCCCCTACGCTACGTCGCCCGCACCGATCCGGCGTGCCGACTACGGTGTGAGCGTGAACACCGCTGAATCCTCCGCCGTCCCCACCCCGTCGGGCCGGCAGTTCCGCATCGCCGCCGGCGAGCACCGCGCCACCATCACCGAGGTCGGTGCGATGGTGCGCGAGTACGCCGTCGGCGGTCGCGACGTCTTCGTCCCCTTCGCCGAGGAGGAGGCCGCCCCCGTCTTCAACGCCGCCGTCCTCCAGCCGTGGCCCAACCGCCTGCGCGACGGCGCCTACGTCGTCGACGGCGTGCCGCACCAGGTGGCGGTGAGCGAGCCCGACCGCGGCACGGCCCTCCACGGGCTCGTCTGCTGGTACCGGTGGACGCCGGTCGAGGTCGCCGAGGACGCGGTGACCCTCGAGCTCGCGCTCCCGGCGCAGAAGGGCTGGCCGTTCCAGCTCGTGCTGCAGGTGCGCTACGCGGTCTCCGACGCCGGCCTGGAGGTGGTGACGCGGGCGCGCAACGTGGGCGCCGGGACCGCGCCGTACGGCGTCGGCTTCCACCCCTGGCTCTCGACCGGCGGCGCGTCGCTCGACGCGTGCACCGTGAGCCTCGACGCCACGACCCACGTGACCGTCGACGGCCGCCTGCTGCCCACCGGAACCGAGCCCGTCGCCGGCCCGTACGACCTGCGCGCCACCCGGTCGATGGCGGGGCTGGACCTCGACGACGCGTGGGTCGACGCGACCCGCGACGACGCCGGCCTCTCCTGGGCGCGGCTCGGGTGCCCGGACGGGCGCACGGCCGCGATCTGGATGGACGGCTCGATGGACTGCTGGCAGGTCTGCTCGGCCGACCACATCACCGGTTACGAGCGGTTCGGGCTCGCGGCCGAGCCCATGAGCTGCGTCGCCGACGCGTTCAACACCGGGGAGCGCCTGGTGCGGCTCGCCCCCGGCGACGAGCACGTCGTGCGCTGGGGCGCCACCCTGCTCTGACGCCGTCCGGGGCATGCCCTCGGCCCGCCGCACGGCCCGGCCCGGCGTGGGATCCCGCCACCCGGCCGGGCCGCGGGCAGAATGGCCGCGCAACTGCGAGACAGGACTTGGACGGTGAAGGCTCTGTGACCCAGACCGAGGTGCGCATCTGCGTCGTGGGCGACGAGCTCAGCGTGGGCGTCGGGGACGCCCGCGCCCTGGGATGGACGGGCCGCGTCATGGCGCGCACCCGGTTCGGGCGGCCCGCGATGGCGTTCACGCTCGCCGTGCCGGGAGAGACCAGCTCGGCGCTCGGCGCGCGCTGGCAGGCCGAGACGGACTCGCGGTTCGGGCCCGAGGACACCTGCGAGAACCGCCTCGTGGTCGCGCTCGGGCGGCACGACGTCGCCTCGTCGCTGTCCGTGGCCCGGTCGCGGCTGAACCTGGCGAACATCCTCGACGTGGCCGAGGCGAGCCGGGTCCCGGCGTTCGTCGTCGGGCCGCCGCCGGGCCGACCGGAGGACGGCGGCCGGATCGCCGAGCTCTCCGCCGCCTTCTCCGACGTCGCCAGCCGGCGCCGGGTGCCGTACGTCGACACCTACACGCCGCTGGCGCAGCACGAGCAGTGGCTGGCCGACCTCGCGACCAGCGGCTCGACCTACCCCGGGCAGGCCGGCTACGGCCTCATGGCGTGGCTCGTGCTGCACACCGGCTGGCACTCCTGGCTCGGGCTGCCCGCCGACGAGTGACCGGGCTCAGGCGCCCGCCCGCTGGGCCAGGCCGCGCACGTACGCGGCCTGCCCCACGTGCTGCAGGTCGTCGGCGGCGACGCTCACGAGGCGCACCGCCAGCGTGACCGGCGGGTCCCAGCGGGTGTCCACCACACGCTCCAGGTCAGCGGCGGTGACGGTCGCCAGGTACGCCGTCGTCGCGGCGTGCACGTCCTCGAGGTAGCCGCGGAGCAGGGTCGCGTCGGCGCGCACGGCCGCGACCTGCTCCGGCGTGTGGCCGTACCCCGTGTCGGCCGGGTCGAACGGCAGCGCGAACTTCGCGGCCCAGCCGCCCGCCGTCCAGCGCTGCTCGACGCCCGCCACGTCCGCCACGTGGTCGTCCTGCACCCGTGCCAGGTGCCAGAGGAGCCACGCGACCGTGTTCGCGTCCGGGTCGGGCCGGTACGCGAGGCGCTCGGCGGTGGCGCCGCGGAGCACGCGGCGGGCCTCCCCCACGACGCGCCCGAAGGCGTCTTCCAGCAGGGCGACGTGGGGTGCGGACGGTGCGGTCATCGGTCCTCCTCGCCGACGCCCGTGGGCGTCGGTGGTCAACGACGGTCGACGGTGACGTGCGCGGACGTCACCGTCGCGGACAGGTAGGCGGCGCTGCGGCCGTCGGCCGGCTGCTCGCCGTGGTCGACGACCAGGGTGGCACCCGCGCTGGGGAGCACCGAGCCGTCGAGGACCACCTGGCCCGACGCCCCGCGCACCCGGAGGTTGACGGGCGTGCCGGCGGGCAGGCGCAGGTCGATCGCGCCGGAGACGGTCTTCGCGGTGATCATGGGGCTGGCCTGGGTCGCGGTGATCGTGGCGGCCCCCGACACCGTGTTCAGGGAGACCCTCGCGAGGGCGCCCGAGAGCGCGATGGAGCCCGCCGCGCTCGAGCCCGTCACGTCGCCCGTGTGCTCCTGCGCCGACATCGATCCCGACACGGTCTTGAGCGACATCGGACCGGTGGTGCCGGTGGCGCGGACGGCGCCGGTGACGGTCTTCACCGCGACCTTCCGCCCGCCCGTGACCTGGACGTCCGCACCGAGCGTGCCGACGTCGACAGCGCCGTCCGCGGGCACGACCACGCGCACCACGGCGCGCTCGCTCTGGCGCGGGTTGCGCAGCTTCGCCATCACGGAGTCGAGCACCGAGGACTCGTAGCCGACCCGCAGCCGGTCGCCGTCGCGCACGACCTGGAGCGGCTTCGCGCCGACCTCGAGCAGCTCGATGCGCACGCCGGTGGCCGCCGGGTCGGCGACCACGTCGGCGCGCCCGTCCTGCAGGCGGAGCGTCACCCCCGTCGCCTGCTCGACGTCGATGGTCTGCGGGGCGGCGACCGCCCACGACTCCGTGCTCATGAGGCTCCCTGTGGTGCTCGGGCTGCTGGGGACGGGTCCACCCTCTCAGAGCGGACCGCCTCCCGGATCGGGGATGCCCCGGAATCCGACCCTGGGGACCGTTCGCGGTCCCCCTAGGGCCATGGTTACATCGCAGACAGGCGGGTGCGCCGCGGGCTGCCGGCGACCCACGCCCCTCGGGGCGGGCGACGGGCTGACCGGCTGACGGAGGAACCGCGTGATGGATCGAGTCTCGGGCGAGCGGCACAGGACCGACCCGCGGCGCAGGGTCGCAGGGACCCTCCTCGCCGTGGTCGCCGCGATCGCCCTGGTGGCTCCGCTCGGGCCGGTGACGCCGACCGCCGCAGCGGCGGTGGGCGCCCCCGGCAAGGGGCTCCCGGTGGCGGACCAGGGAAACATCACGATCAAGGCGGGCGGGGCCCGCGCGGCCAACGGCACCATCGCGCCGCTGGCCGGCGCGACCTTCCAGTTCTACCAGGCGACCAGCACGGGGGCCCGGGGCGCGCTGGTCGACGGCGCGACCTGCACGACGGACGGCACGGGGATGTGCAACGTGACCCTGGCGCCGCGCTTCGCGTCGACGGGCGGCCAGAACGCGACGCCGTACGGCTACATCGCCGTGGCGACCGCCGTGCCGGCCGGCTACACCCTGATCGACCAGGTGACGACGGGCACCACGGCGAACCGCAGCACCGTGGCCCTCGAGTACCAGACCGGCCCCGTCTACGCGGACACCGCCTACACCGTCCCCGCCACCGTGGCGGCGGCGACCACCCGGAACCAGACCACCTCCGGGACGGCGATGCCGGCCTCGGCCGACAACCCGGCCCTCGCCGTGAAGTGCGGCCTGAACGTCGCTCTGCTGGTCGACGTCTCGACCTCGGTCTCGAACTCCGGCAGCGTCAACGCCCTCAAGACTGCTGCGACGGCCTACGTCAACGCGCTGGCCGGGACGCCGTCGCGCGTCGCGATCCAGACCTTCGGGACGACCTCGCCGTCGTCGGGCACGGGCAACTCGACCCTCGGCCTCACCTCCGTCGCGACCACGACCGGGGCGCAGACCGTCCGCGACAAGGTCGCCGGACTCACCGTCCCGACGAACAACGGGACGAACTGGGACGCCGGCTTCCGCGGGGTCAGCACGCTGGCGGACCAGGGCCTCGACGTCGTGGTGATGATCACCGACGGCCTCCCGACCTACTACAACGTCAACGGCGACGGATCGGGCAGCACGACGCGGTTCATCGAGCTCGAGCACGCCGTCGCCTCGGCCAACGCCGTCAAGCAGTCCGGGGTGACCGTCCAGGCCATCGGTGTGGGGAGCGGCATCGCCGGCTCCCCCGCGAACCTCGTGGCGGTCTCGGGCCCGACCGCGAACACCGACTACTTCGCGGTGAGCGACTACACCGCGCTGCAGCAGACGATGCGCACGCTCGCCAGCGGCGGGTGCGCGAGCACCGTGAACGTGACCAAGCTGGTCCGGCCGGCCGGCGGCGGCGCGCCGGTCGCCACCTCCGGCTGGCAGATGGCCGCCGATGCCGCGACCCCGATCGTCAAGGTGTCGGGCAGCACCGACGAGTTCGCGACGTCCGCACAGGCGGCGACGGGCTCCACCGGTGCGGTGAGCTTCCAGCTCAACCAGCCGATCGACACCGACGACGACGTCCACGTCGTCGAGGACACGGTGGGCGGCTACTCGCTCGAGCTCCAGGACGGCGACAACGCCGCCTGCACGAACAGCTGGACGACGGAGTCCGTGGCGGTCGAGAACGACGCCGACGGCCCGGGGTTCACCGTCAACGTGCCGCAGGGCGCCATCGTGTCCTGCCAGATCATCAACCAGGCCGAGACCCAGACGGCGATGCTCGAGGTCGACAAGCAGTGGTGGTTCGACCTCGACGGCGACGGCGAGGACCTCGACGGGCCGTACGGGCCCGACGACGTGCTGCCCATCGCGAACCTGTCCGCCGCGCTCACGCTCTCCGGCGACGGCGTCGGCCTGCCCGACGGACCGCACTACTTCGGCACCACCTACGGCAACCTCGTGCCCGGCGGGACGGTGGACGTCGGCGAGACGGTCACGGGCCTGCCTCCGCTCTGCACGAACGAGGCGACGGGCACGGGCGACGTGGGGCTGGAACCGACCGGCGACGACTCCTCCCCGTTCGTCAACGCGGTGACCGTCGTCAACACCGTCACCTGCGAGTCCCGGCTCACGCTCGAGAAGTGGGTGGAGAGCACCGGCCCGGCCACGGCGGACGACTGGGAGCTGAGCGCGTCCGCGATCGACGCCACGGGTGCGCTCCCCGGCCCGCAGGGCGCGGTCAGCGGGAGGGAGGACGCGACGAGCCCGGTGACGCCGGAGGTCCGGTACGCCCTCGGCGAGGAGGGCACCACCGGCGGGTCGTCGAGCTACGTCCAGCGCTGGAACCCGTCGCTGACCGGTCAGTGGAACGACGCCGCCGCCAACGGCGCCACCGGGTCGTGGCTCTGCGTCACGGCGGCCGGGGTCGGGGACGACGGCACCCCGACCTGGGGCACCGACCAGTTCGACGGTCGCAACGGCGGCGTCACCGTCAGCGCCGGGCAATGGGCCAAGTGCACCGCCGAGAACGTCGCCGAGCCGGAGCTGGAGCTGGTCAAGACCGTCGCGATCGACGGGCGGGAGACCACCCAGGGGGCCGAGCGGTGGACCCTCGGGGCCGCGTGGACGTCCCCCGTCGCCCCGGACCCCGCCGGCGGCACGTTCACGCCGCCGCGGGAGCAGGAGCCTGTCAGCGGGGCCGGCGGCGTCGAGCGTCAGCCGGTCCTGCCGGGCGGCTACGTGCCGACCGAGTCGACGGTCGCGGGGTACGAGAACGGCGAGACGTGGACGTGCACGCTGGACTCCCAGCCCGACGCCCCGTTCCCGCTGGGCACCGGGCAGATCGACCTGCCGGACGGCGAGGGCGCCTCGTGCGAGATCGTCAACACGGCGATCCAGCCGACCCTGCAGCTGGTCAAGGAGGTCGCCGGCGGCGGCCCCGCCACGCCGACGGACTGGGTCCTCGCGGCGGAGCCGACGGAGGTCGTCGACCCGGTCGCGCCGACCGTCACCGACCCGGACGGAGGGGACACCGAGGTCACGGACGTCTACACCAACACGGGGTACGCGTTCTCGGAGGCGCCCCGCGGCGACTTCGACGACCGCGGCTACACCGCCGGCGACTGGACCTGCGAGGACACCAGCACCGACCCGGCGTCCGCGGTCGCGGTGTCGGCGGAGGGCACGATCCCGGCGCTCACGGTCGGCCAGGCGGTCGTCTGCACCGTCACCAACACGGCGGTGCCCCCGACGCTGTCGCTCGCCAAGGAGGTCGTGTCCAGCGACCCCGACGTCCGCGCCGCGGACTGGACCCTCACCGGCACCGGCGCGAGCAGCAGCGTCACCGGCGACGGCACCGCCACCGGCCAGGTGGCCGTCGACGAGGACATCGCCCTCACCGAGGCCCCGGCCGGGGACTTCGACGCCACCGGATACACCCCCGGCGACTGGGCCTGCCAGGACGCGGAGGGCGAGGACGTCGCCCTCGACGTCGACGGGCCGGGGGCCGCCACGCTCCCCGGGCTCACGGTCGGCGAGAGCGTCACGTGCACCATCACCAACACCGCCGACGAGCCCAGCCTCGCGCTCGACAAGATCGTGGACGCCGGCGGCGACGAGCGGTACAGCGACGCGGACTGGACGCTCAGCGGCGCCTACGGGGACGACGACGTGAACCCCGACGGCGAGCCCGGTGACGTGGCCGCCGCCCCCGTCACCATCGGCACGGACATCACGCTCGGCGAGGCGTGGGCACGCGAGGGAGAGGCCGACGGCGGTTTCGACCTCGGGGCCTGGGCGTGCCAGGACGCCGACGGGGCCGACGTCGCCGTCACCGCGGGCGGTCCGGGCACGGCGACCCTCCCCGGCCTCGGCGCCGGCCAGCACGTGACCTGCACCGTCACCAACACCGCGATCCCGCCGGAGCTGCAGCTCGACAAGCAGGTGTCGGGTGGCACCGACCGCGAGCCGTCCGACTGGACGCTGTCGGGCGAGGGCGACGCCGGCACGACGCTCCGCAACCCGGGCAGCTCGCCCGGGGCGGAGGCGCCGGTCCAGGTGGTCGGGCTCGGCGAGTCGTTCGTGCTCGACGAGGCGCCGAACGGCTGGGACGACTCCGGGTACGACAAGCTCGGCTGGACGTGCGCGGTGGTCGACGGCCCCGCGGCCCCCGAGCCCGAGATCGTCACCCGCGACGACGGCTCCGCGGCGCTCGCCCCGCTGGCCCCCGGCCAGCAGGTCCGGTGCGAGGCGCAGAACCGCGCCGTCGACCCCGTCCTCCACCTCGTCAAGGAGGTGGAGGGCGGCGACGGCACGCCCGAGGACTGGGTGCTCACGGGCGCCGTCGACGGCCGGACGATCGTCAACCCCGACGGAGCACCGGGGAACGTCCCCGGCACGGCCGTGCCCGCGCAGGTGAGCATCTCGCTCGCCGAGTCGGCGGTCGAGGGCCTGGACGAGTCGGAGTGGACCCACGGCAGCTGGGCCTGCACGCTCGACGACGGCCCCGGCGCGGCGCCCGCGGTGGAGGACCTCGGCGGCGGAGCGGGTGAGCTGAGCGGGCTGGAGCCCGGGCAGGAGGCCACCTGCGTGATCGTCAACTCGTACGCGGGTCCGGCGCCCTCCCCGTCACCCTCCCCCGAGCCGTCCGGCGGCACGCCGACCGCGTCGCCGTCCACCGGACCGGGCGGGCCCGGGGCCGAGGCGCCCCCGACGGGGCTCGGCAGCCTGCCGATCACCGGCGCGGACCTCGTGCCGTGGTTGGCGGCCGCTCTCGCCGCCATCGCGCTCGGCGTCGCCGGGGTGGTCGTCTCCCGCTCGCGCCGGCGCGACGGCTGATCAGGTCGTGGCAGCCATGTGGGATCATGGACGCGACCCCGTCCATCCTTCGTGAGGAGACCACCATGAGCAAGCGCGGTCGTAAGCGTCGTAGCCGCAAGGGCAACGGCGCGAACCACGGCAAGCGTCCCAACGCCTGATCACTCGGGCCGGGACGTCCGCCGGACACGTCGAAGGGCCGGGAACCCCACGGGGTTCCCGGCCCTTCGACGTGTCCGGTGCCTGCCGGCGGTCAGACGACCGTCGACATCACCGTCAGCTGCGCGTGGATGCGGACGCGGAGGGTCTCCGGCGCGCGCTCCGAGCAGGAGCGCCGGACGAGCTGCTTGACCAGCTCCTCGACGCTCAGCTCCGCGAGGCACGGGGAGCAGTGCGCCACGTGCGCGCGCATCCGCTGCTCGTCCTCGGGGGTCATCTCGGAGTCGAGGTACTCGTTCAGGTGGACGAGGGCGTGCTCGCACTCGTTCTCACCCTCGGCACGCTCGTGCGGGATGGGGGTGACGGGGTCGGTCATGACGCTCCTCCACGAGCCGAGACCAGTCCGCGCTGCGCGGCGTAGTCGGCGAGCAGCTCGCGCAGCTGCCGGCGCCCGCGGTGCAGCCGGGACATCACCGTCCCGATCGGCGTACCCATGATCTCGGCGATCTCCTTGTAGGGGAAGCCCTCGACGTCCGCGTAGTACACGACCATGCGTCGGTCCTCGGGCAGCTCCTGCAGCGCCCGCTTCACGTCGGAGTCCGGCAGCCGGTCGAGCGCCTCGGCCTCGGCCGACCGCAACCCCTGCGACGTGTGCGACGCGGCGCGCGCGATCTGCCAGTCCTCGACGTCCTCCGCCTGGGACTGCTGCGGCTCGCGCTGCTTCTTGCGGTAGCTGTTGATGAACGTGTTGGTGAGGATGCGGTACAGCCAGGCCTTGAGGTTCGTGCCCGGCTTGTACTGGTGGAACGCGGCGAACGCCTTGGCGAACGTCTCCTGCACCAGGTCCTCGGCGTCCGCGGGGTTGCGCGTCATGCGCAGCGCGGCGGAGTAGAGCTGGTCCAGGTACTGCAGCGCGTCACGCTCGAAGCGCGCGGCACGCGCCGCGCTGCTCTCTCCCTCGGGGGCACGTTCCGTGTCCTCGGGGATCTCCTCGCTGTCCGGGGTGGTCCCGGTGCTCCCGTGCAGCGCGTCGCCGCCTGCCGGGTCCAGATCCTGGGTCATCACCGTCGAGCCTAGTCCAGGCACAGGGAGGGGTCCTCCGATCCACGGGGTCTGCGGGCTGCTGCTGCCGGTCGCCGGGCGGGACGTGCTCGCCGTCAGGGCGTCGGCCGGGACGGCGAACAGCCGCACGGACTCAGGTCCGGCGTCGGGGACGGCGGCGAGCGCCGTCGGCGAGGTGCGGGTGTTCACGTCGGTGGCAACCGCGGGAGGGCCCCGCGCATTCCCGCCCCGGGAGAGCTCAGGAAGCGACCGGCGCGGCGAACCGGCGACGGTAGGCGACGGGGCTGGTGCCGAGCTGCCGGGCGAAGTGGTGGCGCAGCACCGGCGCGCTCCCGAACCCGCAGACACGGGCGATCTCGTCGACGGGCGCGGGGGTGGTCTCGAGCAGCTCCTGCGCGCGGGCCACCCGCTGACGCGCCAGCCAGGCGGCCGGCGTCGTCCCCGTCTCCTGGCGGAAGCGGCGCGCGAACGTCCGCTCCGAGAGCGCCGCGCGGCGCGCCAGGCGCGGGACGGTGTGCTCCTCGGCGAGGTGCGCGCGCATCCAGGAGAGCAGGCCCGCGAGGGACTCCCCCTCGCGGGGCAGCGGGTCGACGACGAACTGCGCCTGCCCGCCCTCCCGCTGGGGCGGCACCACCATGCGCCGCGCGATGCTCCGGGCCGCCTCGGCGCCGAGCTCCGACCGCACCAGGTGCAGCGCCGCGTCGATGCCCGCGGCGGTGCCGGCGCTGGTGAGCACCCGACCGTCCTCCACGTAGAGGGCGTCGGGGTCGACGTCGGCGGTGGGGACCTCGGCCGCCAGCCGCTCCGTGTACATCCAGTGCGTGGTGCACCGCCGCCCGTCGAGCAGGCCCGCCCCGGCGAGCGCGAACGCGCCCGAGCAGATGGCGAACAGCCACGCGCCCCGGTCGTGGGCGCCGCGCAGCGCGTCGAGGTAGGCGCCCGGGAGCACCTCGTCGCCCTCCTCGTCGATCCCGTAGGCGACGACGACGACGAGGTCCGCGTCGTCGAGCGCGTCCAAGCCGCGCTCCACGACCACGGGGAAGCCGCCCTTGGTCATCACCGGCCCGGGCCGCGGCGTGCAGAGGGTGAACTCGAACGCGGGGCCGCCGGTGTCCGAGCGGTCGATGCCGAACACCTCGTACGCGACGCCGAGCTCGAACGGCGCGACGCCCGGCACGACGACGGCGGCGACCTTGCGGATCATGCGACCAGCGTCCCACGATCATGGCGGGATGTCGATGCATCATGGCACTCCTGCCACTCGTGGCAGGAGTGCGCTGCGCGAAGACTTACTGCCATGACCACGATCCTGCTGATCCTCGCCCTCCTGCTGGTCGCCACCTACGGCGCGCGCCTCGTCCGCACGGTCCGCCGCGACGGGCTCGGGTCGCGGCGGCCGCCGCGGTCGCACCACGACTGGTGGGAGGGCGCGCCGCTCGCCTGAGCGCCCTCCGACCATGCCCGACACCACCCGACGCCACCGGGCGGCGCGCCCGCACGTCGCCGCGCAAGCCACGGACCCCTCTGCCACAGTGGGCCCATGCTGCTGCGCCGTATCGCCCGCCCCCTCCTCGCCGCACCGTTCGTCTACGACGGGATCCAGGCCGCCCTGCACCCGGCCGAGCACGTGGACGCCGCCCGCGACGGCGCCGCGCTGGTCACGGACGCCGTCGGCGCCGAGCCGCTGAGCGACCGCCAGCTCGGCCTGGTGGTCCGCGCGCACGGCGCCGTCACCGCCGCCGCCGGACTGCTCCTCGCCGTCGGGCGCACCCCGCGCACCGCGGCCCTCGCGCTGGCCGCCCTCACCGCGCCGCTCGCCGTCGCGCACCAGCCGTTCACGAGCAAGGGCGCCGAGCGCAGCCTGCGCACGGCCGCCTTCGTCAAGGACCTCGGCAAGGTCGGCGCCGCCGTGATCGCCGGCATCGACCTCGAGGGCCGCCCCGGCGTGAGCTACCGCGTGCACCAGGCGCGCGAGCACGCCGCCCGCGTCGCGGAGGCGAAGGCCGGGACCGTCCGGGCCAAGGCGGACACCGTCAAGGCCGCGACGACCGCGGAGGCCGCGAAGCTGCGTGCCAAGGTCGCCGAGGCGGTCTGAGGCCTCGACCGGGCGAGACGCGCGGCGACCGCCACGACCGGTGAACTAGCCTCGGTGCCATGACCGCCGCCGTGCCGCCGCACTCCGCCCCCGCCGTTCCCGACGCCGGCGGGCCGGCCGACGACGGCTGGACGGCGCCGGTCGCGACGGGCCCACTGGACGCGACGGTCGAGGTGCCGGGCAGCAAGTCCCTGACGAACCGCCTCCTCGTGCTGGCCGCGCTCGCCGACGGCCCCGGCACCCTGCGCGGCGCGCTGCGCTCGCGCGACGCCGACCTCATGATCGGCGCCCTGCGCGCCCTCGGCGCCGGGATCGACGAGGACGGCGACCCGAGCACCCTGCGCGTGACCCCCGGCCCGCTGCGGGGCGACGTGGACGTCGACGCCGGCCTCGCCGGCACCGTCATGCGCTTCCTGCCGCCGGTGGCGGCCCTGGCCGACGGGCCCGTGCGCTTCGACGGCGACCCGGAGGCCCGCGTCCGGCCGATGCTTCCCGTGCTGGAGGCGCTGCGCACCCTCGGCGTGCGCGTCACGGCCGCCGACGGCGACCGGCCGACGCACCTGCCCTTCACCGTGCACGGCACGGGCCGGGTGGCGGGCGGCGCCGTGGACGTCGACGCGTCCGCCTCCTCGCAGTTCGTCTCCGCCCTGCTGCTCGCGGGGGCCCGCTTCGAGCGCGGCCTCACGCTGCGGCACATCGGCACCACGCTGCCGAGCCTGCCCCACATCGCGATGACCGTGGCCACCCTGCGCGACGCGGGGGTCACGGTGGACGACTCCCGCGACGGCATCTGGCAGGTCTCCCCCGGCCCGGTCGCCGCGCGCGACGTGCGGGTCGAGCCCGACCTGTCCAACGCGGCCCCGTTCCTGGCCGCCGCGCTGGTCGGCGGAGGCACCGTGCGCGTGCCGGGCTGGCCCGCGGAGACGACCCAGCCGGGCGGGCTTCTCCCGGACCTGTTCGCCCGGCTCGGCGCCGACGTGCGGCAGGACGGCGACGTCGTGAGCGTCACCGGCACCGGAGAGATCCGCGGGGTCGACCTCGACCTGCGCGCCGCGGGCGAGCTCGCCCCGACGTTCGCCGTCCTCGCCGCCCTCGCCGACTCCCCCTCCCGGCTGCGCGGCATCGCCCACCTGCGCGGCCACGAGACGGACCGGTTGGCCGCGCTGGCCACCGAGATCACGCGCCTCGGCGGCCAGGCCGAGGAGACGCGCGACGGCCTCGTCATCACGCCGCGCCCCCTGCACGGCGGGCTGTTCCGCACGTACGCCGACCACCGCATGGCGACCTCGGCCGCGGTCCTGGGTCTGCGCGTGCCCGGCGTGCGGGTGGAGAACGTCGGGACCACCGCCAAGACGCTGCCCGGGTTCGACGCGATGTGGCTCCGCATGCTCGGGGCGGACGCCGGCGCGCGCGGGGTCGAGGCCTGATGGGCCGCCGCGCCGTCGACGAGCACGCGCAGTACGCGCGACCCTCGAAGCGCGGCTCGCGGCCCCGCTCCAAGCAGCGGCCCGAGCACGCCGACGCCGTCACGGGGATGGTGACGGGCGTCGACCGCGGGCGGTACACGCTCGTCGTCGACGACGGCACCCCGGACGAGCGGACCGTGCTCGCCATGAAGGCGCGCGAGCTCACGCGCACCCGCGTCGTCGTGGGCGACCGGGTGGACGTCGTGGGCGACACCTCCGGCGAGGAGGGCACGCTGGCGCGGATCGTGCGGATCCAGGACCGGTCGTCGGTGCTGCGCCGGACGGCGGACGACACCGACCCGTACGAGCGGATCGTCGTCGCGAACGCCGACCAGCTCGTCGTCGTGACGGCGCTCGCGCAGCCCGAGCCGCGCACGGGCATGATCGACCGCTGCGTCGTCGCCGCGTACGACGCCGGCATGGACGTGCTGCTGTGCCTCACCAAGGCCGACCTGGCCGACCCCGCGCCGCTGCGCGACCTCTACACGCCGATCGGCGTCGAGGTCGTCGTCACCCGGCGCGACGACCCGGCCAGCGTCGAGACCGTCCGCGAGCGCCTGGCCGGCCGCACGTCGGTGCTGGTCGGGCACTCCGGCGTCGGCAAGTCGACGCTCATCAACGCGCTCGTCCCCGACGCCGACCGCGCCACGGGGGTCGTGAACGACGTGACCGGGCGCGGCCGACACACGTCCACGTCCGCGGTGGCCCTGCGGCTGCCCGTGCCGGGCGGGCCCGACGGCCAGGACGGGTACGACGGGTGGGTGGTCGACACCCCCGGCGTCCGGTCGTTCGGGCTGGCGCACGTCGAGACGGACCACCTGCTGCAGGCGTTCGAGGACCTCGCCGAGGTCGCGGCCGAGTGCCCCCGGGGCTGCACGCACCTCGCCGACGCGCCGGACTGCGCCCTCGACGACTGGCTCGCGGCGTCGTCCGACGACGAGCGCCCGGCCCGCGAGGCCCGCGTCGCGTCGTTCCGGCGCCTGCTGACCGCGCGCCACTCCGCCGACTGACGTCGCGCGCCCGCTGCGGGCGGCGGTGATTCGTCAGGCAAGACTTGTCAGTCTGGACTGATGAGTTCTACGGTGGAGTCGTGCCCGTCTCCCCCGACCCCGCCCAGGCCGCGGCCGCCGCCCGCGAGCTGCGTTCCCTCGTCGGCCGGCTCCGCCGCCGGTTCATCGAGCTGAGCGACAACCAGGAGCTGACCCCGTCGCAGACCGCGCTGCTCTCGCGGCTGGCCAAGCACGGCCCGGCGTCTCCCAGCGCGCTCGCCGCCGCCGAGCGGGTCCGGCCGCAGTCGCTCGGCGCCACCCTCGGCGTCCTCGACGTGCGCGGGCTCGTGCGCCGCGACCCCGACCCGACCGACGGCCGCCGCCAGGTGGTGTCCCTCACCGACGACGGCCGAGCGTTCGTCGAAGGCCGTCGCGAGGCCGGGCAGGAGTGGCTGACCCGCGCCCTGCAGGAGCGCCTCAGCGGCGACGAGCTCGCCGCCGTCACGTCCGTCCTCGCCCTCCTGGACCGCACGCTGCTGGACGGTCCGGACGCCGCCCTCCCCCGGGGGGCCGCCCGCCCGTGACGCTGCTGCACCGCGCCTCCTCCCGCCCGGCCACGGCCGCCGCGGCGGAGGGCTACGACACCCGCCTCACCCTGCCGCTGGCGCTGGGCTCGCTGCTCAACCCCATCAACTCGTCGATGATCGCGGTGGCCCTGGTGCCCATCGGGATCGCGTTCGGCGCCCCGGCGGCGCAGACGGTCTGGCTGGTCACGGCGCTCTACCTGGTCACCGCGGTGGCGCAGCCCGTCGTGGGCCGGGTGGTCGACCTCGTCGGGCCCCGCCGCCCCTACCTGGTGGGCACCGCGCTGGTGGGCGTCGCCGGGCTGCTCGGCGCGTTCGCGCCCACGCTCGGCCTGCTCGTGCTGGCCCGCGCCCTCCTGGGCCTGGGCACCTGCGCCGCGTACCCGGCGGCGATGTCGCTGGTGCGGCGCGCCACCGACAGGTCCGGCGAGGGGCGCGGCACCGCCGCCGTCCTCACCGTCCTGGCGGTGACGAACCAGGTCGTGATGATCGTGGGCCCGACGCTCGGCGGCCTCCTCGTGGGGCTCGGCGGCTGGCGCACCCTCTTCCTGGTCAACGTCCCGCTCGCGGTCGCGTGCCTCGTGCTCGGCGGGCTGCGCCTGCCCCGCGTGGCGGGCACCACCGACCTGACCGTCGCCGACGGCGCCGCCCGCCCCTCCGTCGCGGCGCGCCTCGACGTGGCCGGGGTGGCCCTGTTCGCGGCGGCGCTCACCTCGCTCATGCTGGTGCTGGTCGGCGCGACCCCGTGGTGGGTGCTCGCCGTGACCGTCGTGACGGGCGCCGGCTTCGCGCGGCACGAGCTGCGCACCGCCCACCCGTTCATCGACCTCCGGCTGCTGGCCGGGAACCGCCCGCTGCTGCTCACGTACGCCCGCGCCCTCCTGACGGCCACCGCGACGTACGCGTTCATGTTCGGCTACGTGCAGTGGCTCGAGCAGGGCCGCGGCCTCGGCGAGGCCGCCGCCGGGCTCCTCATGCTGCCGACCTCGGTCGTCGCGGTCACCGTGGCGTCGGCGACAGGGCGCCGGGCGCCCGTCCGGGCCGCGCTGCTGGTCGGAGCGGCGTCCCTGCTGGTCGGCGGCGCCGTCCTCGCCGTCGTGCAGCCCGGCAGCCCGACCTGGGTGCTCGTCGTCGCCGGCGTCGGGATCGGCGGCATGCAGGGCCTGTCCGGGCTCGCGAACCAGAAGGCCCTCGCACAGCAGGCGGACAGCGCGTCCGTCGGCGCCGCCGCCGGGCTGCTGCGCACCTTCATGTACGTCGGCGCGCTCGTCTCCACGGCGGCGATCGCCGCCCTCTACGCCGACGGCCCCACCACCACCGGCCTGCACGACCTCGCCCTGGCGATGATCGGCTGCGCCGTCGCCGCCGGCGTCCTCACCCTGGCCGACCGCTCCCTGCGGCGCCGGCCGGCCGCCCCCACGTCCCCGCCCGCCCCCACCTCCGGAGAGAACCCCCGATGACCTTCACCACCCTGGACCCCCGCACCGCGCTCGTCGTCGTCGACCTTCAGGCAGGCATCCTCGCGATGCCCGTCGAGCCGCACCCCGCCGACGCCGTCCTCGCCCGCAGCGCGACGCTCGCCGACGCCTTCCGCGCCCGCGACCTGCCCGTCGTCCTCGTGCGCGTCACCGCGGCGCCCGACGGCGCGGACGCCGTGCCCGGCCGCACCGACGCCCCGCGCGGCGGCGCGCGCCCCGAGGGCTGGGACGTCCTCTCCCCCGACCTGCACACCGCCGCGTCGGACATCGTCGTCACCAAGCGGAACTGGGGGGCCTTCTACGGCACCGACCTCGACCTGCAGCTGCGCCGGCGCGGCGTGACCCAGGTCGTGCTGACCGGCATCGCCACGAGCATCGGCGTCGAGTCCACCGCCCGTGCCGCTCAGGAGCACGGCTACCACGTCTCCCTCGTCACCGACGCCATGGGCGACCGGTCCGCCGAGGACCACCGCCACTCCACCGAGCGCCTCTTCCCGCGCCTCGGCGAGTGCGGCACGACCGCCCAGCTGCTCGAGATCCTGGGCGACTGACCTCCGCGTCCCGCCTTCTGTCTCGCGCCCGCGTGCCGGGGCCCTGGCGGCGCCGTCGGACCGCTACGGTGTGACCGTGCCGTACACACAGCCGTCTCCCAGCCCGACCAGCGGCCCCGCGCGCACGTACGAGGACGACCTGCGCCTGGCCCACGTCATCGCCGACCAGGTGGACGCCATCACGATGTCCCGCTTCAAGGCGCTCGACCTGCGCGTGGAGACGAAGCCCGACAACACCCCCGTGAGCGACGCCGACCGGTCCGCCGAGGAGTTCATCCGGGCGCAGCTGCACCGGGCGCGCACCCGCGACGCCATCGTCGGCGAGGAGTACGGCTCCGCCGGCAGCGGCGCCCGCCGCTGGATCATCGACCCGATCGACGGCACCAAGAACTTCGTCCGCGGCGTGCCCGTGTGGGCCACGCTCATCGCGCTGGCCGACGGCGAGGACGTCGTCATGGGCCTCGTCTCCGCGCCCGCGCTCGGCCGCCGCTGGTGGGCCGCGAAGGGCTCCGGCGCCTGGACGGGCAAGTCGCTCGCGTCCGCGTCGCGCATGGCGGTGTCCGGCGTGAGCTCGCTCTCCGACGCCTCGTTCGCCTACTCCTCCCTGTCCGGCTGGGAGGAGCACGGCAAGCTCAACGGCTTCCTCGACCTCACCCGGCAGGTCTGGCGCACCCGCGGCTACGGCGACTTCTGGTCGTACATGCTCGTCGCCGAGGGCGCGGCCGACGTCGCTGCCGAGCCCGAGCTCGAGGTCTACGACATGGCCGCCCTCGTGCCGATCGTCACCGAGGCCGGCGGCCGTTTCACCGCCCTCGACGGCGCCCCCGGCCCGTGGCACCGCAGCGCCCTGGCCACCAACGGCCACCTGCACGACGAGGCGCTCGTCTACCTGGGGTGAACGTGTCCGCTATTCGCGGCGCAGCAGCTCCGGGGTGATGCGCGTGCGGATCAGCGGCACCGTCGCGACGGCGACCAGCACGCCGCCCCCGACGACCAGCGCGACCGCGATCCCCCACCGGCCCGGCCCGAGCAGGTCGTCCAGACCGGCCAGCCGCGCGTACGCACCAGCAAGCACC
This sequence comes from Isoptericola sp. NPDC057559, assembly GCF_042801555.1. Classification (NCBI taxonomy): domain Bacteria; kingdom Bacillati; phylum Actinomycetota; class Actinomycetes; order Micrococcales; family Promicromonosporaceae; genus Isoptericola; species Isoptericola sp. NPDC057559. Next base: position 130,294 of record NZ_JBHVFQ010000010.1, read on the forward strand.
AGGCCGCAGCCCGCGCCGAGCGCCGCGGAGACCGCCACCGGCACCAGCACCTGGACCAGCTGGCCCGAGCGCAGCACGCCGCCCGGCACGCCCACCATCACCTGGCGCGCGACAGCCCGACGGCGCTCGACGGCGCGGTCCGTCGCCGTCAGCGCGAGCACCAGCAGACCGACGCCGACTGCCAGGCCGACCAGGGCGACCACCGCCGCCCGGACCCTGTCCACGGACGCGACGTCGTCCATCGGGTAGGGCCACGCGGCGTAGCCGTTCTCCTCGGCCCAGGCGACCACCAGGTCCTGGACGTCGACCCCGCCCTCGGCGACCACGTCGGCCCGCCTCAGGCCCTCTCCCGCCACCCCGGCGAGCGCCGGGGGGACGAAGACCGTGTAGTCCGGCCGCCCGTACACCCAGCGGTCGGTCTGGGCGGCCACGTCGACGACGATCGGGGACGACGGGCGGATCTCGAAGGCTCGCTCCGCGGGCGCCCGAACCTGCAGCGTGAACGGCTCGACGAGGCTCGGCGAACCTGCTCGCGGAAGGTCGGTCCAGATCTCCGAGTCGGGGCGGTCCGCGGCGAGGCGTGCGGGGCGCCCGTCGACGCAGCCGCTCTGCTCGACCACGAGGGACAGCTCCGCGCAGGTGCCGACGAAGACCTCGCCACAGCTCTCGACCTCCGGGTTGCAGACGTAGGACGCATCGCTCCTCGGCATGACCCCGAGGACCCCTGGGACGTCGTCGAGGGCGCGGAGCGCGACCGGGTCCAGCGTCGCGTCCGGGTCCTCGTCGAGGTTCGTGGCGTCGAGCCAGATCTTCTGCGGCCCGTCCTCGACGCTCTGCAGCGCGTAGCGGTACTGCGGCGTGCTCTCGAACGCGCCGATCACCGCGAGGGCACCGATCGCGAGGAAGGTCGCGGCGCCCAGCCCCGCGACGACCCGCGACGCCCCGGCCGCGTCGACCTGCACGGACCGGCCCGCGAGCACCGCGACCACGCCGCGCGAGCGCACGAGGACCCGCGCCACCCAGGACGTGACGAGCGGCGTGACCAGGGCGATGCCGACCGCGGTGACCGCCGCGCCGGCGAGGAGGAGGAACGTGTCGATCCCGGTCAGGCTCCCGGGCTCGGCGGCGGCGAGGAGGCCGAGGAGTCCCAGGCCCAGGGCGAGGACGACGAGTCGCCACGGGCGCGGCACGCGGGCGACGGCCTCCGACCGGGCGCGGCCGGGCAGCTCCCGGTTCCAGGTGGCGCCGGTCCCGACGACCACGGAGAGCGCAATGACCGCAGCCGCGACCGCCCCGGCGGCGCCCCACGAGATCTCCAGGGGCTGCGCGAGCCAGGCCGGGTCGTCGACGACGGCGCGGCCGGCGACGGGCGCGGCGAGCACGGTGAGCACCGCGCCGACGACGGACCCCGCGAGCGCCAGGACGCCGTTCTCGACGGCGGCGACGGCGCGCACCCGGCGCGGGGTCACCCCGATCATCCGCAGCGCGCCGAGGCGCCGGTCGCGGACGCCGGACGACAGCCGCCCGACGGTGACGAGCAGCACGATCGCGGGCAGCAGCAGGAACAGGTCGATCCCCAGGAGCTGGACCCGCGCGAGGGCCCGCGCGACCGGGTCCGGGTGGATCGCGACGGGCAGGGCGAGCGCGACGAGCAGGAGCGTGACCCCGACGGCGTTGCCCGTAGCGATCGACCACCCCCGCAGCGGGCCGCCGGCGCGCGCCAGGCGCAGGCCGAGGGCGACGGTGGCGGTCACGCGCCGACCGCCGTCGCCGCGACCGCCACGCCGGAACCTGCGCCGCCGAGCACGCTGCCGTCCCGGAGCAGGACGTCGCGGTGCGCCCACGCCGCCACGCGCAGCTCGTGCGTCACGAGCAGGACCGCCGTGCCCTGCGCGGTGGCCGCGTCGACGAGGGCCTCGAGCACGAGCTCACCGGTGGTGGTGTCGAGCGACCCGGTGGGCTCGTCGGCCAGCACGACGGGCGGCCGGTGGACGAGCGCCCGCGCGACGGCGCCCCGCTGCGCCTGGCCGCCCGACACCTCGCTGACCCGCTTGTGCGCGTGCTCCGAGACGCCGAGCCGGTCGAGCATGGCGAGCGCCTGCGCCCGGGCGCTCGTCGCGCGGACGCCGGTGAGGCGCAGCGGCAGCTCCACGTTCTCGGCGATGGTCAGCTCGGGGACGAGGTCGCCCAGCTGGAACACGAAGCCCATCTGCCGCAGCCGCAGGTCGGAGCGGCGCCGCTCGGACAGCGGGTCGAACCGCTCCCCGGCGAGCCACACCTCCCCGGCGTCCGGGCGCAGCAGCCCCGCCAGCAGGTGCAGCAGCGTCGACTTGCCCGAGCCGGACGGGCCGAGCAACGCGACCACCTCGCCCGGCTCCAGCGCCAGGTCCACGCCGCCGAGCACGGGCGTGGCGCCGTACGCGTGCCGCAGCCCGCGGCCCTCGAGGACGGCGCTCACCGGCCCGCCTCCCGCACCTCGTCGGCGACCGCCCCGAGCCGGGCGGAGGCGAGCTCGATCCAGCGGAGGTCGGCCTCGAGGTGCGCGATCTCGTAGTCGCCCGCGAGCCGGTCGACCACGTCGCCGCCACGCCGCGACGCGGTGAGCTCGCGCATGCGGTCCAGGTACGCGCGCCGGTGCGCGTCGAGGACCTGGTCGGCGGACCTCCCCACGACGAGCGCCAGGACCACGCGGGTGAACAGCTCGGACGGCCGACCGCCCGGGGGGTTCGGGGCGGCGAGCCACTCGTCGAGCTCGGTGACGCCCGCGGGGGTGATCGCGTAGACCTTGCGGTCGCCGCCGGCGCCCGCCTCCACGCCGACCCCGGACGCGAGCCCGTCCCGCTCGAGCCGCGCGAGCGTGGAGTACACCTGCCCGTACTTGAGCTCCCGGTCCTGGCCCAGCAGCGCGTCGTATCGGCGCTTGAGGTCGAAGCCGTGGGAGGGGCCGTCGTCGAGCAGGGCGAGCAACGCCATCGGGACCGTCATGCGGAGACCATACACCCAGTGTATACACCGAGTGAATACATGGGCGCAGGCGGGCCGCGCCGAGCAGAAGTCGGGCCCTGGCCGACGCCGCGACCAGGGCCCTCCCGCTCACCGCGCCCTCACGGGCGCGGGATCTGCGGGATCTCCGTGGGGTCGTACCAGAGCAGGTCGCGGTCGGTCACGCGCTGGAGCGCGGCATCCAGCGCCTCCTCGGACAGGGCGCCGACGTCGCCCGCGCGCTCGGCGTCGTTCTCCTCGTCGGCGGCCGCAAGGACGGCCCGGACGTCGGCGGCGGCCTCCGGCTCGTCGACGTGGACGGCGACGACCGCGACCCCGGCCAGCGCTCCGACGTCCACCGCGCTGGGCTCCTCGGCGCCGTCGGCCGCCGTCACGGAGGCGTCGGGCGCGTCGAGGGAGACGACCACGCGCAGCGGGGGCACGCCGCGGCGCGCGGCGACCAGAGCCAGGGAATCGTCCGCGGCGGCGAGGAACGCCTCGTACTCGCGGGCCTCGTCGTCGTCGTCGGACAGCTCGCGCACCAGGGCCGGCGTCACGGCGTGCGCCCGGCGCGCGGGGAGGTCCCAGCGCACGCCCCCGGCGGCGACGGCCGCACCCTCGAGCTCGTCCAGCGTGACGGGAACATAGATGCGCATGCGCACAGTCTGCCGCCCCGGGCGCCGTGCCGCTCGCACCCCGGTCAGACGGCCGCGGACGCCGCCGCCCGGACGCGCCCCGCGAGCGCCTCGAACGCCGCCGTCACCGGCGAGTCCGGCGCCTCCTCCGCGAGGGTGCGCCCGGCGAGCAGCGCGGCGTCGAGCCCGGCGGGGTCGTCCGGGACGAGATGTACGTCGTCCACGCCCGCGTACCGCGCGAGCGCGTCCCGCACGGCGCCCTCCGGACGGGCGCCGGCCGCCGACGACCGCACCCGGTTCGCGACGACGACCCGCTCCCCCGCGACGGCCACCGGCACGTCGCGCAGGTCCTCCAGGCCGCGCACGAGCCGCTGGATCCCGACCGGGTCGGCCGCCCCGACCACCACCACGACGTCCGCCGCCTGCAGCGCGGCGAACGTGGCGGCGTTGCGCTGCGGGGCGTGCGTGTCGTACATGAGCAGCTCGTCGGCCTCGAGGAGCGCGCCGCAGTCCACGACGGTCCAGTCGGCGAGCTCCCGGGCCCGCTCCAGCACGACCTCGACGGCACTGGCGGGCAGCTCGGGCCACCGCGCCGCGCGCGTGATCCCGGTCAGCACCCGCAGCCGGCCCCCGACCACCGGGCTGTGGCGGGCGAGGGTGGGGAGGTCGAGGGCGCCCTGGCCGGCCGCCCGAGCGACGGCGGCCAGGCCCGGCGCGTCGTCGAGCAGGCCCAGCCGGGCGGCCACGGAGGCCCCGTAGGTGTCGGCGTCGACCAGGAGCACGGCGTCCTGCCGTGGCGCCGGCGCGTCGCGACGTGCCCGGCCGTGCCGCCGACGTCGACCGGCGAGGCCTCCGAGCGCGGCCGCGAGCTCGAGCGCCGTCGTCGTGCGGCCCGGCGCTCCGACCGGTCCCCACACCGTCACCACCCGGCCGTGGCGCGGCCCGGCGTCGTCCGCCGCGAGATCCTCGCCGCCGTCCCCGGCGACCAGGTCGTCGAGCGGGTCGCGCGGGCCGCCGGACCCGAGCACGAGGTCGGCGGGCCCACCTCCCGGACCGCCGGGACCCGTGCGCACGGAGGCGACGTCGCGGACGGTGGAGAGAAGCACGGCCTCGTCGTACCGCTCGACGACGGCGTCGACCCCGAGGCCCTGCAGGCGGGCGACCGGCGCGGTGTCGTCGCCGAGCGCGACGACCCGCACCCCGGCGGCGTGCAGCCGGCCCACCGCCTCGCGGTCCAGGCCCGCGAGGTCGGCGGACACGACCGCCACGGTCCCGGCTCCCGCCGCGGCGGCGGCCAGGAGCTCGGCGAGGTCGCCGCAGCGGCGCGTCACCGTCGTCCCCGACCCGGGCGCGCCGAGCGCGACGACGACGTCGGTCTCGGCTGCTCCCCGCACCGCGCAGAGCACGGTCACCGCGGCGGCCATCACACGCCGGTCCCGGCCTGCGGCACCACGGTGACGGTCCCCGAGTCGCCCAGCGCCCGCAGGACCGCGGGCAGGTCGGGGGCGGGGACGAGCACGTGCAGCGTCGCCCCGTCGGACACGACGAGCCCCGTGCCGGCCTCGTCCACCTGCTCCACGACGACGTCCGTGACCAGCGGTGACGGGTCCGCGGCGGGGGCGTCGGACCCCGCGGGCGCCTCGGGCACCGCCCACAGGTCGACGACGGCGCCCGGCGTGACACGCGTGGACATCGCCTGGTCCACGGGCACGGAGACGGAGCGGACGTCCACGTCGGCCGCATCCCCCAGGGCCGATCGCGCCACGAGCTCGCCGTCGTCGACCACGCGCAGCGCCACCACGGACTCCGGCAGCTCCTGGTCGGCACGCACGTAGAGCTCGGTGCCCGAGTCGATCCGCACGTCGACCGTGCGCAGCCGGGCCACGTCCACGGTCTCGCCGGGCGTGAGCGTGCCGTCGGCGACGTACACGGGCACCGTGCGCCCCGCCGAGGAGACGGCCCACGACCCGAGGGCCACGGAAGCCGCGACGATGACGACCCCGACCACCAGCCGGGGGTCGCGCCAGGTGGGGCGGCGCAGTCGTGCCGCGACGGGTGCCGGCAAGGGGTCGGTGCTCACGGACGTCCTCCGGGGTTCTGGGGCGCAGCGTCGCGCCGGCCGGAACCTATCATCGGCGACCCCACGTGTGCTTCGGGCATCCACTGTGGACAACCGCCGCCAACGGCGATCATCGCTGTGCCAGAATGCCCGTATGACCAGCCGGTTCTTCTCCCTCGCCGACGTGCAGGAGCTGCTCAACATCTCCAGCACGCAGGCGTACTCCCTGGTGCGCTCGGGCGAGCTGCCCGCGATCCAGGTGGGCCCCAAGAAGGTGTGGCGGGTCGAGGCCAGCAAGCTCGAGGAGTACATCGAGCACCAGTACGCCCGCACCCGCGAGCGGATCGCCTCGGGCGAGCTCTGAGCCGAGCCGCCGTCAGGCCTCGCTGACCCGCAGGACGGCACCGAACGGCACCGTGCGCACGACCGGCCGCGCGCGGTCGGTCTCCTCCACGTCGAGATGGTCGGCGCCCACCCGGCCGATCCGGCCGGTGACCGACCCCCCGGCGGTCCGCACCAGCACCCGCGCCCGGTCGCGCTGCAGACCGCGCAGCACGTGACCGAGCCCGAGCCCGTCGGTCCGGGCGCGCGACGGCGCCGCGTGCAGCCCGAGCCCGACCACCGCGGCCAGCGCCGGCAACGGCACCAGGTGCTGCACCCGGCCGCGCGCTCCCCGGCCGTCGAGGAGCACCCACGTGCGCGCCACCCTCGCCACGCGACCCTCGACGCCCTCCCCGTCCAGCAGCTCCAGGCGCAGCACCGCACCGGTCGCCGCCCGCAGCCGGTCGACCAGCGGGATCGACGCCTGCTCGGCACGCGTCAGCTCCGCCACGGCACCCTCGCGCTCCGCGGCCGCCTCGGCGTCGAAGCGCGCCTCGAGGTCGGCGAAGAGCAGCTCCCACCTGGCCGGACCCGTGCCCGTCATGAGGCTCCTCTCGTCGCGCGACCGGTGCCCACAGGATGCCCGGGTAGACAGACCGGCACCAGTCCGCTTCAATATCGAGCACCAGACACCATCAACCGCTATCAACCATTATCATCAGATGTGAACTTTGGTCGAGGCGAAGGACGAAGGAGACCTGATGTCCGGCAGCAGCGGCACCCCACGGCACCCGCGGGACGACGACGGTCTCGGCCGCCTGGTCCTCCTGACCCTCGTCGCCGGCGTGGTCGGGACGGCGCTGGTGCTGCGCACGGCGTCCCTCGTGCCGGTGACGTCGGCGGGCGCCACCGGCCTCACCGTCGACCGGTGGGTGGAGCTCGGGGTGCTCGCCGCGGGGCTCGTCGCCGCCGCGTGGCTGTTCCTGAGCGGCTCCCTCGCCCTCGTGTGCGTCGCCGCCGCACGGTTGGGCCGCCGCTGGCGCGCGGGCGAGGCCGCCGTCGAGCGACTCGCGCCGGCCGCGGTCCGGCGGCTCGTCCGCTCCGCCGTCGGCGTGGGTGTCGGAGCGGGTCTCGCCCTCGCCCCCACGGCCGCCCTCGCCGCCGACCTCCCGCCGGTCGAGCCCGCCGGGGAGGCGTCGGTCGTCCTCGACCTCGGCTGGCAGCCCACCTCCGAGGACGTCGCGCCCGCGGACGCCGCCGGTGGGGCGGACACCGCCGGGGTCACCGCCGTCCCGCCCGCGGCGGAGCGGTCGGAGACGGTCGCCGCGACTCCCGTCGCCCGCACCTCCGCGGTCCAGGACGCGACGGACGACACCGACGGCACCCGCGTGGTGCTCCGTGGCGACACGTTGTGGGACATCGCGCGGGACGCCCTGGGCGGCGCCCCGTCCGACGCGGAGGTCCTCCGCGAGGTGACGCGGTGGCACGAGGCCAACCGCGACGTCGTCGGCGACGACCCGGACCGCATCCTCCCCGGCCAGATCCTGCGCGCCCCCGCCTGACGGCCCGGACGTCCCACGACACCCGCACCCACCGGAGGGCACCATGACCGCGACGACCACCCCCACCGAGACCACCACCGCCGAGCTCCGTGCGCCCGCGCCGGAGACGCCCGGCCCCGCGACACCTGCGGACGCCGCCCCCGCCGAGGGCGCCGGCCACCGCCCGCTCCGCGTCTCCGCCCCGCCGCGGCGGGACCGCCCGGCGGGCTATCCCGAGGCGAGCACCCGCCCGGGGCCCCGGGTGCGGCGGGTGCGCGTCGGCTCCGAGGGCGTGCGGCGGCCCGGGGACGACGACGCGGACGCCCCGCGCCGACCGCTCCGCGAGGACGAGCCGGCGCCCCTGCCCGACCCCACGGCGCAGTGCTGCGCGGTGGTGCGTGCCGCCGTGGAGGTGCTGCGCGGCGAACGGCCCTCCGCGCAGCTCGCCCGCTGGGTGACGCCGCAGGTGCGCGACCAGCTCGCCGAGCGCGCCCGCATCGGGCTCGCCCACGACCCCGTGCGCCACACGGAGCAGCACCGGCCCGTCCAGGTGCGGCGGGTCCGCCTGGTCCGGCTGGGCGAGGACGTCGCCGAGGCCACCGTCGTGCTGGACGACGACGGTCGGGTGCGCGCCGCCGCCGTGCGGCTGGAGGCCCGGCGCGGGGCCTGGCGGGTGGCCGTGCTCGAGATCGGCTGACCGTCCCGGAACGACGGAGCCCCGGCCCGCTGTCGCGGGTCGGGGCTCCGTGCTCACCGGCGGTTCAGGGCGTCCGGGTCACTCCTCGTTGACGCCGTGGCACACCTTGTACTTCTTGCCCGAGCCGCACGGGCACTGGGCGTTGCGCGGCGTGCCCGGGAAGCTCCGGCCGTCGCTGGTCGCCGCGGTCGCCTCGCCGTGCAGCTCCCGGCGCGACCGACGCGTGGCGCCGCCCGTCGTCGTGGTCGAGCCGTCCTCGCTCGGCGACGAGTACGACAGCCGCTGCGGCGCCGGGGCGTCGAGCCCCTTGGCCAGGAGCACCGGCTCCGCCTCCGCCACGGGGGCGGGCTCGGGCTCCGCGGGCGCCTCGGGCTCGACCACCGGCGTCGGCTCGGCGACCGGGGCGCCGACGAGCTGGCCGGCGCCGGACTGCGCGGCGGCCGCCGCGCTGGCCGCGGAGATCACCGGTCCACCGGGGGCGCCGGGCTGCTGCACCTGCACATCGAGGTTGAACAGGAACCCGACCGACTCCTCCTTGATGGCCTCGGTCATCGCCTGGAAGAGCTGGAAGCCCTCGCGCTGGTACTCGACCAGGGGGTCGCGCTGCGCCATCGCGCGCAGGCCGATGCCCTCCTTGAGGTAGTCCATCTCGTAGAGGTGCTCGCGCCACTTGCGGTCCAGCACGGAGAGGACCACGCGGCGCTCGAGCTGGCGCATCGCGGCCTCGCCGAGGGTCTCCTCGCGCGCCGCGTACGCCACGCGGGCGTCCGAGAGCAGCTCCTCCAGGACCATCTCGTGGCTGAGGCGACCGACGCCGCCGGCCTCCTCGACCACGTCCTCGGGCGTGATCGTGACCGGGTACACCGACTTCAGGGCGGTCCACAGCGAGTCCAGGTCCCACGCCTCGGGGTTGCCCTCGGAGGTCGCGCCCTCGACGTACGCCGTGACGACGTCCGTGAGGAAGTGCTGCACCTGGTCCTCGAGGTCCTCGCCCTCGAGGACGCGCTTGCGCTCGGCGTAGATGACGGAGCGCTGCCGGGACAGCACGTCGTCGTACTTGAGCACGTTCTTGCGGATCTCGAAGTTGCGGGCCTCGACCTGCGACTGCGCGCTCTGGATGCCGCGCGTCACCATCTTCGACTCGAGCGGCATGTCATCGGGGAACCCGGCGCGGTCCATCATCGACGACGCGAGGCCGGAGTTGAACAGGCGCATCAGGTCGTCCTGCATCGACAGGTAGAACCGCGACTCGCCGGGGTCGCCCTGACGGCCGGAACGACCGCGCAGCTGGTTGTCGATGCGGCGCGACTCGTGACGCTCGGTGCCGAGCACGTACAGGCCGCCGAGCTCGGTGACCTCCTCGTGCTCCGTGGCCACCGCGCCCTTGGCCTTCTCGAGGACGTCGGGCCAGGCGGCCTCGTACTCCTCCGGGTCCTCCGCAGCGTCGAGCCCCCGCTCGGCCATCTCGGAGACCGCGAGGAACTCGGCGTTGCCGCCGAGCATGATGTCGGTGCCGCGGCCGGCCATGTTGGTCGCCACGGTGACGGCGCCCTTGCGGCCCGCCTGCGCGACGACGGACGCCTCGCGCTCGTGCTCCTTCGCGTTCAGCACGCTGTGCGGCACGCCGGCCCGCTTGAGCAGGCCCGAGAGCAGCTCCGACTTCTCGACGCTCGTGGTGCCGACCAGCACCGGCTGGCCCTTCGCGTGGCGCTCCACGATGTCGTCGACGACGGCGTTGAACTTGCCGTCCTCGTTCTTGTAGACCAGGTCGGCCTGGTCCATGCGGACCATCGGCCGGTTGGTGGGGATCGGCACCACGCCGAGCTTGTACGTGCCCTGGAACTCGGCGGCCTCGGTCTCGGCCGTACCGGTCATGCCGGCGAGCTTGTCGTAGAGGCGGAAGTAGTTCTGCAGCGTGATCGTGGCGAGGGTCTGGTTCTCCGCCTTGATCTCCACGCCCTCCTTCGCCTCGATGGCCTGGTGCATGCCCTCGTTGTAGCGGCGGCCCGCGAGGATACGGCCGGTGTGCTCGTCGACGATCATGACCTCGCCGTTGAGGACGACGTAGTCCTTGTCGCGCTTGAACAGCTCCTTCGCCTTGATGGCGTTGTTGAGGAAGCCGATGAGCGGCGTGTTGAGCGACTCGTACAGGTTGTCGATGCCGAGGTAGTCCTCGATCTTCTCGATGCCCGGCTCGAGGACGCCGACCGTCTTCTTCTTCTCGTCGACCTCGTAGTCCGTGTCGAGGGAGAGGCGGCGCACGACCTTGGCGAACTCGGTGTACCAGCGGTTGGCGTCGCCGGACGCCGGCCCCGAGATGATGAGCGGGGTGCGGGCCTCGTCGATGAGGATCGAGTCCACCTCGTCGACGATGGCGAAGTGGTGGCCGCGCTGGACCAGGTCGTCGGGCGACCACGCCATGTTGTCGCGCAGGTAGTCGAAGCCGAACTCGTTGTTCGTGCCGTACGTGATGTCGGCCGCGTACTGCTTGCGGCGCTCCTCCGGCGACTGGCCCGAGACGATGACGCCGGTCGTCATGCCGAGGAAGCGGAACACGCGGCCCATGAGGTCGCCCTGGTACTTCGCGAGGAAGTCGTTGGTCGTGACGACGTGCACGCCCTTGCCCTCGAGCGCGTTCAGGTAGGCGGCCGTCGTCGCGACGAGCGTCTTGCCCTCACCGGTCTTCATCTCGGCGATGTTGCCGAGGTGGAGCGCCGCGCCGCCCATGAGCTGCACGTCGAAGTGCCGCTGCCCCAGGGTGCGGCGCGCGGCCTCGCGGACGGCGGCGAACGCCTCGGGGAGCAGCTCGTCGAGGCCGGCGCCGTGCTCGAGCCGCTCCTTGAACCGGTCGGTCTCCTCGTGCAGCTCGGTGTCGCTCAGCTCCTCGAAGCTGGGCTCGAGCCGGTTGACCTGCTCGGCCAGACTGTTGAGCTTCTTGAGAATCCGGCCCTCGCCAATTCGGAGGACCTTCTCGAGGATCGCAGGCACGCAGTACTCCAGGGTCGGTGGCGCCCCGGGGATGTCCGGGACCGTGCGGCGCGACGGACGGCCGACGGGGCGGCGGGAGCTCGCCCGTCCGCGCCGTCGCCTGGGTCACACCGAAGCCATCCTAGGCCGATCACCTGAAAGTCAGGTGCGGGTTCGCGACGGACGAACGGTCAGGACGCCGCGTCGCCGCGGCCGCCGCCCGCGGCGAGCTCGCTCGCCGCCCGGTCCGCCAGCTCGGCGCCCGCCGCGCCGTACAGGTGGAAGACGGCGTCGGCGCCGTGCCGGCGCAGCTCCGCGGCGTCCTCGTCGTACCGCGCGATCGCCGCCACCCGGCCGCCGAAGCCCGCGGCCCGCAGCCGCGCGAGCGCGATGAGGTTCGCCTTGTGGAACGGCATCGCGAGGACGGCGAGGCGCACGCGACCGGCCCGCTTGACCCGCGCCCAGAACTCGGTGTCGGTGGCGTCGGCCGGCACGACGGCGATGCCCTCGTCGCGCAGCGCGGCCACCCGGGTCCGGTCGTGCTCGACGCCCATCACCGACAGGCCGTGCACGTCCCGCAGCCGCCGGTACGTGGCCGAGCCGACGCGTCCGAGGCCCAGGACGAGGGCGTCCACCTGGCCGATGTCGACCGGCCGGTCGTCGGGGTGCAGCTTGTCCACGTCCCGGCGCGGCAGGAGGGCGGTGAGCCGCGTGGCGAGCTCCACGCCCCGCCGGTTGACGACGGCGGAGACGACGAAGCTGGCCGCGACCGCCAGGGACACGATGACGGTCCACTCCTCGTCGAGCAGGCCGGCGGTGCCGCCGAAGGCCACGACGATGATCCCGAACTCGGAGAAGTTGCCGAGCGCGAGCCCCGCGAGGAAAGAGGTGCGGCGGCGCAGCCGCATCAGCCACAGCAGGAGGGCGTAGACCGCCACCTGCAGCGGCAGCATGAGCAGCAGGAGGAGCGCGATGGCGACATCGACCGGGGCCGGCATGCCGTGCAGCCCGATCTGGAGGAAGAACGCGACCAGCGCGAGGTCCTTCACCGTCAGCAGCGAGCGCGACAGCTCGGTGGACTGCGGGTGCCCCGCCAGCAGCGCCCCCATGACCAGCGCGCCCAGGTCGCCGGACAGGCCGGCGATCTCGAAGAGCCAGAAGCCGGGCACGAGTGCGACGAACGCGCCGAACAGCGCCTGCAGCTCACCGTGCCCGGCACGGTCCCAGATGCGGCGCAGCAGCCAGGCGCCGGGGACGAGGGCCACGAGCGCGAACGCCCAGGGGCTCGGCGGCTCGCCGGTGGACACCGCGAGGAAGACCACCGCGACGACGTCCTGCACCACGAGCACGCCGACGGCGATGCGGCCGTAGAGCGCCGTCGCGTCGGAGCGGTCCTCCAGCACCTTGACCACGAAGACCGTCGAGGAGAACGACAGGGCGAGGCCCACGAGGGCCAGCGAGCCGAACGACTCGTCGGCGAGCAGGGTGATGCCCACCACCGCGAGCAGGCCGAGGAACCCGACCGCCACGGCGACGCTCAGCACCAGATGGACGAGGGTGGTGAGCCAGATCTCGGGCCGCAGCAGCGAGCGGACGTCGAGCTTGAGCCCGATGGCGAAGAGCAGCAGCGCGACGCCGAGCTCCGCGACCGTCTCCAGGCCGGGCAGCTCGGGCGCCCCGGTGGCCCCGAGCGCGAACCCTGCGGCGAGGAACCCGACGAGGGGCGGCAGGCGCAGGAAGGTCGCCGCCAGCCCGCCCACGAGCGCGGCGGCGAGGTACAGCACGGCCGTGGCCATCAGCGCTCCTGACCTGCTCCCGATCCGGGTCCGACGGCGGCACGCCCGACGTCGTGACGCGCCGATCCTACGAGCGCCGCCGCCGCGGCGCGGGTCACGCCGCGCGCACGACGTCCGCGAGCGCCGGGGCGAGGGCCCCGGCGGGCGACACCCCGGTGGACTCCAGGCCGAGCCATCCCGCGAGCACGTCCAGCTCGGCGCCCAGCGCGCCGGCGGTACCGGGCCCGGCGTGCACGGTGGGGTGCGCCGCCTGCACGCGGAGCACCCCGGCCTGCCGGTCGGCCTTGAGGTCGACGAACGCGGTGATCGCGTCGCCCTCCAGGAACGGGAGCACGTAGTACCCGAGCACCCGCTGCGGCGCGGGGACGTAGATCTCGATCCGGTAGAAGACGTCGAACAGCGCCTCGAGCCGGCGCCGCTCCCACACGAGCGGGTCGAACGGGCTGAGCAGCGTCCTGGCCTCGGCGCGGCGCGGCAGCCGCGCGTCGCGGTGCCGGAACGTGCGCTCGCCCCAGCCCCGCACCTCGACGGGCTGCAGCACGCCCTCCTCGAGGAGCTCCGCGTGCGCGCGGCGCACCGCGGGTCCCTTGAGACGGAAGTAGTCGGCGAAGCAGCGGAGGGTGCCCACGCCGTGCGCCCGCGCGCCGAGCTCGAGGAGGCGGCGCACCGCCTCGTCGTCGGGCACGGGGCCGGCGGCGCGCACCGCGGTGGGCAGCACCCGCTCGGGCAGGTCGTAGCACCGCTCGAAGGCGGTGTTGCGCCGCGCCGACATCACCTCGCCCGTGAAGAACAGGAACTCGAGGCAACGCTTGGCCATCGTCCAGTTCCAGCCCCACTCCTCGCGCGAGCGCGGGCCGGAGTGCCCGTGCGCGACGAGCTCGTCGTGGATCTCGCGCGCGGTGACCGGCCCCCGCTCGGCGACCATCCCCCGCACGAGCTCGAGCTCGGCGGCGTGCGCCAGCGGCGTGCCGGAGATCGTGCCCCACGCCTCCCCGAGGTAGTCCCGGCGCCGCCAGTCGAGCAGCGGGTACGTCTCCGCCGGCACGTACGACGCGACGTGCGCCCACGTCTCGACCATCCTGCGCGGCGCCCGGCCCGCCGCCCGGTCCAGCAGCCCCACGTCGTAGGGCCCCAGCCGCGAGTACAGCGGCATCAGGTGCGCCCGCGCCAGCACGTTGACGGAGTCGATCTGCAGCAGGTTGAGCCGCTCGACGGTCGCCATCGCCCGCCGCATCGTCACGCCGCCGTCCGCGACGTCAGGCCTCGGCCGGTGCAGCCCCTGGGCCCCGAGGGCGACACGGCGGGCCTGCGCGAGCGAGAGGGAGTCCACCCGCCCATCCTGCCGAACCCCACCGACAGCACCAGCCAGCCCTCGCCCGCCTCCCCCAGAGCCGGGCCGGGGTCACCCCGCCTCCGGGGCGAGCGGGCACGAAAGAGCCGGTCGAGGCCTGCGGCGCGGGACGTATCCCTCCCGAAGTGGAGGGCGCCCTGGCGCCCGTGAACGCGTCCCCGCGCCGCAGGCCTCGACCGGCTCGAACCGCACCACGCAGGTGCGGTCAGATCACGTCAGCTCGGTCACCGGCTCCACGCCACCGACCGTCGAGTCGAGCTCGATGACGCCGTAGGTCCAGCCCCGGCGCCGGTACACGGCGGACGGGCGGGCCGTCTCCTTGTCGATGAAGAGGAAGAAGTCGTGCCCCACCATCTCCATCTGGTACACCGCGTCGTCCACGGTCATGGGCTCCGCGTGGTGCAGCTTCCGGCGGATGACGACCGGGGAGTCGCCGAGCTGCTGCTCGACGGCGTCGCCGGGCTCGGCCAGCGCGACGGGCGCGGGCGTCGGGGCGACGGGCTCGGCCGCGGCCACCTGGTCGAAGGTGCGGACGTCCACGGCAGGGAGGACGTCGTTGGCGCGGCGGCGGTGGTCCTTGCGGCGGTCGCGCGAGCGGCGCAACCTCTCCGTGAGCTTGTCCAACGCGATGTCGAGGGCGCCGAACCGGTCGTCCGCCGCGGCTTCCGCGCGGATCACGGGCCCCTTGTCGCGCACGGTCAGCTCGACCCGCTCGCGGACCTCGGAGAGCCGCGGGTTGTTCTCCCGGGTCACCTCCACGTCCACCCGACGGGCAGCCGGTGCGAGCTGGGTCACCTTGCTCAGCTTGTCCTCCACGTGACGGCGGAACCTGTCCGCCACCTCCGTGTGCCTGCCGACGACGACGATCTCCATCGTGTTGCTCCACTTCGTCGTGAGGCCACCCTCGCGAGCGGCCCCGAGTTCCGGTCTGGGCACCCTGTGGGGCGCCGTGTTCGGCACCACCTCCCGGGTCGCCGGACGCTTGGTCCGGACCGCTCGTGGGTCGCACGGAAGGACGTCCCGGACCATGGTCTCGGGGCTGTCCGCCCGCGTGGGACCCCCAGGCTAACCCCTCCCGAGCGCGAGGTATACCGGGGGCGGCGGGAGATCCGTCACGGGTCTCGTGACGGTCCCGGGCGGGGGTGTCGCGGCCACGACGAGGGCACCGACGACGTCGGCACCGACCCCCTCGAGGGCCCGCTCGGCGGCCGCGAGGGTGGACCCGGTGGTGAGCACGTCGTCGACGAGGAGCACCGCCGCGGGGCCGCCGTCGGGGCTCTCGACGACGCCCCGCCGCACGGCGACGGAGCCGGTGAGGTTGCGGGCACGGGCGCGGGCCCCGAGCCCCACCTGGTCGCGCCCGCGGCCGCGGCGGACCAACGCGGGGACGACGTCAGCGGGGACCCCGGCGTCGCGCAGACCGGCCGCGACGGCACGGGTCAGGGCCCGCACGTGGTCGCGTCCGCGGGACCGTCGGGAGGCGCCGGTGGAGGGCGCACCGACGACGAGGAGCCGGCGTCCGCGGCACGCCGCGCGGACGGCCGGGGCGGCGTCCCGGGCAGCGGCGCGCACGCGGGGCGCGACGAGCCGGTCGAGGTCGACGCGGCCGCGGTCCTTCCAGGCGACCACGAGCTCGCGCACCGGGCCTGTGTAGGCCGCGAGCGCCCACACCGGCAGCGGCGGCACGCCGTCGAGCCGGTCCAGCCGGGGCGCGGCCCCCTCGACCCGGGACGCCGGCCCGTCGAGCAGCGCGGCGCACCCGGCGCACCACAGGACGTCGAGCGCGCCGCAGCCCGGGCACGCCACGGGGACGACCAGCCGACCCAGCTCGCGCAGCCAGCCGGCCGGCCAGGAGCGCGACGCGGGCGGCGCGGGCGGGCGGGCGGCCGGTGGCGTCTCGGCAGGTCGGACGGCGGGCGCGGCGGGCGGTGGGCGCATACCGACCAGGCTCGCCGGCACCGCGTCCCGGACGGCGGCCCCGCGGCCGTGCCGTGGACGGCACCGACCTGGGGGCAGCGTCCGTCCGGTGCGCGGCGGCGGAGCGTCCCGGGCGCGTGCGCGCGGACGCGTCAGCCGGGGTAGGCGACCAGGTCGACGTCGTCGGCGACCATCGACCACAGCGCGGAGCTCTGCCGCGAGTAGAGGGTGCCGCCGTCGTCGATGGCGAGCATCGCGCCCGTGCCGACCGAGCCGGTCACCCAGCTCGGGTCGGTGACCCCGGCCAGCGCCCGCGACAGCCCGCCCTGCCCCGCGAGGCCGCCCACGCCGGCCAGGAACACCGCGCCGTCGCCGTCGGACTCCTTGCCCAGCAGGGCGAGGGTCGCCTCGTCCTGCCAGGTCGCCTGCGACACCTGCCGCACGGACGCGCCGACCTGCACGGGCGCGGAGAGCCCGGTCGGGACGTTCTCGGCGTCGCGGACCACGCCCGCCACGTGCACGAGCCGCCCGCTGGGCCCCGAGCTGACGATCGCCACCCGCGCGCCCTCCGGCGAGACCCGCACGGACCGCACGTTGCGCGACGAGAGCCAGTCGACGTCCAGCGTCCGCACCTGCCCCGACGCGAGCGCGACCCGGAGCTTCGACCCCTGCGCGGTCCACACCGCGCCGAACCGATCGATCGACGGCGGCACCAGGTCCTTCCCGGTCATGAGCACGGAGGGCGCGTCGTCGCCGGAGACGCGGACGATCCCCTGCGACCGGTCGCGCACCACGACCGGGTCGTCGCCCGGCCCGACCGCGAGGGCCGTCGGGTCGAGGCCGGCGAGCGAGACCGGCTGCTTCGGCTCGGTCAGCTCGCGCCCGACGACCCGCTGGAGCCGCCCGTCCGTCACGGCGAGCGCGTCACCGGTCGTCCGCGGCACGGACAGCGCGCTGGTGCCGGTCGTGGTGAGCGGCGTGTTGCCCTCGGACAGGACGACGGTGCGACCCTCCCCCTCCGCCAGCGTCGCCTGCAGCTGCGCGACCGCGAGGGCGCGGTCCTCGGCGCTGGCCTGCGTGATCGTGGAGGTCAGGCTGACGTCGATGGAGCCGTCGTCCGTGACCGTGACGGCGTCGATGGCGAGGGAGGTGCCCTCCGGGATGACGGTCGTCGTGGAGTCCTGGAGCCACTCGGGCGGGCCCGCGAGGATCTCGCTGGTGGCGTCGGTGCGCCACGTCTGACGCGGGAACCAGCGCACGTCCGGCACCCACCAGGTCAGGTCCGGCGTCGGGAAGTAGAGCGTCGTGGTGTGGAAGGCCTGGCTGAAGAACGCCGACGGGAGCATGAGGCCGTCGTCGAGCTGGGAGATGCGCCACTCGCCGCCCGGCTTGCGCGTGAGCCCGAAGGCCACGTCGAACGTGTAGGGCGTGGCCTCCTCCGTGTACATCCCGCGCTCGTCGAGCGTCGCGACCACCCGGACCGAGGCGGTGACCGTGGTCTCCGTCGCGTCCTCGGGCACGTCGACGGGGTCGAGCTGCGGGTCCTCCGCCAGCACGAGCACCCGGGAGTAGCGGTCCCAGCCCTCCCACGCCGGCGCCGTGAGGTATTCCTGCGCGACGGAGTAGGAGGTGTTCGACGTCGGACCGAGCTGGGCGACGCTGAGGAACCCCGACACGATCTGGTCGGGGTTGGCGCCCGCCGTCGGGCCCGCGGGGATGTAGCCGATCTCGCTGAGGTTCTCGAGCTGCGTGTCGCCGTCGCGGACCGGGCCGTTGGTGGGGATGCGTGCGCACGCGACCGTCACGACGAGCACGAGGACGGCCGAGACCAGGGCGGCGGCCGCGCGGGAGCGCCGGCGGGCAGGGTCTGCGGTCATCGGTCCTCCTCGTGGTCCGGCCTCAGCTGCGGGACGGGCTGGTGGACGATGTCCACCCCGTCGAAGTCGACGACGCCGAGCTCGGGGATCGCCGTCGGCGTGGGGCCGGTCGGCGGGTTCACCACCGGCAGCTGCCCCGTGGGCGGCGCCGACACGCCCTTCGACGGGCCCTCCAGCGGCAGGGGCGAGCGCTCGAGGCGGATGCCCGCCCGGCGCGGCAGCGTGAGGCGGAAGCTCGCCCCCTCGCCGGGCCGTCCCCAGGCCTCGAGCCAGCCCGCGTGCAGGCGCGCGTCCTCGAGCGAGATCGCGAGCCCCAGGCCGGTACCCCCCGTCGTGCGGGCCCGCGCCGGGTCGGCGCGCCAGAAGCGGTGGAAGACCCGCTCGATCTCGTCGGGCGACAGCCCCACGCCGTGGTCGCGCACCACGACCGCGACGGCGGCCTGGTCCACCCCCACCGTGACCTCGACGGGCTTGCCCTCGGCATGCTCGACGGCGTTCACGACGAGGTTGCGCACGACGCGCTCCACGCGCCGGGGGTCGACGTCGGCCGTCGCGGGCTCGTCCGGCAGCGTCACGGACAGGAAGACGTCCTTGGTCTCCGCGAGCGGCATCGACGCCTCCGCGACCGAGGCGACGATGTCGCGCACGTCGCGCTGCTCGACGTCGAGCACGGCGGCGCCGGCGTCGAACCGGCTGATCTCCAGCAGGTCGGTCAGCAGCACCTCGAAGCGGTCCAGCTGCGCGTACAGGAGCTCGGCCGAGCGCCGCGCGGCCGGGTCCAGGTCCTCGCGCGAGGCGTGGATGACCTCGCCCGCCATCCGGATCGTCGTCAGCGGCGTGCGCAGCTCGTGGGAGACGTCCGAGACGAAGCGGCGCTGCGCGGCGGACAGCTCCTCCATCCGCGCGATCTGGTCCTCCAGGTTCGCGGCCATCTCGTTGAACGTGCGGGTCAGCGTCGCCATCTCGTCCTGCCCCTTGGCGTCGGGCAGGCGCTCGTCGAGGTGACCGTCGGCCAGGCGCGACGCGACGGTGGCCGCACGCCGCACCGGGGCGACCGTCTGCCGCGTCACGACCCACGTGAGCACACCGAGCAGCGCGAGGATCGCCAGCGCCCCGATCCCCAGCGTGCGCTGCACGAACGACAGCGTCTGCTGCTCGGACTGCAGCGAGTAGATGGCGTACAGCTCGTAGGTCCCGATCGACGGCACCTCGACGGTGGACCCGACGACGACGCCGGGCTCGGGCGCCTCGGAGTTCGTGAACTCCGAGGGGATCTGCACGGACTGCAGCACCTGGCCGTCGCTGGCGAGCGTCGCCGCGCGCAGGTTCTCGCTGATGATCGACTTCAGCCCGGTCTGCGTCCCGGTGTCGGCGAGCCGCTGCGGCTGGTCCGGCGGGTTGAGGAAGAGGAAGTCCTGCGCGCTCGAGGCGCCCGCGTCGAGCGTCTTGACCATCTGCGCGAGCAGGAGCTGCAGGTCGGACGTGGAGGTCGCGGGCGAGTTCGAGAACGAGGTGCGGACCTGCTCGGTCATGGACGCGTTCTCGCGCTCGATGCGGTCGACGCGCTGCTCGAACAGGCCGTCGCGGATGGAGACGGACAGGTACAGGCCCAGCAGGGCGACGGCGACCACGCCCAGCGCGAGGCCCGACGTCACCACCCGCAGCTGGAGCGAGGACCGCCACCGACGGACGACGTACCGCGTCCGCGAGACGGTCCAGGCGCGCCACCGGCGCCACGTCCGGCGGACGCGGCGCGCGGCGGACTCAGCGCGGGGCACCGGCCTTGTAGCCCACGCCCCGCACGGTCAGCACGACCGTCGGGTTCTCGGGGTCGCGCTCGACCTTGGAGCGCAGCCGCTGCACGTGCACGTTGACCAGGCGCGTGTCGGCGCTGTGCCGGTAGCCCCAGACCTTCTCGAGCAGCACCTCGCGCGTGAAGACCTGCCAGGGCTTGCGGGCGAGGGCCACGAGCAGGTCGAACTCGAGCGGGGTGAGGCTGACGCGCTCGCCGTCGCGCACCACGTTGTGGCCGGTGACGTCGATCTCGACGTCGCCCACGCGCAGGCGCTCGGGGCCCGGCTCGTCGGTGCGGCGCAGGCGCGCCCGGATGCGCGCGACGAGCTCCTTCGGCTTGAAGGGCTTCGTCACGTAGTCGTCGGCACCGGACTCCAGGCCGAGCACGATGTCGACCGTGTCCGTCTTGGCGGTGAGCATGATGATCGGCACGCCGGACTCGGCGCGGATCTCGCGGGCGACCTCGATGCCGTCCTTGCCGGGGAGCATCAGGTCGAGCAGGACGAGGTCGGGCTGCTCGTCGCGGAAGGCGACGAGCGCGCCGTCGCCGTCGGCGCAGAACGTCGGCTCGAACCCTTCGGAACGCAGGACGATGCCGATCATCTCGGACAGCGCAGTGTCGTCGTCGACCACCAGGACACGGGACTTCATGGGCCCATTCTGCCAGGTCCGGCGGGACGTCCTGTGGAGCGCCGCGTGAGCGACGCCGTCCCGCGTACTAGGGTCGGGGGGGGCGGCCGGCCCCCCCGGGCCCCCCCCCCCCGGGCCGGGGCGCCCCGCCCCCCCCCCCCCCCCCCCCCCCCCCCCCCCCCCGCCCCCACGCCCCCCCCCC
>NZ_JBHVFQ010000010.1:151072-156049 GCF_042801555.1 Isoptericola sp. NPDC057559
GGTTTTTGTGGGTCCTTTGTGCGGGGGGGGGGGGGGGGGGGGGGGGGGGGGCGGGGGGGGCGGCCGCGCCGGGTTTTTGGGGGGGGGGGGCGGCGGCCGCCCGGGGCCCCCCCCCCGCCGAGAGTCCGTCGACGCCGCTCGCCGACGACCCGACCGCCCTGCAGCCCGGGAGGCCGCGATGACCACGCCCGACCAGCCCCAGCCTCCGTCCGGCTGGGGCGAGGCCTCCGAGCCCCCGCGGTACGGCCAGCGCGCGCCCGGCGGCGAGCCCCAGTACGGGCAGGGCCAGCAGTACGGGCAGGGCCAGCCGCAGTACGGGCAGGGCCGGTACGGGCAGCGTCCGGGCGGCGCGCCCGGACCCTACGGCCCGGCGGCGGCCAAGCCCGGCATCGTGCCGCTGCGGCCGCTGACGCTCGGCGAGATCTACGACGGAGCGTTCACGGCGATCCGGCACAACCCCAAGGTGATGCTCGGCGCGGCGACGCTCGTGCTGCTGGTCGCGACCGTGCTCGGCGTGCTGGTGGCGCAGCTCATCGTCCCCTCCCTGACCTCGTCGTTCTCGTCGCTCGCCGCGGCCGACCCCGAGATCGCCGACCTCGGGTTCGACGCCGTCTACGCCCAGGTCGTCGCGACGGGCCTCGGCACCGGGCTGACGATCCTCGTCGCCCAGCCGGTGGTCGAGGGCATCCTCACGGTCTCCGTGAGCCAGTCGGTCATCGGGCGCAAGCAGAGCCTCGGGCAGGTCTGGACCCGTCTGCGCGGCCGGGTGGGCCGCCTGATCGGCTGGGCGCTGCTGCGGACCCTCGCGTCCCTGGTGCTCGGCGCGGTGTGGTTCACCCTGCTCGTCGTCGTCATCGCCGCGTTCGGCGACTCGTCGGTCGGCGGCACCGTCGCGATCGTGCTGCTCCTGGTGGCGGGGCTCCTCGCGGCGGTCGTGTGGCTCGGGGTGCGCGTCGGCCTCGTGGCCCCCGCGCTGGCGCTCGAGGGCCAGGGCCTCGGCTCCACGATCGGTCGTGCGTGGCGGCTGACCCGCGGGTCGTTCTGGCGGCTGTTCGGGATCTACCTGCTCGCGGCGATCATCATCGGCATCGCGGCGAACCTCATCACCTACCCCATCACGATCATCGCGGCCGCCATCGGCGGTGCCAGCGAGAGCACCCAGGTCATGAGCGCGTCGACGGTCGTCGCCAGCGTGCTGTCGATCATCGTCAGCACGGCCATCACCACGATCTTCACGGCGTCCGTCGTCGCCCTGCTCTACATCGACGTGCGGATGCGCCGCGAGGGCCTCGACGTGCAGCTCGCCGCCGCGGCCCAGGCGCCCGACGACGGGCAGCCGGGGGCCGGGCCCGGCCCCCGCCCGGGGCCGCCCCCCGGCATGATCGCGTGACCGGCGCGTCGGCGGGGCTGCTCCCGGCCGCGCTGGCGGCCCTGCCCGCCACCGTGCCGGTGGACCCCGACCGCGAGACGGCGCACCGCTGGCTCCTCGAGGAGCTGTCCCGCTCCGAGTACTCCACCGCTCCGTCCCTCCTCGAGCGCCTGCTGCAGTGGATCGCGGACCTCTTCGACGGGCTGTCGCTCGGCGGGGGCCGGTTCCCGGTCGCGTTCGTGGTGGTCGTCGCCGTGGTCCTCGTGGCCGCGATCGCGTGGTGGGTCGCCGGGCCGGTGCGGCTCACGCGGAGCCGGCACCGCTCCGCGGTCGTGCTCGGCGACGACGCACGGACCGCCGAGGAGCTGCGGGCGGCCGCGGACGCCGCCGCCGGTCGCGGCGACTGGTCGACCGCGGTGCTCGAGCGGTTCCGCGCCCTGGTGCGGTCCCTGGAGGAGCGGGTGGTCATCGACGAGCGTCCGGGCCGTACCGCGCAGGAGGCGGCGCACGACGCCGGCTCGCGCCTGCCCGTCGTGGCCGGCGAGCTGCACGGCGCCGCCGGCCTCTTCGACGACGTCTGCTACGGCACCCTCCCCGCCCGGGCCGAGGACGACCAGCGCCTGCGCGACCTCGACGCGCGCGTGCGCGCGCTCCGGCCCGAGCCGCTCGCGACGACGAGCGGGGTGGCCGCACCATGACGCTCGGCACGGACCCCGGCACGGACCTCGGCGCCGGCCTCGGCTCCCCCGCGGCGGCGACCGTCGCGACGACCTCGCCCGTCGTCACCGGCGACGGCACCACCGCCGGCAGCCGCGCGGCCCGACGGTGGCGGCGCGCCCGCTGGACGCTGCTGGTGCTGGGTGTCGTCGTCCTCGTGGTGGCCGTGCTCGCGGTGACGCGGCCGGTCACGTCGAGCACGCCGTACGCCCCGGACAACCCCGGCCAGGACGGCGCCCGCGCCGTGGCCCAGGTGCTCGGGCGGCAGGGCGTCGACGTCGAGCACGTGACCCGCGTCGCCGACGCCGTGTCCGCGGCGGGCCCGGGCACCACGCTGCTCGTGACGCCGTCGTCCTACCTCCTGCCCGAGCAGGCGGACGCCCTCGCCGGCGTCGAGGCCGACCTGGTGCTGATCGGGGCCGACGACCTCCTGGTCGGCGCCGCGACCGACGGCGACGCCGGCCGCGTGCACCCGGCCGCCACGCCCGGCTCCCCCGTCGCCCCCGGGTGCGACCTCCCCGTCGCACGGCGCGCGGGGACCCTGCAGCTCGGCGCCGGGCTCGAGGCCAACCCCGACGCGTCGCGCGACGTGACCCTCTGCTGGACGGCCGACGACCGGGCGGCGCTCGCGCAGGTGGAGCTCCCGACCGCGGGCGGCACGCGCACCGTGACCGCCGTCGACGACGCGGCGCTCATCCGCAACGACACCGTCCTGGACGACGGGAACGCGGCCCTCGCCCTGGGCCTGCTGGGCGCGCACGAGACGCTGGTGTGGCTCGTCCCCGACCCGCTGGACACCAGCGCGGCCGGGGAGCCGTCCGACCCGGGCGGGGCCGTGCTGCCGAGCTGGGCCGGCGTCGTCGGCCTGTGGGCCCTGCTGGTCGTGGGCGTCGCCGCCGTCTGGCGCGCGCGCCGCCTCGGGCCGCTCGTCGCCGAGGAGCTGCCGGTCGTGGTGCGCGCCACCGAGACCACCCGCGGCCGCGGCCGCCTGTACCGGCGCACCCGCTCCCGCGGGCACGCCGCCGCGGGGCTCCGCGCGGCCAGCGCCGAGGTCGTCGCACGGCGCCTGGGCGTCCCCCGGTCGGCGGACCCGACGACCCTCACCGAGGCCGTCTCCCGAGCCACCGGCCGCCCCACCCGCGACGTGGCCGACCTGCTGTACGGCCCACCACCCCCCGACGACGGCGCGCTGGTCGAGCTAGCGCGCCGGCTCGACACCCTGGAGAGCGAGGTCCACCGATCGTGACGACCCCCGACGAGAACCCGCAGGCCGCCCCGGTCCCGCAGACCACGGCGCCCGCCCCCGTCGACCCGCCGGCCCCGGCCGACGCCTCGGCAGCCCCCGCGGCACCGCCCGCGCCCGCGGCTCCGGTAACGCCCACGGCTCCGGTAGCGCCCACGGCTCCGGTGGCGCCGGACGACGCGCCGGCCCCCGCGGCGCCGTCCGTCGAGCTGCGCGCCGCGCTCGCGGGCGTGCGCACCGAGGTCGGCAAGGCCGTCGTCGGCCAGGACTCCGCGGTGACGAGCCTGCTCATCGCGCTGCTCTGCTCGGGCCACGTGCTGCTCGAGGGCGTGCCCGGCGTCGCGAAGACGCTGCTGGTGCGCGCGCTCGGCGAGTCGCTGGACCTGTCCACCAAGCGCGTCCAGTTCACGCCCGACCTCATGCCGGGCGACGTCACCGGGTCGCTGGTCTACGACGCGCGCACCGCCGAGTTCTCCTTCCGCGAGGGCCCCGTCTTCACGAACCTGCTGCTCGCGGACGAGATCAACCGCACGCCCCCGAAGACGCAGGCGTCGCTGCTCGAGGCGATGGAGGAGCGCCAGGTGTCGGTGGACGGCACGCCGCGCCCCCTGCCGGACCCGTTCGTCGTCATCGCGACGCAGAACCCCGTGGAGCACGAGGGCACGTACCCGCTGCCGGAGGCACAGCTCGACCGCTTCCTGCTCAAGGTGGTGCTGCCCGTGCCGGCGCGCGAGCAGGAGATCGAGGTCCTGGCCCGGCACGCCGCCGGCTTCGACCCCCGCGACCTGCACGGTGCCGGGGTCCGGCCCGTCGCCGGCCCGCAGCAGCTCGCCGCCGCCCGCGCCGAGGTCCGGCAGGTCCAGGTGGCGCCCGAGGTGCTCGGCTACGCCGTCGACCTGTGCCGCGCCACCCGCCGCTCCCCCTCCCTGTCGCTCGGGGTGTCGCCGCGCGGCGCCACGGCGCTGCTCGCGACGTCGCGCGCCTGGGCCTGGCTCTCGGGCCGCTCGTACGTCACGCCCGACGACGTGAAGGCGCTCGCGCACCCCACGCTGCGGCACCGCGTCCAGCTCCGGCCCGAGGCCGAGCTCGAGGGGGTCACCGCCGAGAGCGTGCTGACCAGCGTGCTCGCGACCGTGCCCGTCCCCCGCTGAACGTGCGGCGAGACGGTATGGGGCCGGGCGCCGACGGGGCGGTGATCGCGTGGCGCTGACCTGGCGTGCCGTCGTCCTGGCGGCGCTCGGCGTGATCCCGGTGGCCCTGTTCCCGGTCCCGGGGACGGTCGTGGTGTGGGCGCTCGTCGTGGTGGCCGTCTGCGCCGTCGACGTCGCGCTCGCCGCGTCGCCGCGCGCCGTCGCGATCCAGCGCCGCGCGCCGCGCTCGGTGCGGCTCGGCGTGACCACGCGTTCCGAGCTGGTCCTCACCAACACGACCCGCCGCCGCCTGCGCGCGCTGGTCCGGGACGCGTGGCCTCCGTCGCTCGTCGTGGACGCCGCCGTGCGCACCGACGGCGCCGCCGCGGGCGAGCCGCTCGTGGCGCGCTCGGCCCGCCACACGGTCGACCTGCCCGCCGGCGAGTCCGCGCGGGTGCGCACCCCGCTGCGCCCGACCCGGCGGGGCGACCGGGCGGCGGGCGCGGTGACCATCCGGT